>JBBRWP010000220.1:0-5543 GCA_038249175.1 Acetivibrionales bacterium
ATGAATATCGGAAGCCTGCATTTCATAAGCGCTTTGGAGTATTTCTTTGACATCCAGCAGAATACTAGTCTCTTGCATATTCTGTTTTCACCATCTCTTTCTCATCCAGCAATATTAGTTATTGGTTAACCTGTTTTCACCATATTTTGATATCAAAACAGAATGCTGGTCTCTTGCATAAACTGTTTTTACCATCTCTTTGCATTAAAACAGAATACTAGTCTCTTGCATAAACTGTTTTCACCATCTCATCCAGGGATGTAACCCCTTTAATAACCAATTCGCGACAGTTCCCATATAAATCGATCATGCCTTCTTCTTTGGCAATTTTTCGTAATACTTCCGAGTTTTCGTTTGTTTCTATGGCCATTTTCAGGCGATTGGTGATGACCATAATCTCATGGATGCCGGTTCGCCCTTTATAACCGGTATTGTTGCACCTGGGGCAACCGCGATATCGGGGCATAAAAATGGGCAGTTCCAGATCGGTTTTCATTACTTCATGGTCTTTTTGTGTCCATTTGTGCGGTACTTTGCAGTCGGGGCAAAGCTTGCGAACCAGACGCTGGGCCATAATACCTACCAGAGCATCGGCAACGAGGTAGGGTTCCACCCCCATATCTACCAAACGCGAAACAGTGGATGGTGCATCGTTGGTATGCAGGGTAGAAAGCACCAAATGTCCTGTAATAGCAGCGCGGATGGCAATCTGGGCTGTTTCTTCATCACGGATTTCTCCAATCATCACAATATCAGGGTCTTGCCGCAGTATGGAGCGCAAGCCTGTGGCGAAGGTGAGGTTGGCCTGATTGTTCACCTGTACTTGATTAATGCCCCCCAACATATATTCCACAGGATCTTCAACTGTAACAATATTTATTTCCGGTTTACTCACTTCTCTTAACATGGTGTACAAAGTGGTGGACTTACCGGAGCCGGTAGGACCTGTAACCAGGATAATACCATAGGGGGCCCGTTCAAAACGGTCCATAATATCATTTTCGGCTTCAGTAAACCCAAGAATAGCCCTATCCAATAAAAAGCTGGTTCTATCCAGAATACGCAAAACCAGTTTTTCACCAAAAACGGTGGGCAGTGTGGAAACACGGAAGTCGTAGGATGCGTTGTTGATGCTCATTTCAATACGGCCATCGAGCGGACGCCTTTTTTCGGCGATGTTCATGTTGGCCATAATCTTAAAACGTGTTGAAATGGCCGAATAGGATTCTTTGGGAATTTTCATGACTTCACTGAGCACACCATCCACACGAAAACGGACACGGACTTCAAACTCATAAGGTTCTATATGAATGTCAGAGGCCTTCATGTTAATGGCTTGGGTGATAATGGAATTCACCAGCCGAACTGCAGGAGCATTCCGTACATCCTCCGTCATGCCATCATCACGGACATTGTCTTTTTGAGTATCGCCAAACTCCCGCTTCAGTTCTTCCAATGCACGATCAGAAGATTCACGGGACAGGTAGAGTTCGATATTGCGTTTGATTTGCTTTTCTGTGGCAATTTTGGGGATGACATTTTTCTGTGTAATGAACTGCACATCGTCAATGGCATAATAGTTCAGTGGATCGGCCATGGCCAGCACAATGCTGTTCATCTGCAGCATAACTGGAATAACCTTGTATTTCTCAGCCAACGCCTTAGGTACCAGACGCGCAACTTCAGGTTTGATGCCAATGCGTTCCAGGTCTATCATTTCGATCATGAGTTGGGTAGAAAGAACACTTAAAATATCGTTTTCAGAAAGTAGACCCATATTAATGAGTACTTCACCAAGACGCTTATTTGTGTCTTTTTGAATATGTAATGCTTCTTTTAGTTGTTCCAGGGTAATGGTGCCTGCATCGACAAGAATGTCACCCAGTCTTTTTTTAGTTTCGCTCATTTTTTACTCCAAGTCGTGCATTATGGTTTGCGGCAGCATTTTAAGTTTTGCTGCTGTCTTTGGAGGGTTTTCATTTGCATAGGGTTCTGTTACATGAATGAACTTCAACTTTTGAAGATAATTTGCGTATGCAGTTCCATAAGCAAATTATTCAATGACAGTAAATTCTTTTGGTACAGAAATCATGACATATGCATGCTGAGGCGTACTAGATGAAATAATGTCATATAAGCTTCTTTCTGTCAAGTTTGAATTTGTTAAATTTGTTAATATTGACATTTATTCTTAC
Organism: Acetivibrionales bacterium; assembly: GCA_038249175.1. Lineage (GTDB taxonomy): Bacteria > Bacillota > Clostridia > DSM-8532 > DSM-8532 > JAEWSN01. The sequence continues at coordinate 2,196 of JBBRWP010000220.1, forward strand.
GTCCATTCAATATTAAGTTCTTAACAATGTGCTTCGTTGAAAGAAGTGAAACATTCAAGTCCGTCGTTCTTATATCATATATATCGGCAATTTAGTATCTTATATAACAAAGTTGACGAATTGTACTTTATGCTTGAAAAATCAAGGGTAACTTGATTCCGGCGCAATAACGCACATTCGTGTGTTATTATGCAAGATGATTTTATCATCTTGCATGTTACAAACCACTTTAGGTGGCTGTAACGCTCCCAATGAAGGTTTCACTGCCAGCCAGTGATAACCCCGCTGGCTGCATGCAAGTTGCAAAATGCAACTTGCATGAAAAAGTCGAAAAGCAACTTGCATGAAAAAGTCGAATATCGACTTTTTACACTTGAATTAAACTTTATTGTCGCATTGAATCCACCATTCACGATTCCAAAAGCCACTTATCCAAAACAGCTCTGAAATAAAGCTTTTTTGCCCGATCATAGCTTGCTTGAATGATGTGTGCTGACTGTTCTTTCATATAGTATGCCTTAGCGTCCACCATATCCGATTTATCAATTGTCCAAAATGCGATGGAACATGTGGTTTTTTGAATAACCGTATCCTCTACCCACTGCCCTGCTCCTGTAAGCTGACGAGACAGTTCTTCTTCAAAAAAGCTCTTCTGATACAAGTATGTGTACCCGTCTTCATCATGAACATCAACCGCAACATAATCGCCACAGTCAATGGCCAATAAACCAAAATTGGCATAACTATGCACCTTGCTTATCACATTGAAATACCTGGACCAGAAGCTTATTTTTTCCGTCTGAACTCCAAAATGTTTATCCAGTATTTTCAAATCCACCCAAAATCGTATTTTTTGAATGCAATCTATCCCGGTCTTATGCCAGAATGGCAGTGCATCATCTGGATATCCCCATGTTTCAACCATCCCTGCATTCAGCGTATCTGCGTATTCAGAAACATCCAGCGAAAGAATATAGAAAGAAAAAACATCTGCATCGTCTGGTGTTCGGCGTAAATAGCCTGCTAAAGTTTCCAGATTGCGAAGAAAAATAGTTTTTGAGCCGGAAGAAAAAACTTCCTGCTGTATTTTCATTCCAAGGGGTTTGTCCTGCAGAATTTCATACTTCCAAAAAAAGTGTCGCAGCGTAAACTGATTCTCTGCTATGTAGTGAATCGCAAAAGATATGAAGTCTACTTCATTTTGCTTTCTATTATTATGCTGGGCATCGTTCCTGTCAGGAGATTCCTGACTCTCGTTTCCGGATATGCTCATGGCTGTCATCAAGTCCATCACAAACGTTGCAACAACATTATTAGGCTCTCTTTGCAGCATCAATTCGCTCAACAGGGTCATCATTGACCATAAACTAAAAGACACATCCTCTGCCCCAAGCTCCTGTATCAGGTTCCAGGCAATATGAAATAATACTGGTCTGAACCGTTTTCTCAGAATAAAACAAAGATTATTTGCAATTTCAGGATTATTCTCATCTGCTAAAATGAAAACAATGCTCTCCAGCATCTTTGGGCTCAAAGAGAATGCAAAAGGCACCAGTTCTGCATCAAACGCATCCTCAAGAGTAACCAAATCTTTTGCAAAATCAATTTTTGCCAACTGTTCAAGCAGCCAAATCTTATCGGTATCCAAATTGTGAGCATGTCGTTCCGACGCGTAAGGGAACAAGTCCTTCACATCCATTACACTGGTCTGAAGCAAAGCCGGTTCATATGTGTTTAACTTTAATGAAACTACTTGGTTCATGGCTGTACATCCTGAATCTGTGTCAACTCATCTTCGCCTTGCAGGCGGAAGAGAAATTCCACCCGGCGTGATTTGTCCTTATCCATCACACCATCAACAATATAAGGTGCATTGAAGGATCTACCGGAAATCGTAATCAGGCTTTCAGCATTAAACCCGTCCGGAAGTTTTAGAAATCCTGTATCTACTATCAGTTTCGCTACTTTGGCCGCCCTGTTTTGCGAGAGATCCAAATTGTGTTGGAATGCGCCACCATCGTCGGCGTGCCCCTCAATAATGATTTCCTTCACGTAAGGCTTGTATTTTTCACTCAGCAAAACGGAAAAATAGACTGGAACAAAACTTTTAATATAACTATCCCCGGTTGCACTGATTACCGATTCATTCACTTTAAAAAAAACAGCGTCTCCAAATCGAATATGTCCGGATACAGAATCGATATCCAACACAATGTCCAGGCCGGCCAGTTCGTTTTTCAGGTCGGCCATAATACTCTTACGAACCATCCCAACAGCATTCATGGCATTTTCACGTTGTGCAATTTCAGTAAGCGTACTGTCCAATTGCGCCTGCTGCAATTCTAGTGCGGTTTCCTTGTCATTCAGTTCTGCCGCTTGTTTGTTTAATAAATCTTCTTTGGACTGCATCTCATCCGGGCTGATGATTGCTTCTGTTTCAATAGGTTCAGCCGTGTTCCTTCCTAAACTGGACAAATTTAAGAGCATTGGATTGTATTGCAGGTATAGCACAAGGATAAAACCCAAAGCTAAAAAAAGGAGTGCGGAAGTAACTACCGGACCAGGTTTCCAGTAGTGTATCTCCCCACTATTCTCCTGACTACTTGTTCCGTTTGTACCATGGCTCATAATATCATCTCCTGAACACTGCAATTGTCTTTGTCGTAGTTTATTGGAACATATGTCCGTTTTTACCATCTATAGCACGCAATACAACTGGCAGTTCCTCAACTGTGTCCCGCATATCCGCAATGACACGGGTGAACCTGCCGCATATCTCTGCAAGCCCAGCATCGAAGGTATCAAATGTTCTGACAACACTGCCGTCCATTTGCTCACTGAAAACCTTTACGGAATTATTCAGGTTCTCATTCAATGTACGTACTTCTTCTGATAGACCTTTAGCATAGAGATTGATATCCCTGACCTGATCATCCATGCTATCTGACATGGATTTCATGTTTTCCGTAATATCATTGAGCGTTGTGTGCATAGAACGTTCCAGATTTTCAAACGCGATGGATGTGATGTCATTAAAACGTGAAAATGCAACATCCAGCAGCATGCTCAAATCCTGCATCATGTGCAGCACCTGTTCATCCATTTTGGCGAAATACTGCCGGCTTTCAATCTGAATGGCCATCCGCTGTTCGTCCAATTCTTTGACAGTCAATTTATCCGCATCAATGGCTTCGCTGAGCTGCATGCTGGCTTTTCCCATTGCTGAAGCCGCTTCCATTAGCACCGTTTGCATTTGCCGTGTCTGTTCCTGGTATTGGGCTATGCCGCCGCTCCAGGTGGCGATGGACCTCCACGCCTCCGGCACCGCCTCGTGCGCGTTCAAGAGCC
>JBBRWP010000221.1:0-5503 GCA_038249175.1 Acetivibrionales bacterium
TCAGTCGCCGGCAGCCAGCGGTGCAGTTGCCCGATAGCAGCCGCTTTCAGGCGGAAGCCTGTGGCAAAGAGAAAGTTGCCATCGTTTCTGTTTTGTGGCACAGGCGCTTCGGAAAGGTTCACCTGACCGAAAATGTGTCGGGCAGCGAGATAACCCGCGGCATCGAAGCCCCCGGGGTTTCGTCTTCCTTCGGGCAAACGAAGCGTGCCGGCAAAATTCATCATATCCCCATAGTTTGCTTGAAGCGCGTCTGTTTGCCCATACCAAACCATTTTCAAGTGTGTGGATGATAAAGAAAAAGGTGCTCCATCAATTGTGTTCACTTTTACCAGGCAGCTGACTGTATCGCCGACTTTCTGTGGCGGTGCAAGGAGTGTACCTGTTACCTTTATTTTTTGCTCAGCCCAGGGTTGGAAGCTGGTGTTGATTTGATGCAAGGTCCATTCCTGTCGCAAAAAGCCAAGCAGGAGGAAAAACACCGGCAAGATTACCCGGAACAATGCATAAGATGCCCTGGGGTTTTTCTGTTCTGCACGAATACGTGAAGGTGATTGTTTTGTGGAACGTATGTTTGGGATGCTTCTTTCGTGAAACCACTTCTGTAAGGCTAGTAACAACGTAGACTGCCCACTTTGCCAACGATACAGAAGTAAGGTCCAGAAAAAAATACAAAGGATAAGTAGCGGTATAGCCCACCCGTGGCCGGCGCAGAGAATACCTGTAAAAATAAACACCACAGGCATGACGAGAAGACGGCTCATACGCCGGCCTCCCGTATCAGAATACGCACATGCTTCATACCTGTTAGTTTACCTGCAAACGTTTGGTCCCGAAAACCGTTTTTAACCCAGAACGAGTACCCTGCGATGTTATCACGATGGACGGATACCAAAACTTTGCGAACCTTTTCTCCAAAACCGACATAGTTGAGTAAAGCCCGTAGTGCAGCTGTACCATAGCCACTTTTTTGAAGGCTTGGCTCGATGATAAGGGTGCGAATCCACAAAATCTTCTCGCTCTGGGTGTCCTTTAGATCAGCTACAACAAAACCAATACTGCGGTGACAGTTGAGTGTAATAATAAAGAATCCGGGCTTCAAAGATAAAAAATCCGGCAAAGCCTCAAGCAGGGTTCTTCCACCGGTTGCGTGGATAAGCGATTGTGGCTTGTACCAACTGTCCAACAATGCGATATCATCGAATTCTACTGGTTTTAATTGAATCTGCATTCTTTAACCCTCAATTTTAATTGAGCTATTTGTTTTGCAGGAGGTACCACGAAGGATAACCACCATAAACGTTGCTAACGCTGGGTGTTTTATCCCCTTTTACCCTTGTCTGATATAGCATCGCACGTTCTTCTACATAGAGGGGAAGGACACTGGCCGCAGCGATGTTTTCTTCAATCAGGTTTTGTACTGCCTGCTTTCGCTCCTGTCCGGTTCCGGCTACCGGTGAATCTGTACCAATAAGCATAATATCAAACTGCCCGCTCCTGGCCAGTTTCAGCAGGTCTTTTTTTTGCGTTTCAACAATGCTACAGGCAATACCAACCTTTTTCAATTCCGTTGTAATCCATTCCGCTGTTTTCAGTCGTTCCAAATCCATGGACTGGTACTGTATCGTCAACGTCGCTTTTTTCCACGAAGCATCCCCCACATAAACCAGCACACGCTCCTGACCGGTGTTTTTCATCCATCGACAACCAGCCTCTTCCAACAAAGGAAACAGTGTTTCTGCCGTCAGGGGAGATTCTGGCACTGTTTCCTGTCCTACTGTAACAGGATGCAAAAATTGCGGTTTCCCCAAGTCGCCTTCCGGCACCTTGCCGGGAAAACCAGCCATGCTTCTGGATGCACTCAAGTAGCGTAAAAGCAGGTTTTGAATTTTATCCTGGCGAAGAGATGCCCCCTTTTTCCCAAAAACCAGCCAGGATATTTTAGTGCCGGAAAATGTCTTTATCTCAATGTCTTTCCGATTTTCATACTGCTGTGTTTGGGCTGCCAATGCCCAGGTAACATCAATTTTTCGTTGCTGAAAGAGGGTAATCCTATCCGCCTCACCGGTACCGTAAACAAATAAAACCTTGTCCGGCCATGCAGAATGGCCCACCTCTTCCTTCTCCGCTGCACGCCACCATGCCTCATTTCTTTTGAGAAACAGGCCACTTTCATTTTTCTCATCAAAAGCATACGCACCAGTACCAATGGGTTCTAGTGAAGTCTCATCCGAAGCCGTTTTTTTCAACGCATGGGCAGGGAGTATCGGAATACACAAACGTTGCGTGAAGAGGGGATCTGCCTCGGAGAGTACAATGCGAACCTGGTGGTGATTCACCGCTTCGGCCTCGTTCAGGTTTTGGAGCCCGGATGCATATGCGCCTGATACACCGGCTGCTTTTGCATATAAAAGAGAAAAGACCACATCCTCTGCTGTTAACAGGGTACCATCATGAAATAGAATCCCATCTTTGAGCAAGATGTCCCATATTTTACCAGATTGAGAAGACTGAAGACTTTTAGCCAATACCCCTTGAATCCGACCGGACGCATTCATCTGCACCAAAGGGTCATAAATAAAATTCGCATAATCCATCACATAGGGGTTCAAGGAAGTTAAAGGATCCAGCGAACCCCCGGGGACCATGAACAGGCGTAAAACACCGCCTTTTTGGGGACCGGTATCTTCATATAAAACCGTCGGGCTGACAGGTGTCGGCCACAAAGGACTGGACGCCTGTGGCTTAACAGCCGATAAAGGCTCAAAACTACAAGCGGTCAGCATCAGTGTACAAAACAAGACCATAACCAACATCGATAAGGGCGGGTATTTTTTTATTTCAGAAACGCCTTTTTCTGTCAGCTGATACACCCCCTTCGAAACACGTTCAAACCAGCCATAGTAATTATCTGCCAGGATTCCCCTCGTTTTTTTTGCATCACTACCCATTTTTCGTAAAACTGATGTTGAGAGCGTCACATTGTCCAGTAACAATTGACCGATATAAATGGCTTTTTCACGGTAAGCCGTCATAATGGTCTTCCGCGTGCTCCCACCCCGATTCTGATCACCGGAACGCGCATGATACTCATTGAGTAGATGCGCTCTTCGCTTTTTTTGACTGTCACGGCTCCGGGTACGGTTAAAAGGAAGCGGTGCAATGACTTCTTCCACAAAAGGGGGTGCTCCAGGCACTTTCCCTTGCGTATGCACCAGCAAAAGCCCCAGCTCCAAACGCCGCAACAGGTGAAGAATAAGCTTATAACGCCCCCCGGCTATCGCTTTTTTCTTAGCTGGAACAGCAATGTAGACGATATCCCCCATTCTTTGGCGGTCTGTCGCCTGTAAAACCACATCAAAATTCAGCACCGTTTTCAGTTCCACCAAAACCAGCTGTTCCGTTGTACAACAGTCATCTTTAATTTCTGGGTAGTCTGTTGATATTTCCGGGTAGTCTGTTGATGCGGCTTTTACATTTTTTTGCTCTGCTATTTGTTTTTTGGTGCTGTCATGATCCGCCTGAACAGCATAGACCCGGGCAGTTTCTGAAACACCCGTATGCTTAACCGCAGCGATATCGCAGTGAAGGACTTCCCCCCTCACTTTCCATCCGGCTGCAATGAGCCAATCCCGTACAGGTTCATAAAGATCTGTTTCTTTCATGATGACTCCATTTTGTTTTTGATGATAGCCGTGGTGTAATGCAGTACCAGAGTGCATTTTTTATGAGAAAATTTGCCCGCCGACATATCATTGTTGCTGTGGACGCTGCATTTCCTGCTGACATCGGGGGCGGCAGTTTGTATAAACAGGGAAAGCCTGTCAGAAAAAAAGACAGGACAGTCCTGTCTTAAAAAACTTGTTTGAAAATTCTACACTTACGACAATAATAACCGGGATTGTACATTTTCCAAGAGGAACGCATCATCTGTTGCTTATCCCTACCCTGCGTTGACCCGACCTACACAATGGTGCGGGGTGTATTTTTCCGTCGGTGCTTTTTTGGTTTTCCCCAAATTTATCCGTTGTATATCTGCCGATTGTCGATTGTCTTCTGTAAACACAAACGTGGTTATTAAAATAGAAGAACCACATTTACGTCATCGAAATCGTATCATACACAACATATGGTGTCAACGTTGTTTTTGAAGACTTTTGGCAAGCAGTATAAAGATTGAAAAATAAGGCTCTGCTTGTCCACAAACTGTTAGGATTCCAGTAAACCCTGTTCTGCAAGGCTGGCATATTGCTCCCCGGCTACAATAATGTGGTCGACCACCGGGATGGCAATGGGGTTGAGTGCCGCGCGAATCCGTCTTGTTACATCAATATCAGGTCCTGATGCGGTCAAACTGCCGCCGGGGTGATTATGGGAAAGAATAACGCTGTTGGCCTTGTGTCTCAAAGCTGCTTCTACAATAATTCTTGGATAGACCGGGGCTTCATTCAACGTTCCTTCATGCACCAGTGCCGCATGATTCACGCGATTTTGTGCATCCAGGCAAATAACATAGAACACTTCATAGGGACGCCCTGCAAAGAGTGACACCGCATATTCACCAGCACGAGAAGATGTTCCTAAAACGGGTCTATCCCCCCACCGCTGTTTTAAAAAGCGTCTGGTTAAGGGTCCGGCCATCGTCAGCAGAATGGCGGTAGAGACGGATAAGTTGCACCGTCGGGCAATGTCACGCGGGTCTGCTTCAAACAAGGCCCCCAAGGTCCCAAACTCCCTGAGAATCGCATGTCCAACCGGATTTGTGTCACGTTTTGGAATACAATAGAAAAGGAGCAGTTCAAGTACTTCATGGTCTTTGAAGCCATCGAGGCCTTCGGCCAGGTAGCGTTCCCGAACCCTTTCCCTGTGGCCGGTATGCAGTTGATCATCTTCAAAACGGAAGGGATTGGTATACGCATTCGCAAGGGTAAGGGTGTTTTCTGTGTTCATGCCCGTCTCCTTTGTTTCACGGATTTCTTGTTTCATTGTTTCATGGGTTAACTGTTTCATAGACTGGTACTTTTTTGGATTCAACCCATTATGGCAAAAAAGAAAGCAAAATTGGTACGCTGGCAGCGTACTTTTTAAAATTTTCTTTATTTTTTCTTAAAACAATAATGAAGGATGGTTCATTCACTATGAACTCCCTGAAAAAACATGAAAAAGGGAGTTCATTCATCATGAACCACCCTGAAAATCCATGAAAAAAATGAGTTCACTCATTATGACCCACCCTGAAAATCCATGAAAAAAGTGAGTTCACTCATTATGAACCCCCTGAAAAAACATGAAAAAAGTGAGTTCACTCATTATGAACCCCCTGAAAAAACATGAAAAAGGGAGTTCATTCATCATGAACCACCCCGTAAAACCAAGAAAAAGGCGGTTCACGCATTATGAACCGCCCCAAAAAACTAACGCACGAAGGCGTCCAATAGACGAACCACTTCATTGACATCGTGCATCGAAACCATTTCTGACGGGCTGTGCACGAACCGTGCGGGAA
>JBBRWP010000222.1:0-5500 GCA_038249175.1 Acetivibrionales bacterium
GTATCGGTGTCATCGCCGAGTTTTGCCATCCACCGCGGTTCAAACGTATTGATGTCCACGCACTGCAGCGTACCGCCATTGTCGGCGAAAAACAGCAGGTTGCGGTAAAAAGCCGGGCTGTTTTCTGTGCCCAAATCGGCACTGTAAGAGCTTCTGTAGCGATATTTGGTCACAGACGGATTCATGGTTAGGGTGCCGGTGTTTGCATCAAAAGCACTGTTGAGCTTGACACGGTTGATGAGGCCATTTTCCCCGCATTCGATGAGGGTATCGGTTTGCCAATTGATCAAACCGGAAGAATCGAAGGCCCCCCAGGTTCGGAAGGCTTCCGGATCACTGCCGGGCAGCGAAGCAATTTCGCTTTGATCGAGCAGGTTATAAATACGGTATTTAAATGCACTTTTTTTGCCGCTGTTGTCGTGTAAACCCTGACCGGCATAAAGAATGGGCCAGCCGCGGGAATCAATTGCGCCCGTGCCTTTAAAAGAATAGCCGACGGGGATTGGTTTTCGGGTATCAATGCCATCTGCGAGATCCAAAAAATAGATGTTGCCGTCCAGTGTGGGGTAGACCACTTCCACAAGATCCTTCGCCTTGGCGGCGTCCGAGATATTCATGGCTTTTCGGGTTTCTTCCGGCCAGTGGACGAGCAGTGGTTGTCCTGTCCAGCCTGTACCGGGCCAGTAGCTGCCTTCGCCGGAGATTGCACCGATTTCACGACTCCAGACAATGTCCAGTTTTTTGTCCAAAATGCTGCGCGTCCCAAAGGCGGGATCCGTACGATGATGATTGCCGCGAAAGGCAAGGACACCATCGACGTCGGTATAAGTCGTCGCATCACCAAAGGCAAGGGTTTCATCTGCCTTATAGTCTGTGACCGTCTTTCCATTTTGAAGAACCGACCAGGTCAGCTTGCCGCCGTCGGAAAAGGTCGAAGCCCAGGTGCCGTTGCTGGTTTTTATTTTTGATACGAATAGCGGGGATGGGTCTAGTGTCAATGCCAGGGCTTTCGGGTCGGTCACCGGAGGGGGCGGTGTGGGTTCCGGTGTCGGTTCAGGGGTTGGCTCTGGCGTCGGTTCAGGGGTTGGCTCCGGGGTAGGGGTTTGTGTTACTTCCGGTGTTGCAAGGGTGACCTGCGTTTCCTTCGGACCACCAGAGAAAGCTGAAAGTGCGGGAATGTGAATAATTCCGAAATACTCGAACAACAATACCAGCAAAAGAGCGGTTAAGATGGGCAAAATCCATAACAATACTTTATTGATTTTAGAATAGCGTTTGTAGGGTTTCGGTTTTTGAAATGTGTTCATGTTTCCTCCGATGTCCACTGTTGGATGTATTGGTTGTGGGGACAATGCATGTGCCGTTATTTAATACGAACACCAAAAATCTTTTTCGCGTAAGAGCCAAGCACTATCATATCACCATAAACCGCCGGTGACGACTCAATGTTGGCCCCCAGGGATACTGTATCCAAATCTTTCCCTGTTTTTGGATCAAAGAGGTGCAGTGTACCCACAGAATCCCCAAAAACACCATAGGTAACACCATCATCTGAATAAATATCGGTCGGGGAACTCCAGCTGTATGCGCTCAAATCCCTTTCCCAAAGGGTGTTGCCGGTTTTTTTGTCCAAAGCCATCAGTTGTCCGGCCTGTGTGCTGCCGGTCAGTGCAATATTAAAGATAATTCTGTCAGCAATATCATTTTTGCCTACCAGGGGGGTCGCCAACGCACCGCCATTAATATAATACTGGTAAACACAGGGAACGTCTTTTTGCCAAAGCATTACCCCGGTGATGGCATTATACTTGCGAATGTTGCAATCTGCCAGCTTCACCTTACCGCCCATGGACCGTTTGTCCACTTCGTTGGCGGTGTAAAGAAAAACACCTTCCGGGCTTTCCTCCAGGGTAATGGTACAGTCCGTATCATCGCCTGTTTCGGTGAACCAGACGGGTTTCATGGTGTTCAGATCTAAACACTGTAAAATACCACCATTGTCGCAAAAATATAGAAAGTTTTTGTAGGCGGCCGGAGAACTTTCGATACCCAGCTCATCATTGCCAGCCACATGGTAACGGTATTTCGTCAGCTGCGGTGCCAATGAAAGGCTTTTGTTGGCAGCATCAAACAGCGTGTTCAGTTTTACCTTATACACCAGGCCATTTTCGCCACATTCAATAAGGGTGTCCGAAGCGGTATCAATCAAACCGGAAGAATCAAAGGCTCCCCAGGGGCGGAAGGCAGAAGGATCCCTGCCCAAAATGCCGTAGATTTCGGAGTTGTCCAGGAGGTTAAAAATACGATACTGAAATTCGGTGACTTTTTTACCGTTTTCATTGAGGCCCTGGCCGGTGAAGAGGAGGGGGTAGCCCCGCGGATCAATCAAACCGGTGCCTTTAAAGGGAAAGCCGACAGATATCTTTTCCCTGGTAGGCTCGCCTGTATCCAAATCTAAGAAATAGATGTTGCCGTCAAGCGTAGGGTATACCACTTCGACCAAGTCCTTCTCTTTTGCTTGTTCTGTCAGGTTCATGGCTTTTCGTGTCTCTACCGGCCAATGTACCAATAAGGGTTGGCCTGTCCAGCCGGTTCCCGGCCAGTAGCTTTCGGTGGTGGATATGGCCCCGGTGGGACTTTCCCATACAATTTCCAGCTGCTTTTCTGCTACATGGCAAGTTTCGAAGGATGGGGCATCTCGAAAAGCATTGCCTCGAAATGTTAGGACGCCCTCCATTGCCGGCTGTTTATTCTTCGGGTCAAAATAGACTTTTTCACCACTTTCCTCGCTGGGTTTGTTGTTTTGCAGACACCAATAGGACATGTTGACGCCGGCGCTGTTGGTAAAAGTTTTTGCTTCGTTTGGAAAGGCATTCTCCCCATCAAATTTGGACGGAGCTTCCCAGGACATACGAATCACCGCCGGGTCCCCGGACATTGGACTCATTGGCTCCGGTGTTGGCCGGGGTGTTGGTTCAGGGGTTGGGCTGGGTGTCGGGACCGGTGTTTCCGAAGCATCGTTTGCTGAAGGCTTACCTCCTGGCTTTTCTGTGTTCTGCGCGATCGGTCCCTCGCCGGAAGGCGGGTCTTTATGGAAAAAGCCGTTTGGACCAAAGGTCATTCGTCCCAAAAAGAACAATACAGTCAGAACACTTGCAAGGGCAAGAAAGGCTGTGAGCCCCTTCATGGGATTAAATCGACGTTTTCGGCGGTATTGACTTTGCTTAGGATAGGCCATTACTTTCCTCCAGGGTTTCGTAAATTATTGTTTATGAGAATGCCAGTTACAGCTGCAAAAGGGTGAAACTTATTGAAAACAATTGATTTCAGGTCAAATTGCGAAATACCGTGGAATGGGCTGCGGTGTTGTGCTTTTAGCCTCAACGCGGCCATTACTCTTCCGTCAGGGTTTCGTAAATGATTTTTGAGAGTTTACCGATGTTGACACAGGCGGCATCAAAATCGACATTATCGGTCATCACAGAAAGAACATAAGGCTCTTTCGCAAAAACGATCCCCACATCGTTGGCCGTTCTGGTCTGGTTGCCGATTTTGTGGGCAACTTTGATCTCTTTGGGCAAATTCCGGTTAATACGGTCATTCCAATCGGTTGCTTCCAGGTATCCAATCAATTCACCGGCAACAGCCGGGTTTTCATAGTAAAACTTGTATAAGTCCACGGCAACATTGGCCATATCTGCGGGGCAGGTGCGATGCCGCTTGCCGTATTCAACCACCCCGCCAAGATCGCGCAGGTATTGGCGGATGTTTTCAATGTCCAAAAGACGGATAATCATATTGATGCCGCAATTATCACTATGAATGACGCTGTATTCCGATGTTTTTCGAACCGTGTATTCTGTACCGAAGGGCTGTCCTTGAATAATGCCGGTGCCGGATTCAAAGTCTTCCTGTTTGTAAACGAGGATGCTTTCTGGATCAATCTCACCTGCTGCGATGCGCTTCCATAACAGAACATTCATCGGAAATTTGGATGTGCTGGCAGCAATGTACTCACCCGTGTCATTGATTCCGATGCGCTGGCCAGTGGCCAGGTTCACCACGGTAACCCCATAAGTACCAGGAAAACCGGCAACAGTTTCTTTGATTTTTTTTTCCAGAACGGCCAACTCAAAGTGAGGTGCAACAGAACCAAAGGCCGGCATATTTTCATGTCCGGGCGTTCGTGTGAGCATTGGTGTCGGTTCCGGCGTGGGTGTCGGTTCTGGCGTGGGTGTCGGTTCTGAGGTGGTTTCCGGTGTTGCTGTATCGGCGGGGGTGGGTGAAGGGGTTGTGGTTACACTTCCATCCGGAGATGGTTGCACGGCAGGGGTTTCGATTATGTCCGTTGCAGTGGTTGGCGTAGTGGTTGAACTATTGGCAGCAGCTGGATTTGCCTTAAACCAGTGGCTGGGGTTCAGGGTCTTTGTTAACAGCAGTGTTAATATAACAAGTCCTGCCAGCAATACCCCCGACAATATGCGGCGGTTGTTGCGTCTTTTTTTGTAAGTTGCAGTCTGTTGATATGCATTGTTTGTTTTTCTCCGGTCCATGTTTACCCTTTCTGTGAGCATCGATCAGCGATTAGTATCAAAACCCCTTGTTTGAATGAATAAAACCATCTTGCGTAATAACGCACGAATGTGCGCTATTACGGTAGAATCATAATTGATTCTGGTTTAAGAACCCCGATTTCGACTTCAAAGGAGGCAAAATCGATTGAAAATGCCCAATTTCAGACCAATATCGCGGTCTGTGCGCCGCGATTTGGCATCAAATTGTATCATTTTCGGGTTATTACGGTAGAATCATAATTGCATATAGACAGCGTTGTCAGTTCTGAATCAACCAAACCATTATACTTGCAATGCCTTGTAGGAACAAGATAAAAAAGCAGGCAGGTTTTCTAGCTTTTTATTCGTTGGATGCAAATGGCAAAAAAAGTATTTTTCATATCGTTTTTTCGTTGACGAAACAGTCTCCTTGTGCTATCATTATACGGCAACCGCTCTGACAAGGGTTAAACGGAACTTTATACTAGAGCCTGCAGGCAAAACTATTGCCAAGAGTTCGGTACAGAGCCATTCGTCCCTTGATGGCGAGATTGGTAGGAGGAGGACAAACATGTACGCAATCATTGAAACAGGTGGAAAACAATACAAAGTACAGGAAGGCGATATTCTTTTTATTGAAAAGCTTTCAGTCGAAGAAGGGGCAGCATTTACCTTTGAAAAAGTATTGGCTCTTTCCGGTGACGGAGAACTGAAAACCGGATCCCCAACAATTGACGGCGCAAGCGTTACAGCAAAAGTGTTGGCACAGGGAAAAGGGAAGAAGATTATCATCTATAAGTACAAAGCAAAAAAGGCGAACGTAAGAAAAACGGCCACAGACAACCTTACACCCGCGTTCAGATTGAAGCCATCAAGGCGTAAATCATGACAAATATCCAGTTCATTCGTAAAAAAAACCGGTTTCACGGTTTTATCATGAAAGGACA
>JBBRWP010000223.1:0-5500 GCA_038249175.1 Acetivibrionales bacterium
CATATTTATTGTTTTGCTGGGTCCGACAGCCATTAACCTGATTCATATGTTTGCAGCACAATAGATGCTGTTCTTCAACAACCTATCCTTATTTATTGTTTTGCTGGGTCCGACAGCCATTAACCTGATTCATATGTTTGCAGCACAATAGATGCTGTTCTTCAACAACCTATCCTTATTTATTGTTTTGTTGGGCCCGACAGCCATTCGTATAATTCATATGTTCGCAGCACAATAGATGCTGTTCTTCACATACCCTATCCTTATTTTGTATTTATTAGGATGTTAACGCTCCGCAAAATATGATATCATGTTGTTATCCCAAAAAAAGATGGGGTGACAATATGCCAAATACGCGAATCCGAAAAATATTTTTGAAGGATCGGCTCGGATGGGCGTTGTTTTATTTGAGCATTTTTGCGGGTATTGCCCTTACGTGGGTTGGGCCTGAGCTGGACAGTTTGTTTCGCAACGACACAGCACAATTCATCGAATTTTCACACCATTTTTACTTTTTTATGGAAATGGCATCTATTCTTGTTAGCTTTTCTATTTTTTTCATGGTGTTGTTTTCATACAACCATGTGCCAAACACAAAACTGCTGGCGGCTGGCTGCACTTTTTTTGCATCCGGGGTTATCAATGTGATACATTTGGTAAGCTATACAGGGAATGTGCTTTTTCCAGACCCT
Organism: Acetivibrionales bacterium; assembly: GCA_038249175.1. GTDB lineage: Bacteria > Bacillota > Clostridia > DSM-8532 > DSM-8532 > JAEWSN01. Next base: position 693 of record JBBRWP010000223.1, read on the forward strand.
GATATGATTGCCATGCGAACCGTTGTATTTTTGGTTTTGTCACGCTTTTCCTGTGCGGTTGGTCTGGTCATTGTTTGTCTACTGGCGGAAAATCGACAAAAGTCACCAAGCATGCCTCTTTGGGTCGGGTTCACCACGGTGGTGATTGGTTTGATTATTTGGTTTGTGGCCTGGAACCCCTTGCATCTAGTCTGGGTGGTGGGGGATAGACCGGGAACTTTGTTGCTGGTGGTAATGTACATAACGGTTGTACTGTTGTTTTTGGGCTTGTTTCTAACACTTAGAAACTACAACCATCGACCAGATAAGCTGGAGATTTTTATTGCATCCGCTTTTGTCCTCCTGGCCTGTAGTGAACTCCTGTCTCTTTATGCCGGGTTTGATTCAAACTATGCGGACATTTTTGCCCTCTTTCTGAAAACGGCGGGTCGTCTGCTCTTGTTTAACGTCTTTTATATCCATGGTATTCAAAGACCTTTTCTTATGCTCTCTGAGACGAAGGACGCTCTAAACACCTATGTGAATGATTTGGACAGGCAAGTGGCGCAGCGAACCAAAGAATTGTCTGGCGTGAACCTGCGTTTGATTAATGATGTGAATATGGCCAGAAACGTGCAACAGTCCATGCTGCCGGCAATGTTGCCGAAAAATGATTCTTCCCGCTTTACTGTTGGTTATATACCGGCTGAACAACTGAGCGGCGATTTTTACAATGCTTTTCGCATTGATGAAAGTCGATTTGGCTTTTGTGTGGGTGATGTGGCCGGTCATGGTGTGTCGGCGGCTATGCTGACTGTATTTGCCTTTCAAAGTGTTCAAACCATACAAAATGAGTCTGGGACGACAGGTATTCTGCAACCGTCCTATGTTTTGAAACACCTGTATGATGGTTATAATGCAACCAATTTTATGGACGAATACTATATGGGCATGCTGTATTGTGTATACAACACGGAAACCAGCGTTTTAACCTATGCCAACGGTGGGTTAAATACCACGCCGTACCGGGTTCGCCCGGATGGCTCTCTGACTGCACTTAAAACAGACGGCATTGCCATTTGTAAAATGGGGGAACTGATACAAGCCAACTACCAAAACAAGCAGTTGCTGCTGTTTCCAGGTGATAAGCTGGTCGTTTATACCGATGGTTTGGTAGAAGCCAAAAATCCCGAAGGCGAAGAATACGGGATGAAACGTTTAGAGGCATTGCTTTCAAAAAATGCGCGTATGGGTTTAGAAGAGCTCAAAACAAGCGTTTTGCAAGATGTGAAGTTGTTTAGCAAACGGGATAAGCCAACCGATGATATTACACTTCTGCTAATGGAAGTGACCTTACCGTTTTAGCATTGCCTCTCTGATAATTGGCTGGTTTGGCACGGCTTCATAGGATATCTTTGGTATAAATAATAAAATACAAAAAGTGGAATATAAAACAGCTTGCACAATCGGATGCCTTCATGCTAAAATAAACAAGCGCTTGGGTGATTAGCTCAGATGGTTAGAGTACCACGTTGACATCGTGGGGGTCGATGGTTCGAGCCCATTATCACCCACCAAGCACAAGACAGTCAGAAGTGGCTGTCTTTTTTATCAATATTTTCGATGTTTGTTTGCCACAAGCGGCATAATTGTAGAATAGGCAACGGTTCAATTACAGGAAAGTAAAATATCGGTTTCATCGTAGTCAATGATTTGATAGAGTGTAAGATAAACTATCGATTGGAAGATAAATAAAGGTGGTATGAAAATGAACCATGAATTGATGATTGTTTTGGATTTTGGCGGACAATACAACCAACTGATTGCCAGACGGGTACGTGAAGCAAATGTTTATTGCGAAGTGTTACCGTACACCACGTCGATAGAAAAGATTCGGGAAAAGAACCCGAAAGGTATCATTTTTACCGGCGGACCGGCTTCGGTATTGGCACCAGATGCACCAAAATGCGCTGTGGAAGTGCTGGAAATGGGCGTGCCCATTCTCGGAATTTGTTACGGCATGCAGCTGATGGGTGTTTTGCTTGGTGGTGAAGTGGGTCGTGCTGCACAACGCGAATATGGTCGAATTGATATTGCGTTGGAAGACGATGGTTCATTGTTCAAAAGTGTTCAAGGTGATACCTCTTGCTGGATGAGCCATACGTATTTTGTCACAAAACCGCCGGAAGGCTTTAACACCCTGGCCAAAACAAAGAACTGCCCCAACGCCGCAATGGGCAATAAAGTGAAAAACCTCTATGCGGTGCAGTTTCACCCGGAAGTGGAACACACACCCAAGGGAAAAGATATCCTGCACAACTTCCTCTATGAAATTTGCAAAGTGCGTGGCGATTGGAAAATGAGCGCCTTTGTACAGGAGTCCATCGCAGCCCTGCGTGCTAAAATAGGCTCCCGCAAAGTGCTCTGTGCCCTGTCTGGCGGCGTCGATTCTTCGGTGGCCGCTACCATGCTGCACCAGGCTATTGGCAACCAGCTGACCTGTGTTTTCGTGGATCATGGGCTGTTAAGGAAAGACGAAGGCGACACGGTGGAACGCGTGTTCAGAGACCAGTTCCAGATGAACCTCATCCGTGTAAACGTGGAAGACCGTTTTCTGGAGCGCCTGGCTGGCATCATTGAACCGGAAGAAAAGCGCAAAAAAATTGGAGAAGAATTCATCCGCGTTTTTGAAGAAGAGGCGAAAAAAATTGGCCATGTTGACTTTCTGGTGCAAGGTACCATTTACCCGGATGTTATTGAAAGCGGGCTAGGCGATGCAGCAGTGATCAAGAGCCACCACAATGTTGGCGGTTTACCGGATGCGGTGGATTTTGAAGAAATTATAGAACCCCTGCGCAACCTCTTTAAGGATGAAGTGCGTAAGGCCGGTTTGGAACTGGGTATTCCAGAAGACCTGGTATGGCGCCAACCCTTCCCGGGTCCTGGTCTCGCCATTCGCGTTATTGGCGATATCACAAAAGAAAAACTGGACGTCTTAAGAGATGCTGATGCCATCTTCCGCGAAGAAATTCGGGAAGCTGGCCTGAAAAGCGCCGTGAATCAGTATTTTGCCGTACTCACCAACATGCGTTCCGTTGGTGTTATGGGGGATGAAAGAACGTATGACTACACCCTGGCCCTGCGGGCCGTGACTACGAATGATTTCATGACGGCTGATTGGGCACGTTTGCCCTACGACTTGTTGGAAAAAGTATCGAACCGCATTGTGAACGAAGTGGGGCATATTAACCGCATTGTGTATGATATCACGAGCAAGCCACCGTCAACGATTGAGTGGGAATAATGTAGAGAATATTGAAATGCGCTATATGAGTGCGTTTCAGAGGATCCAATGCTAGAGTGGCAACATTTTGGCAACAAAATACTTTAAAAGCATGATAAAAGCCGGTGGACGTGTGAAGCGCCTACCGGCTTTTTTTGTACGTGCTATATCATTTCAAAATATTTAAATGCATTTTTTATGGCTTCTTCTTTGTCCTTAGGACAAGGTTTTTCGCGTTTATCTGACGAATAGCGATTATAAGCCATTCGGACAGGAATCCCATACAATTCTTTCATATGGGCAATCCAGCAAGATTGTGGCATAAATCCATCATGTTCTTTGACATAGACTTGAATTTCTTTGTAGGTTGCCATATTTGTCCCTTTCATTTCAGAAAGCCATGATTGAAGGATAAGATTGCTGTCTAGTTGCTGTTCGGGTAATTGTATCGCCAGTGATCATACGCATCTTTGGTGATTTCTCCATTTCTCAGTTTTTCTGCTTCCTGATTCCAAGCACTTAGCATATCAAACAATTCGAGGTAGGTAAGTCCTTTTGACTTGTCCAGCCTGATGCAAAGTTCACCATCGATTTCGGATGCTCTTATCCCATATAAATCCTCAAGTGCAAAAAAAGTGTGAAATAAACCGACATAGCTGTCGATATCTGGCACTGTTAATGCATGCGATGATACTTCCAGTTTTTCAGATATTGTTTGCACCAGGTTTTCTTTCGGCGTTCTGGTGCCGGATTCATATTGTGCCATGCGCACGTCTGCTGTATTTTCTTCGAAACCTACCGCCATTCCGAGCCATTTCTGCGTCATGTTTCTCAGATTTCTTATGAATCGGATTCTTTCTCCAATAGCCATGTTAAGCATCCCCTATCTGTTTGGATGATGGAAACAGTATAGCACAATTGATTTCAAATAGTCGATAGAAATTAAACAAAAAAGTTTAATTATTCTTTCGATAAGCACTTGACTTAAACAAATAAGATTAGTAAAATGAAATATAAACTAAACAAATAAGTTTAATTAAGTGTTTGGAAGGAGATTGGTGAATGAGTAACACATTCATGCGGGTCGACGATGTTGCAGAAGAAATGGGTGTATCTAAGTCATATGCTTACAGAATTATTAGCCGGCTCAATGAGGAAATGAAAAATATGGGATACCTGACCGTTGTGGGTAGGGTGAATAAGCAGTACTTCATGGATAAAGTTTGTTTCACTGAAGAAAAACAGAAGGAAGTGAGGTGATTGGATGGCGATTTATCGAGAAGAAGAAAGCCGTACATGGCGAGTTGTTTACCGGTATACGACATGGAAAGGAGACATAAAACAATCATCAAAAAGAGGTTTTGAGACAAAACGGGAAGCGTCGGCTTGGGAGCGTGAACAGATCCAAAAAGTAACGGCCAGTCTTGATATGACATTTGAAAGCTTTTTTGAAACCTATACAGAAGACAAGCGCAATCGCATGAAAGAAAATACATGGCTGACAAAAGAGCACATTCTACGAACTAAGATACTACCATATTTTGGG
>JBBRWP010000224.1:0-5497 GCA_038249175.1 Acetivibrionales bacterium
AATCTGGTTAAACCTGCAGCTGGTGAAAAAGCCCAAAGGCTGTCTTCAGTATGTGGTTGTGCATGAGCTGGCGCATTTGTTGGAAAAAAGACATAATGCGAATTTTTATGCACACATGGCTTCTTTTCTCCCGGATTGGCGCAGTTGGAAGAAAACCTTGAACCAGTCTGATGGCATTGGGCATAGTGAGTAAGATGGGTTTATCAAACCGTCATGTCATTTTTTTAAAAGCACATACAAAAGACAATGGCTGTAGAAAGAACATCTAAATAAGGCCAATCATTCTCACAAAGAGGAAAGCTGATTTTGCAATGCAGGGTCAGTTTTTTTCATGGAAACAATTCTTTCTGTACTTGAAAATTTAACATTTTGTCAACCCTGCGACAATAATAAAAAAGTACGCTTACCTTGTGTTACAAAAGATAACGAGAAATGTAAAAGAAAGTAATAATACAAAAGAAAAAGAAATATTAGAAATATTAACTAAAAAATGAAAGGAGTGTAAGTGGTTTTACACAGATAGTTGATGTTTCCGGAGAAAAATTGCCTGTAGGATATCCATACAAATGTTGTGTAACCCATTCAGAAAAGAATAGGAGCAATGGAGGGAAAAATGAAAAAGAAGACTATGGTTCAACCCAGACAATTCATTTCCATCATCACTGCCATCATGATGCTGCTCAGCATCACATTCACTTCCTTGGGGCAAATAACAGTACAGGCAGAAACAGCGCCACAGGTTCCCAAAGTGGAGATTACCATTGAAAATCCTTATGAAACAGTAGACTGGACAGCCAACGGACAGTATAAAGCAGATTTCCATGCACACTCTGTTGAAAGTGACGGCTCGGATCAACCAGCGGCTATGATAGAAAAGCATTACGCATTAGGGTTTGATGTTTTGGCCATGACAGACCATAACTTTCTCAGTACGACATGGGACAGAACGGACCGTGCTGCTGCGGGAAAGACTTGGCTCACCACCAGTCGCCTCACTGAAATTGCCTCCGGATCGGACCGTGACGGAAAAGGAATGACGGCCATCCCCTATTCGGATGAACAGTCTATTTCCGACCATGTGAACACATTCTGGGCAACCTTTAACAATACAGCTGGAGCAACGTATGAATCGTCCGTTGCAAAAGCGCAAGAACTTGGTGGTTTGTCACATCTGAACCATCCCGGCCGATACACAGGTGGCAGCAATACAGCTAACAACGGTTTAACCGGTGCTGCTGCATCCAATAATCCTGCACAGGTGAGTAAATATGTCAATCTTTTTGATAAATACAACTCCTGCGTCGGAATGGAAATAATTAACAAAAAAGACGGAGATTCTTACAGCGATCGTATTTTGTGGGACAATATTTTAACCCGGATGATGCCTGAGCGGCCGGTGTGGGGTTTTTCGAATGATGATACCCATGCTCTAGCCAGTACCGGGTTTAGCTATAACATGCTGTTAATGCCCACGAATACAGAAGCCAATGTGCGCATGGCTATGGAAAAAGGAACTTTTTACGCTGTTGCAAAAGTGGCAAAACGTGAACTTGGCAATGCTTTTGTATCCAGTGGGAACACACCAAAAATAAGCAATATTGTTATTGATGAAAAAGAAAACACCATATCCATCAGCGGTACAGATTACAACAGCATTGAATGGATTGCTGACGGTCAGGTCATTGCTACCGGGACAACCATTGACATCAACAGTTATGAAGATAAAATTAGCACCTATATCCGGGCTCAACTCATTGGCAATGGTGGAATCAGTTTTACACAGCCCTTTGGTGTGAATGGACTGGAGAAAAGTGTTGTGCTTGGAGCTGTGTTGCTGGAAGCCACAACAGATACACTCATCCCAGGCGGAACAGAAACGACAGATTTATCCCTGAAAGCTACAGGCAGCGACAGTAATGAAATGGATTTGGCACAGGCACAGATTGTTTGGAACACGGATAAAACAGGGGTTATCAATATCTCAGCAGATGGGTTAGTGACGTTTGCTAAGGTTCCGACGGCCAATGAAGAGGTAAAAATCTGGGCAACCGTAACACTGGATGGAAAGACGGTTTCATCAAACGATATCCGGATAAAAATTGTTGTGCCATCACCGGATGACGGCAGTATCAAATTACAATTTCCTATTAAAGCCAGTATTGACGATGTAGAAGAGTATGTAGCAAATCACGTCATGTACACAACCAGTACTGACCTGGAGCTGATGTGGGAAACGCCAACAGGTGCTGATAAACAAGCACAGATTATCGGGTTGCGTTTTGCGGATGCTACAATTCCCAAAAATGCTGTGATTCAGAGCGCTTACATTCAGTTCAGCGTGGATGAAGCGGACAAGAATGAAGACCCTTTCCATGTTGAAATAAAAGCAGAACAAACAGCAAACGCGCCTATGTTTACCACAGTAAACGGAAATGTCTCCGGCAGAACCTGGTCTACAAATGCCGTTGTCTGGGAGAACATTCCTTCGTGGACAACAGAACACGAAACATCTGTGAATCAAAGAACGCCGGAACTCAAAGAAATGGTACAGGAAATCGTGAACAGAGCGGATTGGGTGTCCGGCAATGCGCTTGGATTTGCTTTGTCCGGTACAGGATGCAGAACGGCAGAATCTTTTGAAGGTGCCGGGGCTGTTGAAACCGATCGTCCGACACTTGTGGTTAAGGTGCAAAAACCTGCGTCTGTTTTGGATGTATCGACAAGTATCACGGGTCCAGAGCGTGTCTCAGCTGGTCAAACTTTCTCTTTGAAAGTATCACTAAAAGACGCAGTGGGTATTACAGCTCAGAACTTGAAGCTAACCTACGATTCATCCGTCTTTTCCCTGACGGCATGCAATATACCGAATCACTTGATGCTGCTTGGGAAAAAAGAGACAATGGATGCCGTTGAAGTAGTATTGGCAAGCGAAGGCAGCGAATACGCTATTAATGGGGAAGCGGATGTCCTGGAATTGGTCTTTAAAGTCAATGTCAGCAAACCTACATCTGACTTTACTATGATGAAGGCAGCATTATCTGATAAAACCGGTCATGTTTTTGAGGCGAAGCTGGCAACACATACCGTGAAGATGGTGGACACAAAAGCCTTGACCTTGGCCATTGCAGAAGCTGAATTTGTTTTAGCCGGGGCTGATGAAGGAACTGCCATTGGTCAATATCCTACCGGAACAAAAGAGATGCTGTCCGGCGATGTCACTAAGGCAAAAACAAGCAGAGATAATACGGCCTCAGATCAAAATGATATTGATAATGCGACATCAGATTTAAACGCAGCCATTGCAAAGTTTAAAGCAAGAAAAATTACGGCAGCAACCGGAGACTTCAACAACACTGGTGTGGCCGATATTGGGGATCTGGGTATCCTTGCCGGCTACTATGGCATGAAGGCTGGGGATGCAGGTTGGGATCTTGTCGAGAAGTATGATTTGAATGGGGACAATGCAATTGGTATTTATGAAATGGCCTTTATTGTTCTGCAACTGTTAAAATAGCCCATACCATATCAATGGTATATTGTGTTTTGGGGGCGGTTCTTGCAAAGCAGGGACCGTCCTTAAGGTCTATTACAAAACGACAAGTTCTTCATGGCAAATCATAGATGATTTTATCATCTTGCATAATACAGCCACCTTACACGAGAATCACATGTAAATCTGTGGTACCATAAGCAGATTTCTGTTTTTACCTGATGCATATAAAGGAGAGTGTTTATGAGACAGGCAATGAAAACAAAAATGGCCTGGGTTCTTTTATGGATGATACTAATCGCTTCACTAACGACAATGTCTTACCCTGTACAAGCTGCAGAATCAGGAATATACAATCTAAACCCGTCAAAAACCGCTGTAAAAATCGGGGATATCATAACGATACAGGTGGTCGGAACACAAATAAAAAATCTTTTTGCCTATGAATTTTTACTCAATTACCCAGAGGACATTTTAATCCTGAATGACAAGCCGGTTTCTGCCATTCCTGGAACCACATTTTATAAAAAAAGGGAAGATGCCGTTCAATTTGGCTGTACTCAAATCGATAAAACCCTTGTTTCAGGTGTAAATAAACCAGTCTGCACACTTTCATTCACTGCAAAGGCGAGCGGTTCAGCCACTGTTTCCATCGCATGGTTGAACACCCTGGATTTTTCACTTACATCAGCTCCCCAGAAGACTGGTAATGCTGTAAACATTGCTGTTGAAAGTTCTGACGAGTCCATTCCGACACAAATTGTTCCTGTAATTCAGGGTAATGGAGATGCACTGGTTACCGTTGATGAAAGCGCGCTTGCGCAAGCCTTCCTGAATAACAATATTTCGGTTATGCAAGTGAAACCAATACCGGGTACGGATACATATGTCATTGATTTACCAGTGAATGACATGAAAAATGGATCTAAAGACCATATGCTAACCTTGCAAACAGAATTCGCACATATTTCTTTTCCTATGAACTGGTTGGATAATCAGTCATTCAAAGATGGTTCGACGCTGTCTCTTGTCGTTGCCATTGCAGACAGCAAAACATTTTCTAGTGCACAAAGACTGGAAATCGGAAACCATACGGTGCTTGACATTTATGTCATGATTAATGGGAAAAAGATAACATGGCAGAACGACCATGTGAAAATGCTCATCAGCATACCTTACCAGCCAACAGAAAATGAAAAAAAAGAACCAAACCACATTGTTGTGAAATACTTAAATAAAAATGGCACCTCGGAATCAGTGGCAAGTGGTCAATACGATGCAAACAGTGGTATGGTAACCTTTTTGACACATCATCTGAGCCAATATACCATTGCATGGGTGAAAAAGACATTTCAGGATCTTTCAAAAGCAGAATGGGCTAGAACAGCCATTGAAGTCCTTGCCTCAAAAGGAACCATTCAGGGTGTCTCATCAACACAATATCTACCCAATGCCAATATTACCAGGGCGGATTATTTAAAACTATTAATAACAGTTTTGGATTTGGATGCCCCGGTGCTTCAAAATTTTTCCGATGTGAATACTTCTGATTATTATTATAAAACCGTAGGCATCGCAAAGGCGCTTGGCATTACAACCGGTACAGGGAACAATCAGTTTTCGCCAAAGGCAACGATAACACGGCAGGATATGATTGTTATGACAGAAAAGGCAATGCGAATGACCGATAAAACACTGGAAATCGGGCATTCAGAAAATCTGTCACAGTTCAAAGATGCCAATGGAATTGCCGATTATGCTAAAAACAGTATGGCTGTGTTTGTCGACAATCAGCTCGTTACCGGAAACAATGGCCTTATCATGCCCAAAGGGGTTACAACCCGTGCCCAGGCGGCGGTTATACTATATCGTATTTACTATAAATGATTCTGGTTCCAGCCATACTGCTCCAGGTGCATGGCCAGGTGAACGAACCAGAAGCACTGGATCGCATCCGTCAGATTCCTTGCCGGTTCAGCGGGAACCCGGCGGCATGGAAGGGTGGTC
>JBBRWP010000225.1:0-5462 GCA_038249175.1 Acetivibrionales bacterium
TAAATCTGACATCGATGTGCACAGTGAAATGTATCCGGCTATTGTCGCCATGAAAGAGCGTCTGGGAACGCCCTATGTGGAAGACAAACCCTACATTCTTTGCGAATACTGCCATGCCATGGGCAACGGCCCCGGCGATTTGAAGGACTACTGGGATCTCTTTGAAACGGATGACCGCTATGCCGGCGGTTTTATCTGGGAGTGGACAGACCATGCAGTTCTTGCAAAAACGGCAGATGACACGACCTACTATGCTTATGGCGGCGATTCCGGTGAACAACCCCACGATGGTAACTTCTGCATGGATGGCCTGGTCTATCCGGACAGAACGCCGCATACCGGATTGCTCGAAGCCAGGCAGGTCTATGCACCAGTGCAGTTTATCGCTATCGATATGGAAAAGAATCAATTTACGTTGACCAACAAATACGATTTTGCCGGTCTTGGGCACCTGCGCTGTTCCTGGCTTGTGGAGCAGGATGGTCTGCCGGTCGCCGAAGGAGATCTGGCACTGCCGGAAATTGCACCCCACAGCGTAGCAACAGTTTCGCTGCCCTATCAGGTTGCACAAAATGTCTGCGGTACCTGGACCATCCGTTTTTCAGTATCAACAACCCAAACCTCTGTTTGGCTGCCGAAGGGTTCTGAAATTTCCTTTGGACAGTTTGATTTGTGCGAAAAATGTAAGGCGGAGGAATCACCATCTACGACAGGGCTGCAAAACACCAGCGGTTCAAAACTGACTGTGGTTGAGACCGATGCCACTGTTCTTATCAGCGGTCGGCAATTCACCTATACATTCAGCAAAATTTACGGCTCGTTTACAAGCCTCCTTTATGAAGGAACAGAAATGCTGGCAGACCGTCCTGCTTTTTCTGTGTGGCGTGCCCCGACGGACAACGACAGAAATGTCGTCCACAAGTGGGTTGAAGAAGCTTATGACAGACTGGTGATGCGGGCCTATACAGCGGATGTGCTGAACAGTGCCGATGATGAGGTGGTTCTGAAAACCGTTTGGTCTTTGGCAGGAACCATTAAAAAACCGGTCATTCGCGGGGAAGTTACCTGGAAAATTACCGCTGACGGCTTAATCACAATGACGGCAGATGCGTCCGTTCGTGAAGGCTTGCCCTTCCTGCCACGCTTTGGTCTGCGGATGACGCTACCAGAAGGCTTTGAAGACGTGACCTATTTCGGATACGGACCTCATGAAAGCTACATCGACAAACACCAAAGCACCTGGAAAAGCCGCTTCAAAACAACAGTATCCAATATGCATGAACCCTACCTGAAACCGCAGGAAAACGGCAGCCACTGTGGTACAGACTGGGTGAAAGTAGAAAACAAATTGGGTGCCGGACTTTGTATTTCCTCAGACAAGGCGATTTCTATCAACGCTGCCCACTATACGCCGGAAATGCTGGCAAAAGCCATGCATCCCCATGAGCTGATGCCTTGCAAAGAAACCGTGCTGCACCTGGATTGGAAGCAAAGTGGCGTCGGATCCAACAGCTGCGGCCCGGAATTGCTGCCGCAATACCGCCTCAGTGAAAACAGCATTCATTATGTTTTGAATATTCGACCTTTTGCCGCTAGATAAGGCAATGTGTCACGGGGACGGTTCTTCTGTCACACCCGTGTCACGACACGGGTGTGACAGAAGAACCGTCCCCGTGACACACGTGACACAAACCCATGTTTCAAAGAAAGGTGAAGTGCAATATGAAAGTACTGAAAGCACCGAGAGGAAAAGAAAACAGGAACGTCGTCAGCATCCTTGAAACATTGGATGTAGAGACCGGAGAAAGAACAATATTGGCGGAGTTTGAGAATTTGATTGAGGCGCCAAACTGGACCGAAGATGGCGAGTTTCTGGTATACAACAGCGATGGAAAGATTTTTAAATTCAATCTTTCCACAAATGGTTCAGAAATGGTGGATTCGAAGTTCGTTGATGCCTGCAATAACGACCATATCCTGTCGCCGGGCGGAAAAAGCATCGCAGTGAGTCATGGCACGCGGGAAGATGGCCAATCCCGCATTTATGTTGTCCCCTTTGATGGCAGCAATCCGATTCTCATCACCCCGATTGCACCCAGTTACCTGCATGGCTGGTCCCCTGATGGGTGGACACTTTCCTACTGTGCGGAGCGTAACGGACAATATGATATATACACCATCCCCATAGAAGGTGGTGTGGAAACACAGCTGACCGATTTACCCGGATTGGATGACGGCCCGGAGTATGCACCCGATGGAAAAACCATATGGTTCAACTCGGTGCGCAGCGGTCTGATGCAGGCGTGGAAAATGGATGCCAATGGAGAAAACCCGACACAAATGACCTTCGATGATGCCAACACCTGGTTTCCACATGTGTCGCCAGACGGTAAACAGGTCGCCTGTATTACTTATGCCAAGGGCGATGTGACACCTGGAGACCATCCGCCGAACAAGAATGTGGAAATCCGTCTCTTTCCTGCAAGCGGTGGTACACCAAGGGTTTTAGTCAAACTGTTTGGCGGTCAGGGAACTCTGAATGTCAATTCGTGGTCGCCAGACAGCAAAAAAATCGCTTTTGTTTCTTATCGATTGAGGTGAATGTGACACGGGGACGGTTCTACTGACACACACGTGTCGTGACACGTGTGTGTCAGTAGAACCGTCCCCGTGTCACTAAAAACGAAAGGAATGTGTGCAAATATGAATTCAAGACAAAAAGTTATGGATGTTTTTAATCGAAAGGCTACCGGCCAAGGGGTTATGTGGACAGGGCATCCCAACGATGCAACCATTCCGATTTATGCGAAGGCGTGGTCTATTGAACCGAGCCGTGAAGCTATCTATTCTTATCTGAATGACGATTGCCGATGGGTCATGGCAGACAGCGCTTATAAACATCCATCGGGAGAACCGGCACTGAATCCATCCTGGGGGATGGAAAGAAAAAATACGTTAAGTTCCGAAGGTTGCTTTGCCAATTCAGAAGACATAGCGGATCTAGATGAGTATCCCTGGCCGGATGTGAAGTATTTGGATTTCACCGACGTGTATAAGGAAATTGACAAATTTCAGGATAAAATGGTTTTTACGGGCATGTGGGGTTGTTTCTTTCACAACGTGTGCGATTTTTTGGGGATGGAAAACTACTTTATTCAAATGTACGAAAACCCGGAATTCGTCACCGCATTAACAGACCGGATTGTAGACTATTATGTTGCGGCAAACGAGAAGTTCTTTTCGGGATTGGGCGATCGGGCGGATGTCCTCTTTTTTGGGAATGATCTTGGTACCCAAATGGACTTAATCATCTCACCCGAAAACTTTAGAAAATTTATTCTGCCTTCCTATCACCGCATCATCGCCGTTGGGAAAAAATACAATAAAAAAATTATGCTGCACTCCTGTGGATCCATCTGCAGAATCCTGCCGGAGATCATTGCCGCCGGGATTGATGCGATTCATCCAATCCAGGCGGGTGCTTACGGCATGGGGGCTGCAGATTTGGCACGGTTTAAAGATCAAATTGCTTTTGTCGGCGGCATTGACGCGCAAACCTTTTTTGTGAATGCCACACCGGACGAAATAAAAGCAGAGGTTCACAGAGTGAGAAGCCTCATCGGACCCAACATCATTGTATCCCCAAGTCACGAAGAAATACTGCCCAATGTTCCTGCGGAAAACATTCTGGCTATGGCGCAGGCGGCCAGATGAATGCATTGTCATAGATACAGGAGGAACATCTCCTGATTCTGGTGCAATAACGCACATGCGTCCGTTAACATGCAAGATGATTTTATCATCTTGCATGTTATAGCCATCTTGAGTGACTGTAACGCCCCCAGTCAAGGTTTCACTGCCAGCCAGCGGTAACCACGCCGGCTGCATGCAGCAACTTGCATGAAAAAGTCGAAAATCGACTTTTTGCACTGGAAGCATCTCCTATTCTGCGTATTCCCGCATCCGGCTTCTGAAATGCATATAATTCTCGAAACTGACTTCTTCAGGCACACCATGATCGCAAGTAGGAATGTAGCCCCCTCTTTTTCTCATGACAGGCATAATTCGGTCAAGCTCCCGGTCGATGGCTTCCTTTCCCTCCGCCAGAATTCTCTTGTCGATGCCGCCGCTGATCAGAAGATCCGGATATTCCCTTCCTGTTCTGACAACATCGCATCCTGAAGCGACCTCAAACGGGCTCAGATAATCCATGCCCAATTCCCGATACATCGAGATGACCGGGTCGGAGAAACCATCTGTATCCAGCTGGAAGAACAGGTGCCTTGTCCGATCCAGCTGGCGTGCTTTGATATTCGTCAGCAACTGTTGATAATATGGAAAGAGAAATTCCCGAATCATGTCCGGAGAAATAAGCGGCCCATGATTGTAGCAGATATCCTCTCCAATAAAAAACTCATCGAGGGTGACATGCTTCTGGTGTATTGCTGTGACGGTATCGGCCAAATTGAACCAGGTTTCCATACATGCATGGATCAACGCTGGATCGTCATACACCTTATACATCAGGTCAACCGGACCGATGAGGCTCCGCAGGTACATATACCCGCCAACCACGTGCTGGGTGATGACCTTTCCTGAACCCGCAGCTGCACGGGCGTCCTGCATGCGGGCGTCCATATCTTGATAGCGTTCTGCACTTGTAGGATTCATCCGCCATTTGCAGTTTTCCTCCCAGGAATTTATGTCCTTCACGGGGTGATCCAGGTATTCAGGCATGAAGCCGTTTCGACGGCCTTTGAAGAAGAGGACATGCCTGCCTGCCCAATCCTGGATGACTTCATGTTCGCCTCTGTCTTCAATGAGCTTCTCTTCAAAGACAGGACTGAACGCGGCTTCACACCAACCCAGTCCATACAGCCCATGCTGGCCGGATCCATCGAAATGGAACAATTCACTGAGGTTCGTTTCATCCAACAGATGGCCTTCTTTCTTCCAGCGATCCAGACAGTAAAAGCCGAATTCCTTCTGAAAAATCGGCGCGTCCGGCCGCAATGCATAAAAATCACGGAGCTTTCGCGTAGCCGCATCGATGTTTTCACGCGCCACCATCCTGTGTATGCCGTCCATGCGTATGATTTCTGCCATTTCGGTATCCTCCTGTAATGCAAAGCCTGATTGTACACCAGAAAGCCGTTTCGCGACAATTTCCCGCAAATTTTTTTGCAGGAAATTGCACCAAAGTTGCAATCTGGGACAAATCAATATGATTACCTCCCCAAAAGTCACTATGTGACTTTTGGGGAGGTAATCATAGCCTCTATAACAACATTATACTTGATTGTTGTCAGATTGAAATACATGATTCGGATATAAACATATGCAAACCGGCAATATTTTACTATCACACCTATGATTCTACCGTAATGCGCGTCCAGATAAATTGTACCATACCAGCCGGTGAAAGTCCGGTCCCGGTAATCACCAAGGAGCCGGGTAGCAAA
>JBBRWP010000226.1:0-5427 GCA_038249175.1 Acetivibrionales bacterium
AACGACCCATCAATCTCTGGACATCATCACCATTAAAAGCCCCGATGCAAATTGTATGGTTGCTGATTCATCCAGAAATTCATTGCTGACCCCTAGAGTAGAACCCAGGAACAAATCACGACCAGCCATGTCATACTGTAATCCGAGGGTCGTAATATTCTTCACAACAGGACTAATGGCGATAAGGGAAACCTTATAGCCTTTTATTTTTTTCAAAACCACCACAAAGACTGCTGATTTTACCGACGCAATTCCAGCTTTGTGCTGCTGTTTCCCGATACCATTATTACATTCAAACGATGAAAAACTGACGGACTGCATCAACTCAGAGCTGCCCACTCCCATCGGAATCTCATTGCCTGCTCCCATCGGAATCTCATTGCCCACTCCCATCGGTACGCAATGGCACTCCGAACCACAGATACTGTTCTCACTGTCCCCACTCGAAGAAGTCTCCGCGTGAAGACTTCCAAACAGACCCACTTTGTTTTTCTCATCCACAATCCAGGCAACGACCCCTTTTTCTGCTGCTTTACGCAAGAGTAACAGGTTGGCCAATGAGTGGTCCAGCCGAGTGCCGGTGGCACCCATCAGTACAATCTCTTCTGCGCCTAGCCGCAGTGCCTCATCCAGGCACAGGGCCATGTCTGTATCATCTTTGGCCACCTGGTATTGAATCCGTCGAATAGATTTCACCGCATCCATTTTGTTCAGCAATTTCGGTGGAATGGAATCAAAATCTCCCATCAATACATCCGGCACAATACCGGCAGCATCCAGCCATTGTGCACCGCCATCAGCAGCAATCACCACATCTGCCCGCGCAGCATATGCTTTTATGAGCGATGATTTCGCTTTTCGGCCACTACCAACAATCAGCACCATCATATTTTCTGCCCTTCTGATCCATAGAGAGGAATCATAAATCGAAAACGGGTGTATAGACCAACTTCAGATTGAACCTTTACTTGACCGCCAAGATTTTTCACAGCATGGCTGACAGCAAACAAACCAATACCCCGTCCAGACAAAGAGTCTGCCACTTTGGACGAAGAATATCCCGGCTCAAAAATGCACTGCAGCACCTGTTCATCGTCCATTGTCCCGGCCGCCTGGCCAAGTTGACGACTATTCAATAAATCCTGCCGAATTTTTGCCGGATCAAGGCCACGACCATCATCAGCAATTTCAATATACAGCGTTTGTTTACGAATAGAAACATGGCATTCGATGCGCGCTCTCTCCGGTTTTGCCGCAGCCAGCCGCTCTTCCGGTTTCTCAATGGCATGGGCAACTACATTATTAAATACATGAATTAACGTTCGGAAAAACGAACGATATTTTTTGGTGTCCAACAGCACATCAGAGCCCAACACTGAAAAAATGGGCTTGGGTAAGCCCTTTTCCATACAAATCATTTGAATATATGCGTCATAGTCCTGCAACAGTTCTTTCGAGTGCAGAGCATAAAGTTCACGAAAGCGGTTGGCATTCTTTTTAACCATTTCCATTGGCAAAGATGCTTTTTCAACATCCTGCTCCAATGCCTGTATAATACTTTCCATCTGGTTGCGGTCCACTTCCACAACACTTTGCGACTGGTCATAAAACGCACCCAGAACCCGTTTCAATGCGTCAATATCGTTGGATATCCAGCAATCCGGGTCGCAACGTGCCAAAACATCATCGACGGCTGTAACAGTCACCTGTTCCTTCATCATGGTAGAAAGCCGTTCTTCATAGGCCATCAATGCTGCAGCAGAGGCTTTCATTCCAAAGCGGGCAAAACTGCTTTTAAACGTATGAACAGACCGAAATAAATCACAAAGCACTTCCTGCGGATTTTGCCGGTTCATTGTCCAGGCTTTTCTGAACATGTAAAACCAGTTTTCGTATTCCTGCAAAAGCTCGAAAAAAGATTCTCGCTCAGCAAAAATGGCCACCAACATTGGCAGCAATGGCTCGTTTTGCATTGTACCCAAAGAAATGGGTTCTTCATAAGGTTCCAGGGTAACCATCATCGTTTTTCTTTTTTGTCTAGGGTCAATATACAACAACTGAAAGTGCAGCTTCACCGTTCGCCCTGCAAGCAAAAAACTCTTTGGCAGCAATTTCATCAAGGCTTCCAATTTCCATGGCTGTTCTTCTACGAATATATCCGACAGCAATGCCTTTAACTGCGCTTTTTCAGCTTCACTCCAAAAACCGAACACGATCTCTATAAAGTCTTCTCCTGTCAAAGATGCTTTCTGAAGCAGCGAACCCGTATATTGAGAGTAGCCACGGTGAATGACCTGGTCCGAACCGAAGTGAAGTATCCCCGCTGTCAAATTCTCCATCGTTGCGGTATATAAACGTAAATGATCGTCCATACGGTCGTCGGCAAGTTGCTGCTCTATGGTCTGTATTTCCATAGCCAGTCGCAACCGCAGATCATAAGCGGTAACAATATACCCGGCCACCTCGTGGTAACGGTTCAGGTAGGCACTGACCGAAAGCTGTACCGGTATCCTTTTCCCACCAGTAATGTAAGCATCAGTGTCAATGCTAAAGGAATCTCCCGCTCTTGGAAGATGAATCTCCGGAAATAGTTGCTGGATAAGTGTCTTTTCTTCTGATTCACCCTGTATAGGTGCTGTAAAGCCGGTTTCCGTTCTCGCAGAAGTATTCATTTGTGTTATGTTGCCTTCCCTGTCCAGGAGAAAAACCATATCCCGTACACGAAACATCAATTCTTGTACGCTCACCGGTGGTGCTGCTTCTAGAATACTTAGACGGTGAGCGGCATAAAACAAGGCCAAAAACCACGGCAGCGACACAATCGGCAACATATCCACGGCAGCTTTCCCGGAAAGCGGCATAATAATATCAGGGTAGGCAGAGGCGATGAGGGCAAAGATTCCAGAAAAAATCAGCAATTTGGCTTGTAATTTCTCCTGCCGGTACTTTGTTCTGTTGTGCCAAAAAAGTAACTGCAAAAAAGCGATCGCAGCCGATATGACCAGGTAAAGAAGTGTGAAAAACAAGACTGGTGATTTGGCTTGCTTAATAATACCCCAACCAAAAAAGGTTTCCTCAAAATGGTCTACAAACAACATAGGATCCAACAGCATGGTCAGGAAAATTACGGTGCCGATAAGCCCATTCACAGCAAGTACAGCAAGCCTTCGCCATGACGAAACCTTACCGATAATTTGCTGGACAAAGAATAGCACCGCCATGGGGTAATACGCCCAGCCAAAAGATGAAACCTGATACCAGATAACCCTTGCAGCCTCTGTATTTGATACCGTCATGGCTAAAGCTCCGAAAGTCCATACGCCAAAAGTCAGGCACATAAAAAGATAGCCGCGCCCCAGCCAGGTCCGATAATGCTTCCCAAGACTAAAGGCAAACAACGACAATATGGTACCAAGGGAAACGAGGGAGAAGGCAACGATGACTTCTCTGCCAGTCACAGAACACCACCCATTTTCATATTTTTTATAAAAGTTTTTTTATCCGGGCTGGTGAAAAAAGCGGATCCACTAATCAAAACATCAGCCCCGGCATTTATCACGGTTTCTGCAGAAGAAAGACCAATACCACCATCAACATGAATTTTTGCAGCCCCGAATGCCGCCAGAATTCGCTTTTTCAGCAACATTATTTTATCGGACATACCCGGAATATAGGCTTGACCACCATAGCCGGGATTCACCGACATAATCAAAACAATGTCTGCCAGGGATAGGACATAATCCAGGGTAGACAGGGATGTTGCCGGGTTTAGCGAAACACCCGCCTGTTTACCAAAGGCTTTAATTTCCCGCAGCGTACGGTCCAGATGACTCGTGGTTTCCACGTGTACTGTAATGCTGTCCGCTCCGGCACGTGCAAACGCCGCAATGTGGCGTTCTGGCTCCCGTACCATCAGATGCACATCCATCGGCAAATCTGAATACCCGCGGATGGCAGACAACACACCCGGGCCAAAAGAAATTTCCGGGACATATTGGCCATCCATCACATCAAAATGGATGCGGTCTGCACCACTTTCGTGAATCATCGTCACTTCCTGACCCAGTTTTGCAAAATCTGCGGCAAGGATGGACGGGGCTACTTGAACCATGTGAACCTCCCTTCTAGGACCTGAACACTGTTTTGTTATCCTACGAAAACATTATTGGCTGGTGCTTCTATCATCAACCTCAAACAGATGAATGCCTCTGCGCCTTGCACACTCTGGAAATGAAATGAGCGGTGTCTTCCGTCTCAAACAGGTAAAAACACCTGCATCTTCGCTCCCCACGAATAAAAAAATACAGTATTTTTCAATGACTCATGATGTTAACGATATCGGTTTTGGTACCGTTCTTTGGCTTCTTCATAAAAGGCTTTGTATATTTCAAAGCGCAATGGATGAATGCCGCCGTTTTTTCGTTTTTCTTCAACAGCACAGTCGGGTTCTGACAAATGGCTGCAGGCTGGAAAACGGCATTGTTCCCGTTCTGGGAAAAACTCCGGAAAGTGGGCGTCCAAATCTTCCGGCAACAAAGGGTCCGTTTCATAACGACTGAAGCCGGCGGTGTCACAGAGCCATCCACCAAAAGGAAAGGCAATCAGCTCTGCGTGGCGTGTGGTGTGCTTGCCACGCCCGATTTTTTCACTCAACACACCGGTCGCCATGCGTTCATCCGACAAGAGTGTATTGAGTAGTGTTGACTTGCCCACACCGGATTGGCCAGCCAAAGCGGTGACCTTACCTGTCAGTTGCTCCCGTAAAGTAGAAATACCTTCGCCATTGATGCAGCTGGTGTAGAGAACCTCGTACCGCTGATACGGAGCCCCTATTTCCTTGACAGCAGCTGCTTCTGATTCATCGGTTTTGTTCACCAGCAGTAAGGGTTCAATATCCCGGATGCTGCAAGCCAGCAGCAGTTTCCCAACCAGCAGACTGTCTGGTATCGGTGAACCCGCAGACAGCACAATGAGCATTTTTTCCATGTTGGCTACCGGAGGGCGGATAAAAAGGTTTATTCTTGGCAGTATTTCTTCCAGAAAACCTTCCCCGGGCGTATTGCGATGGGGTTCGATTCTTACACGGTCGCCGGCAAGCGGCGTGATGCCCTCACGGCGAAAACTACCTTTTGCCTTGCAAAGAATTCGCCGATTCTCAGCAGGCAGATATACTTCATACAAGCCGCCTATCCCTTTGATAATAAGGCCTTCCATCAAGATATGGGAGGAGGTATTGTGATCTTTCAATAGTAGTTTTTTCGGGGTTTCCGACATCACTCACACTACTTTCTTACAGACTTATTTTATTTTTGATTTCACTGCAACAACTCGAAAACAATCCCATTTCAGCCATATAACATGGTGTACATCCCATTTTCGTGTGACACGGGGACGGTTCTTTTGTCACAGGAAGTGTGACAAAAGAAC
>JBBRWP010000227.1:0-5414 GCA_038249175.1 Acetivibrionales bacterium
GATTGTGAGCATGAACCTCGATACAGGAGTTGTTTCACTGATCAATATTCCACGTGATTTATATGTCGATTACAGCGTTGAAGCTTTGAAACTGCTCAATAAAAAAATATCCGGGATGAATGGAAATGCCGCGCTGCGCAAAATCAACGCAGCCCACAAGCTGGGCAAACTCATCAAATACCGGGAAGACCAATCTCGCTTTGGCCAGCCTGATTACGACTTCACTGCGGATTTGGTGGAGGAAATGTTCTCCCTTTCTATTGATGATTTTGTTTTTGTACACCACGACAGTTTTAAGCAAATTGTGGACCAGTTTGGCGGCGTGACCATCGATGTCCCTTATGCCATGCGCTATGATGACCCGGTTCAGAATTTGCATATTAATTTGAAAGCGGGCCTGCAAAGGCTCAAGGGTGAAGATGCCGAAGGTTTTGTCCGCTTTCGAAAAGGCTATAATGCCAATGGAAAATGGTTTGAAATTGGTGACCTTGGTCGAAAAGAAAACCAGAATCTTTTTGTGCGTGAGTTCATGGATCAACATTTGAATCTGGGGGAAATGGGAGAACTCATCAGTCTGGCTAATCGCTACACTGATTTTGTGGATACCAGTGTGGTTGGGAAAGATAAGATTGCAAACTTTGCGCAAATCGGGAAAAAGTTGATCAAACTGCACTATGTGGTGAACCCCATCATTCTCGAAACAGGGTTTCAGCGCATCTACGGCTCGAGCCATCTGGTTTTGGGAAAAGGCGTGAAAAATCCCGGGAAAGTGGTTGTGAAAAAGGAAGCTGCAACGAAGCCTAAGGGCGATGCGACAGATGCCAACGGCTCTGGAGCTGATGGCATCGTAAAAACAACGACTGGCAGTGCTATTGATACAGATAAAAATTTAACCGTGCCTGAGCCGGTTGAACCGGCAGATCCAGCAGATCCGGCAGATCCGGCTGCGAGTACACCGGCAGAACCAGTTGATCCTGCGAATCCAGATGGGACAAGTCCAGATCCGGCAACAGTCATCAATACCCCGGATACCGTCGTTCCGGCGCTATAACATTAGCTTTCCAGGCGCTTCAACACGCGGATATCCGAACCGGCAAAGGGGATATCGTCAAATTCGCCAACAATACGGGAACCAATCCTTTCATTATACACTGCATACAGGCGACGAATATCCATATTCGTTGCAATGATGGTGTGTGTGGGTTGGTTCTTTTTTTGTGCGCGCGTTTCCAGGAGCATCAGCAGGTCGGCGTACCTTGAATCCGATGCGGGTTCTGTGCCCAGATCATCCAGAATCAACAGTTCGCACTGTAAAACTTTACGATAGGCAGCAATACTGTCCTCTTTTTCACCATCATAGAACTTTGCAGCCCGTGCCGCTTCAAAAAAGTCCGTCGCCGAAAGGTAGAGCACCGTATGACCCTTTTCTATGAGTGCTTTACCGATGCTTTTGGCCATGAAAGTTTTTCCGGTACCGGTTGGGCCATGAAAGAAGAGGGACTTTGTGCCCTCCTCCTGAAAGACCTCAATAAACTGCTGTAATCGTTGGAAAACGGCCGACATGTGCTGTTTCACCGGTGCGGCAATACCAAACTCCTCGGGGTTTTGTGCGTCTGGATAGTAGCGATCCGTGTACAACCCAAAACCGACAGTCCTGTCGTTGTTGAGGTTTGAAGAACGGAACAGTTGGGCAATGTGCATTTGCTGACCGCAGGCACACAAGTGGCGTAAACCATTGAATGTGTCATCCACATATCCGCTATCATGACAAAGCGGGCAGAGCCACCAGGGCTCAAGCCAGTTGCTTATATATCCTGCACCGATAAGCAAACTTTGTTTTTCAGATTTCATTTCCTGCAGGGCTTTTGTCAGGTTTTTTGCGGCGTTATCATCGCCGGCCAGTGCAGCACGGGCATAGTGAACGCCCACTTCTCCAATTTGTGCATCCAACGTTGCCAGTGCCGGGATTTTTGAAAAAGCTTCTTTTTGCCGCAAGTCCTGTTTCAGGAGCGCCTTGTCCCGGCGGGCTTCGTAGATGCGGGTCATTTCACGGTTCATTCCTGCCATAGGCATCTCCTTTTTCAACAGAGCTTTAGGTTGCTAAAAGACCGCTTACAAGAGTTTTCTGCCAGCCGGTGCCAACACTGCTGTTAGCATACACCTTGGCTGAAAAATTAAAAATCAGGTCTCCTAGACCAGAAGCAATTACGCGTCAGCCTTCTTTTTCATGCCGCTACCGGAGAGCTTTTCAAAAAAAGCATCGTCATACGTGCGCTGTTCAAAATTATCCCTCTTTGCAACGGTGCTATTTGTGCCTGCGGTACCCGATCCTTGTGTCGCACGTGTTTTTTTGGGCTTGAGATCTCCTTTTTCAATATCATCCTTTGTTTTAAACCCCGCTTTGTTCCATCGCGTCAAAATGCCGTTCAGGTAATCGAAATTGGCATTTGGCCGGCTGGTTGTTTTTTCAACGGCCATTTCTATCACATCCAGGGAAAAGCCAAAGTCCTTCAGCCAGGTTTTTAAGTAACGTTCTTCCGGTTCTGTCAGCGGATAATTACGACCCAGTAGACGGACAACACGCTTTTTTGCAGCATTCAATTGCTCACGGTCTTCCATATATTTTTCAAGATCCCAATTGGTACGAATGTTTTCAATGTGCCACGTCTCAGCCACGCGCTTAACGTAATTAATACCAAGTTTTTTCATATCATGGCAGTATTTAACCAAAGAAACCATCACGTCTTCATCGAATTTAAAGTCTGTGAACCAATGGTCAATGGCCGTGTACCACGAAGGCGGCATCAAGCCCTGAAAAAACATGCGGTTGATGCTGTCAATGGACTGATTGCGGCGAATGTTGGCCGCGCTGTTGGCAATGGCTTCTTCGGGCAGGGCATCCGTCCGTTTACGGTATAAGCGGTTCACTTCCAGCTCTTTTAAGTCGATTAATGTATAGCCGGTTTTGGTACGGAAGAGCAAATTTTCTTTTTCCAAAACCACAAAGCAGGCGTTGACCACATCCTGTTCCATCTCCAGGCGGGATGCCAGTTCAGCGGTTGTAGATTGTTTGCCGTATTTGGCCAAAAATGTACAGTATAAATAGAGCTTTACTGCATCGGAAGGCAATCCGGGCATGTTGTCGCTCAAAAATAAGTCGGGCACCAGGGTGTCCGATAAAAGAACGCCCTTCATGGCTTCAAAGTTCATGGTTTCTCCTTTTATCACAGAAATCCAGTCTGCAAAATATTATATCACAGAACAAATCTGGATATGCGCAGCATTTCCAGCAAGGTTTGAGTAAACTCAAAGAGGGTGCATAGGGTACAAATCTGTCGGGCGGGTTAACCGTACCAATGTCTTGGTATGCTTTTGTCACACAAACGTCATTCATGCAGCACTGGGGAATGGTCGATATAAAAGATGTAGCTTTATTATTGCCCTGCAATCCTTGTGCCCTTTTTGGGTAAAAAACAGAAGATAAGCACCACTAAACCATTTTGGAGGTTGGCATGCACGCATTCTTACGAAGGAAAAAATCCTTCTTTTCGATACTGCTCTCTACCGTTCTGCTCATGGTTTGGCTGATGCCGGGCTTTTTATTACCGGTCAATGCGGCGGTGACACAATTGGATGTGAAATACCGTTTTGATGCAACAGCCTCTGCCCATGAGCTCTATTGGAATGCACCACAGCAGCCCGGATTGATTCGAGTATCGTGGCATGATGCATCTGGCAACCCCATTTCTCTGCCTGACCAGATTTCTCCAGACAACACTGGCACACCCAATCCCATTTACCGCTACGTAACAGAATCTGGCGTAAAACGGATTGTTTTAAGACTCCCGTTCTTACCCGACCATATTTACGATGTCCTTATCCGGGTTTATTCAGATGCCGGAATTACGCAAACAGGGGAGGGAAAACCATACGTTTTAACGGGCATGACCTTTGAAGGAGAATCCTTCGACCAAATGGCGAACATCCTGGTGGAAAAGGCACCCATTTTGCAAAATATGAATGGTGGTGTCGCCCTCGCTGGCTTCGCCAGCAAGGTCATCTCCGGACAGAACCCGAAAATCCGTTTGCGTTGGAAGGTGCCAACCGTCTACACAACGGCAGGCATACATTATATTACCCAGCATGCAGCTGGTGCGGCATGGAAAACAGCCTTACAAAAAAACGCCGCCACGCCGTTGCCCATCCTGGAATCTGGTTTTTACTTTACCATGAACAAGGGTCGGAATACGACGGTGGCCATGGAATTCAAAACCTATTACAACGGCAGTGTGCTCACTTTGGGGGGCGCCACCATTGGAAGTGCACCGCCTGTGATACAGGGTCTAGATGCTGCAGGGATTCCAACACCTGCAGCAGACGGTTATGCCTCCGTAATTCTGGAAAAAACCAATGGCATAGAGTCCGGCACAGAATACCAGAACATGAAGATGGGTGTTAGCCTGGCCACAACCGCTGGCGCACCACTCCTTTTTATCAATACAGCACTGGTGGTGGGAAATGCCAATGCCTTTCCTGTTGTGAACACCGACATTGCTTTTGAAGAATATGGTGCGCTATCCTCGGTTTTTACACCCATGGAATATGAGATTGCCAAGGTGGATGTTGATAAAGTGGAAGTGAAGTTCCGTAAAGTGACCAATGGCGTCTATACCAAGCTTTTCTATGAAATTCAGGACCTTTCTGCCAACGACCTCAACTTCCCCAACGCGCCGGCGGTACGGGGGAACTGGGTGACCATACCCAACTCCAGTTTGCCGGGCGGTCAGCTTTACGGCAGTGTCATTCTTCCTTTTACGGTGGTCAACGGTCAGTTGCCGGAGCGATATATTCGTGTCATTTGTTCCGAAGAAGGTGCCGCCCTGCCCAGAAACTCCAGCCTTGCCAATTCTTTAACTCTTCTTGGCGGTCAGACGGGTCGGCCGGCACTGCCGCAAAATATCAAAGTGGAGGCAAAATACAACGGCCTTAAAACCGTTCAGGTAAACGGAACAGGCATCGAAATTCCGACGAGTAAACTGGTGCTGTCTTTTGACAAACCTTCTATCTGGTCAACTTATAATGGCGCCGCATGGACGAACTATCAAAGTGTGGTTGCAGACACCGACCCGGTTTACAACCTCTTGCTTTCTACTTTGTATCCGGATATACCGGATGCGGAAATTGTGGACAGAAGCATTCAGTTGCAGGATGCAAGCAATACCGTAACCGTGCAAGAACCCGTTCGCCAAAAAAGAACGCTTGTCATTGGTAAGCAGCAGCTCTATGAACCGAATGGTGACCCGAATCGTCTGGAATGCGAACTGGATGGCACGCTGCTGTTCAAGGATTTTGCATCGGATCCGGATGTGTCTTTGACTGATGCCGCTCATGGTGGCACCGGTGAGAACAACGAA
>JBBRWP010000228.1:0-5378 GCA_038249175.1 Acetivibrionales bacterium
AAACCCGTCCTTTGGCAATATTGTCTGCCGCTGTGAATTTGTCACGGAGGCTGAAATTGTAGATGCTGTGCTGCGGTCTGCCGGTGCCAGAACACTGGACGGGATCAAGCGCAGAACCCGTGCGGGGATGGGACGTTGTCAGGGCGGCTTTTGCACGCCGCGCATTGTGGAACTTCTGGCAAAAACGCTGACTATTTCGCCGGATGCCGTTACCAAAAGCGGTGCCGGGTCGCATATTTTATCCGGCCCTTCAAAACCTGAAATCTGTCCGGTGAAAAGCCCGGAAGGCCGGATTGGACAACTAGAATCGCATGAAGCCCCAGCTTTGTCGGGGAAAGTAGTCTTGTCAGGAAAACTAGTCTTGCCGGAAAAATTAGTCTTGCCGGGAAAAGCGGCTTTGGTGGTGATTGGTGGAGGGCCAGCTGGTTTGGCGGCAGCGCTAGAAGCCAAAAAAGCCGGAATAACGGATGTTCTTATTTTGGAACGGGAAGACGGACCGGGGGGCATTTTGGAACAATGTATTCATCCTGGTTTCGGGGTGCATTTATTTGGCGAAGAATTGACCGGCCCGGAATATGCTGGTCGGTTCATTCGCGAGGCACAGGCAGAAGGCATTCGTATCTATTCTCAAACCACAGTGCTGTCACTAGATGCCGATAGAACCGTGCGTGCTGTCAGCCCGCTATATGGACTGATGTCCATCAAAGCCGGTGCCGTTGTACTGGCCATGGGATGCCGGGAGCGGGCCGCAGGAGCGTTGAATATACCGGGGGCAAGGCCGGCCGGTATTATGACGGCAGGCAGTGCCCAGAGGTTCATCAATATGGAGGGCTATCTGCCCGGCCGCAAAGTGGTCATTCTGGGGTCTGGCGATATCGGGCTGATTATGGCACGGCGTTTGACGCTTGAAGGGGCGGAAGTGAAGATGGTTTGTGAAATTCTGCCTTATCCCGGCGGATTGACACGCAACATTGTGCAGTGTTTAAACGATTTTGATATCCCCCTGCTGTTATCACATACGGTCATTGATTTGCACGGCAAAGAACGTTTAACTGGCGTAACCATCGCCAAAGTGGATGAGCAGCGCCATGTAATACCCGAAACTGAACAGCGTATTGACTGTGATACCCTCCTCTTGTCCGTTGGCCTGATACCGGAAAATGAATTGTCTCGTGGTGCCGGTATTTTGCTGGAACCTGTGACCGGCGGACCATCGGTGACCATGGATATGCAGACCAGTCTGCCCGGGGTTTTTGCCTGCGGGAATGTGGTTCATGTGCATGATTTGGTGGACCATGTTTCCGAAGAAGGTCGTTTGGCCGGCCGCAGTGCTGCCCGATGGCTGCAGGCCGGCAGTGTGGCCCAGACTGCCGACAGCGCCGATGCTGGTGAATTGTCAGCATTGATGGCAACAGAACCGATAAATGCTGGTGAACTGTCAGCATTGACGGCAACAGACACAACAAGCACAGAAAACCTCTTGGTTCAAACGGCTGTTATTCCTGTGCTGGCTGGCGAAGGCATTCGCTATGTGCTGCCTAAATCTGTTTCGTTGGCGGGCATACAAGCAGAGAGTCGTTTGCTCTTCCGTGTGGCGGCACCGGCGCGCAACGTGTTTTTAGAGGTGCGCAGTGGGCAGGAAGTTTTGATAAAAGTGCGAAAGATGCGTGTGTCACCGGGAGAAATGGAAACGATTTCCATTAAAGAAAGCTGGCTGAAAAAAGTGGTGCTGGGAAATGCGCTTTCTGTGCATGTTGTTCCGACAGAGGCCGTCGACCCGCTGCAGCGTTGCAAAGTAATGGTTCTGGATATGGATGGCACCTTCTATCTGGGAAATCAACTCCTGGAAAGTTCAAAAGGATTTTTAGAGAAGCTGGAAGCCACAGGCCGTCGTTTTCTCTTCTTTACAAACAACTCTTCGAAATCTCCAAACAATTATATTGAGAAATTAGCAGCCATGGGGGTTGCGATAAGCAAAAAACAAATTATGACATCCGGGGATGTGGCCATTTCCTACTTGCAGAGAGAGCGGAAGGACAAAGAAGTTTTTCTTCTAGGGACATCCGCCTTGCGACAGCAGTTCAAGGAGGCAGGGGTTCGGCTGGTTCAACCATCAGATAGTTGGGCACCAAAAGCCGGAGATTTAAGGGCAGACATTGTGATGCTGGCCTTTGATACAGAATTGACCTATAACCATTTGTCACAGGCCTGTTGGCACATTCGGCAAGGTGCGGAATTTCTGGCCACCCATATGGACTGGAACTGCCCGGTAGAAGACGGTTTTATCCCGGATTGCGGAGCCATGTGTGCATTGGTTGAAGCGTCCACCGGTGTGAAACCACGTTTTCTCGGAAAGCCGAACAAAGAAACACTGGATGCCGTGATAGCGCACACCGGCGCGAAAAAAGAAGAAATCGCTTTTGTCGGCGACCGCTTGTATACCGATGTGGCCACGGCGGTGAACCATGGTACCACAGGCATTTTGGTGCTGACGGGAGAAACAAAAAAAGAAGATATTGCAGGTTCTGATATAAAACCGACAATGGTTTTTCCGTCTTTGAAAGAGCTGGGGGAAGCATTGGAGACATGAGCGGGTGATTCAGAGGCAACAGCGTGTTAAGTGCGTTGTGTATAGCACAGGTTATAAGATGGGACTGGCATCCCGTAAAATTAATCAGGTCTTTTATATCCTGATTTTCGCCCCGAAGGACGAAAATCCAGCTAATTGCACGGCAATCATGCATGAGAGGATTGAACACAACGTGAAAACCGGGAATACGGATGATAGAATTCGTGAAGGAGTCTTTTATGAAAATGACGTGTACGGTCTGTCCGACCGGTTGTGAAATGACGGTAACAATAGAAGATGGCATCCCTGTAGAAGTGACCGGTAATTTGTGCAAAAGGGGTTTGGCTTACGCCCAGGCAGAATGTGTGAACCCGGTACGCACCTTGACCACCACGGTTCGCCTGTGCAACAGCAATAAACCCTTGTTGCCTGTGCGCACAGACAAGGCTGTTCCAAAATCGCAGCTCAAAGAAATGGTGCAGGTGCTTAACGGTCTTGCGGTTTCTGCCCCGGTTCAAACGGGGGATATCCTACTGGAAAACATCCTGAACTCCGGCGCAAATGTGATTGCCACAGGCGATGCGGTGCTTGGATAATATCATGACTGATACCGAAATCTCTGTTGTTTAGGGTTCTTTCCAGAATTAGTTGAAGCTATGATTCTACTGTAAGAACCCGAAAATGATCCAGGTTGCATGGGCGAGCAGCAAGCTTGCTTGCGACCAGCCCGATTTGATGCCAAATCGCGGCGCACAGACCGCGATATTGACCTGAAATCGGCCATTTTCAATCAATTTCAGCCCCTCCGGAGCCGAAATTGGGGTTTTTACACCAGAATCATCTATACAATCCATTTCGTTTGAAGCAAGCTTTTATCGACGTTTTATAAACGAAGTATGAAGACTTTATCGTATTTTCAACGAACTTTAGGAAGAACCTTGTTTAGATTGCCGTTTACAACGACCATATCTGCGAAATATGCCTTCCGTGGCCGATTTAAGATTCACCTTTTTCCATTTTTTTCTCTTCCTGACGCCGTTTCTTTTTATCCTTTTTATCGCTTTCCTTGACACGTGTTATCGGGTTAATCAACCAACTGCCACGGATGGCTTTGATATAGTCGAGTGTCGTTTTTTTCTTTTTCTTTTTCTTGTCTTTCATGATGATTCCTCCAGCCTGCAGATACCTTTATCATAAGAAAATAGTGCGATATTGTCAAACGGCAGGATGCCTTTATTAAGCTGAAAAAAAGTGCTATGATAGCCTTATCATTGAATATATTAACAATGCGAGGTGCACCTATGAAAAAGTGTTTATGCTGGATTCTTGTTTTAAGCATATCCTGCGGTTTGTTGGTTGGGTGTGGGCGTGGCAAAAAAACAGATGCTCCGGGTAATGATTCGGAAACAAGCATCAACTCAGAAACAAGCATCAATTCAGAATCAAGTATCAATTCAGAAAATAACAATTCACCAAATGAAATGAATGCGTCGGGTACATCAGTTTTTGGAGCAGGGTATGTCGATCCGAACCATGGACCGACAGGCAAACCCATCGTGAGTCCGAAGACGGGCGATATCGGTGAATGGAGCATCCCGATTCCACTGATTAACCCGCTGGGTTCACAAGAACTATATAATGGCGGAACAAACAATAAAGAGGGCAACGAGGAGTCTATAGACATACAATATATTGAGAATTTTACAGAGGTTCAAAAGCGACTTTTTGGCAACTCATGGTGGCTGGGTGTTGAAGAAGACTCCGGCATTCCGGTGAAGTTTTTGACCGACTATGTCAGTTCAATCGGCGGCACTGTCTTTTCAAGTGCCTACGCAGATCATATGATCTTTAAGGTTGATAAAGAAGAAGCATCATGGTGGTGTGATGTACGCGAAAATGATAATGGATATGAATTTCATATCGTCAAGCAGGATGTTTTGCTGGTTGGAAAGCCGTATACCATAACGTCCGATCGTTTCCTTGATGGTGTTAGTGGTGGCACTTCCTTTATTACGCAACTAAAGGGAGAGAAATTTGTGTCCATTCATGTTGGCATACCATCCGGCAAAGTGGTTCTGAAGGCTGAATGTGTTGACCTCATTTCAGATAGTTCAGTATACAAGCGTTATACGAAGGTTATTGATGCTGCAGTTTCAAAGGATTTTATTTTGGATGATCTGCCACAAGGTGCTGGTATTTATAACTGGTCAATTGAACCCTATGATTACAATGTGCCTGTTCCGGATGAAATTACCTTGATGTTTGAAGAGTCCTACGATTTGCCTAAGGTGAAGATGGGCATCAATCCGGGCGCGCTACTGGTAAAAGGTGCACCGTTCGGGTCGGTATTGGTAGAACCGCAACCCTTTGTCAGTATTGATTATCGGGAAGGCAGTCAGCGGGATACCTATGGTGAATCAGCCTGGTATAAGGGGACTGTCACTGTAGATGGTGATACGCTTTTTGTTTTACCGGCGGGTTATTGGACTGTTGTGAACAGTGCACCTTATATGGACTATGGATCAACCAAAGCACAGCTCATTCCTGTCAGCACAGGAGAACAGACGACTGTGACATTGCCGGACAGCCTGAAAAGTGCGAATACAAGGCTGAACAGCATGGGTGATAGCAGCGAACTTACCGGCAGCATTGAAATGAAAGAAGCAAAGGATCTGACCGCCAGCGCGGAGATTTCGATCTCTGTCAGCGATCCCCTCGAGAGAGACATCTCTCCGACGAGGAATAATACCACAATTTACGAAAGCGCTACGAAAGTAGACATCACCAATATTGTGAGAACGATTGCGCC
>JBBRWP010000229.1:0-5365 GCA_038249175.1 Acetivibrionales bacterium
ACCCAGTGGCTGTGGAAAAACAACCACCTTGCGTATGATTGGCGGCTTTGAGGAACCGGATTCGGGGGAGATACTTTTTGAAGGGCAGGACTTAACGCCTGTTCCGCCGTACCGCCGCAATATCAATACGGTGTTTCAGCGCTATGCTCTTTTTCCCCACCTGAATGTCTATGAGAATATCGCTTTTGGGCTGCGCATCAAAAAAATAGAAAAGCACCTGATGGATGACCAAGTGAAAAAAATGCTGAAACTGGTTGATTTACAAGGCTTTGAAAAGCGCTATGTTGATTCGCTCAGCGGCGGACAGCAACAGCGTGTGGCCATTGCCAGGGCGCTTGTGAACAAGCCCAAGGTCCTGCTTCTGGATGAACCGCTTGGTGCTCTGGATTTGAAACTCCGCAAAGAAATGCAGATTGAATTGCTGGATATGCAGCGTTCAGTGGGTATTACCTTTATTTACGTAACACATGACCAGGAAGAAGCCCTGACCATGTCCGACACAGTGGTGGTCATGAATAAGGGAATTATTCAGCAGATCGGTTCACCCGTGGATATTTACAATGAGCCGGTGAACCGCTTTGTGGCCGATTTTATCGGGGAAAGCAACATTATCGAAGCCATCATGCCAAAAGATTGTGTTGTGGTTTTTGATGGGATTACCATGCCTTGCATCGACACCGGTTTTACCCCGAATGAAGCGGTGGATATTGTTATTCGACCGGAAGACATCCGCATCACTGTGAATCCGGATGAAGGGCAAATTCAAGGCACCGTTATTTCAGTTGTTTTTAAGGGTGTTCACTATGAAATGCTCATTGAAACAGACCATAGGGAGTTTATGGTCCACCGCACCGTGATGTTTCCTGAAGGCAGCCGCGTGGGCATGCGTGTCCAGCCCGCCGATATACAGGTCATGAAACGGGGGGATGGCTAGATGAGGAAACGCATGCGTATTCTTGCCTGGCCATATGTTGGCTGGATGGGATTTTTTGTAGTGGTTCCACTGTTTTTGATCCTGGTGTACAGCTTTACCAGCGGGGATATCCACGATTCGTCAACGTGGCGCTTTACCTTTGATAATTTTGCACGTTTTAACGAGCCTATCTACTTAAAAGTGATGGCGGATTCTTTTGTATTGGCCACCACCAGTACTTTGTTTTGTCTGGTTTTCGGTTATCCGGTGGCCATGATTATTGCACGGGCAGACCTGCGGTACCGAAATCTCTTATTGATGCTTTTCCTTGTGCCCATCTGGATGAATTTTCTTCTTCGTACCTATGCCTGGATGTCACTTCTTTCTCCAAACGGTCTGATTAACCGGTTCCTTTTGCTTCTGCACCTGCCGGTGTTGGAAATTATGCCAGGTCAGGGTGCGGTGTTGCTGGGCATGGTGTATAACTTTCTACCCTTTATGGTTTTACCAATATATACAGTATTATCCAAGCTTGACGTCCATATTTTGGAAGCAGCCCGCGATTTGGGGGCTAACGGCTTTGTGGCCTTTTGGAAAGTTATCTTTCCCCTATCGATTCCCGGGGTGGTTTCGGGCATTACCATGGTGTTTATGCCGGCAGTTTCCACCTTTGTTATTTCCGCCTTGCTGGGTGGCGGAAAAACGCCCCTCATTGGTGACCTCATTGAACAGCAGTTCATGTCTGACCGCAACTGGCATTTCGGATCCTCTCTATCCATTATTTTAATGGCGGTTATTTTGATTTCCATGGCTGTGATGTCCCGGATTGATCAAAATACCGAAGTGGAAGGGGGTAAAGCGAAGTGATGAAGTTTTTTAAACGCTTTTATATGAGTCTTATTTTTCTCTTTCTGTATGCTCCTATTCTTGTTCTCATTGTGTTTTCGTTTAACAGTTCTAAATCCCGCAGCCAGTGGGGTGGATTTACGCTGAAATGGTATTTGGATATGGTCAATGACCGGCAGATACGGGAAGCCCTCGTCTTCACACTGGTCATTGCACTATTGTCCACTGTCATTTCAACATTGGCCGGTACGGTTGCCGCCATTGGCATTCATTATATGGGTCGAGGAACAAAAACAGCCATTCTGAACGTGAACAACCTGCCAGTGCTGAACCCGGATATTATTACCGGCGTGGCACTCATGACGTTGTTTATTTCTACAGGGATTCCCTTGGGACCGGTGGCTATGCTCATTGCGCACATTGTTTTCAGTACGCCTTATGTTATTCTGTCTGTGCTGCCCAAACTGCGCCAGATGAACCGTTTTATGCCGGAAGCAGCCATGGATCTGGGGGCGACGCCCATGATGGCTTTACGCAAAGTTATTCTGCCGGAAATTTCACCGGGTATTATTAGCGGAGCCTTAATGGCCTTTACCATGTCCATTGACGATTTTGTCATCAGCTTTTTTACCGCAGGTACCGATGCCACCAACTTGTCCATCCTTATCTATTCCATGGCCAAACGCGGGGTGAAACCCTCCATTAATGCCCTTTCCACGGTTATGTTCATTACCATGGTGGTTCTTTTGTTCATCATTAACCACAAAAGTGAAAAAGGGGAAGAACTGCTGCTGTAGGGGGAATGATACATTGAGAAAAATAACGATTGCTGAAAATACTCAGTGGGGTGCAGAGAAGAAGTTCAGCTGAAAAGGCACAATGCACTACGATGGAATATTTAGCTGAAAAGGCATAATGCACTGTGGGCATGCAGCTCTTGACATAAGAACCCGAAGTGCTTTGGGCACAATAGCTCAAGAATATGATAAAATAACGATATCGGGTTTGATTGGTATACAAAACTCTCTATTTGTAATGAAAGGGAAAAGAAATGAAAAAAAACAAAGGTTTATCATTGAACGTTTTACGCAGCATTGTTGTTGTTCTCGTTTTTTCTTTGGCACTGTCCATGGCCGGTTGCGGTTCAAAAATTACCATTAACGTGTTCAACTGGGGCGAATACATGGACGAAACCCTGCTGACGCAGTTTGAACAGCAAAGCGGTATCCGTGTGAATTATAAGACTTATGATAACAATGAAACCCTCCTGGCCAAAATGGATGCCGGCGGCAGCAGTTATGATGTGGTTTTCCCGTCCGATTATGCCATTTCGGAGATGATACAAAAGGACATGCTGCAGCCCCTGGACTTCAGCAATATCCCCAACTACAAGTATATCGACGAGCAAACGAAAAACAAGGCGTATGACCCGGAAAACAAGTACTCCGTGCCGTATTTTTGGGGCACACTCGGTATTTTATATAATAAAAACCTTATCAGTGAGCCGATTGAAAGCTGGAATATTCTGTGGGATGAGAAGTATAAAGGCAAAATTCTAATGAAAAAAGATGTGCGTGATTCTATGGGCGTTGCGTTGAAGCACCTCGGTTATTCGATGAACAGCATCAATGAAGATGAACTGAGGGCGGCCAAAGACAGCCTGGTGGCTCAAAAACCGTTAATCAACGGCTATTATGGCGATGAGATTAAGGACATGATTGCCAATGGTGACGCGGCCATGGGGGTCACATATTCCGGTGACCCCATGGATTTGTATTGGGACGATTCTGCTGACTTTTCCTATGTCGGCTATGCTATCCCCAAAGAGGGTACCAATGTCTGGTTTGATGCCATGGTCATTCCCAAAAGCAGCAAACATAAGAAAGAAGCAGAAATGTTTATCAATTTCATGCTGGACCCTGAAGTCTCTTTCCAGAATTCAGAAGCGGTGGGCTACACCTCGCCCAACACCGTTGCGATAGAAAAAATGCGCGAAGCCTACCCGGATATTTTCACGATGGATGCCTACTGGCCCTCGGAAGAAGTGCTTTCCAAAAGCGAAGTGTACATTGATTTGGGAGATAAAAAATCTTTCTATAACCAACTGTGGACAGAAGCACGGGTGGAGTAGGTTTATTTTTTGCCGTTGCGGATTGCCAGGATGTTCGTAATCTGAATCATTTTGATGATGAAACACTTGTATCTTTGCTAATGGGAGTCAACGCTGCCCGTATCACGGAATTTTATTTGCGTACGATATCCTGGTGTTCAGGAATATTG
This sequence comes from Acetivibrionales bacterium, assembly GCA_038249175.1. GTDB lineage: Bacteria > Bacillota > Clostridia > DSM-8532 > DSM-8532 > JAEWSN01. Next base: position 4,040 of record JBBRWP010000229.1, read on the forward strand.
TAAACATGAAACGATAGGAAACATGAATTGATGGTATGCAAGAGATTATATGAATCTTTATCAGAAGCCTTACATGGAGAAAAAACAGTGTTTCATATGCCCGGCCATTTGGGTGGACGCGGTTTAAATGCTGCTTCCCTGGCACATTTTGGCCTCCTGGACACAACCGAATTACCCAATACCGATAACCTGCAATATGCCACAGGGATGCTCAAAGCAGCGCAAGAGAGAGCGGCGCTGATTTTTGGCGCATCCAAAACCCATTTTCTTGTCAATGGTTCTACCGTCGGTATTTTGGCCATGGTTTACTGCACGGTGGGCCGGGGAGAAACCCTGCTTGTTGCCCGTGACTGCCACCGTTCTGTGTTGAATGCTCTTCAAGTGGCGGGTGCTGAAGGTGTTTTTATTGAGAATACAGCGGAAATGGACGACCCTTTTGCTTTTCCAAGTGGTCCGAACATCTACAGCATTCAGGAAGCAGTGCTTGCAAACCCGCATGCCAAAGGGCTTTTGCTGACACGACCCAATTATTACGGGATGGCCATAGATTTAGGTACCCTTTCAGATTTTTTGCATGAAAATGGCATGCTGCTATTGGTGGACGAAGCCCATGGTGCGCACTTTCCAGCCCATGCCTCTTTTCCAAAAACGGCGCTCCAATACGGTGCCGATCTGGTGGTGCAAAGTCTGCACAAAACACTGCCTGCACCCACGCAAACGGCATTGCTGCATGAAGGGAGCCATTGGCAGGGTGTTCGCACCGGTTTGCCGGTTTCTTCTGTTGCTGAAGCCTTGGCTGTTTTTCAGACCACCAGCCCTTCCTGGCCATTGATGGTGATGATGGATGATGCGGTGCATTGGCTGCAGGAATCTGCACACGCAGCGTATGCCGCTTTGTATGCGCAACTGGATCGTTTTGAGGCAGGTCTTCGAAAGGGTGGCACAACAGTGGATCGCCCTGCGTCAGCCGATGTTTTAAAACACGTGCCGATGAATGAACAAAAAGATCTACCGAAAGTTGAACAGAAAGACGTGCCGGTGAATGAACAAAAAGATCTACCGAAAGTTGAACAGAAAGACGTGCCGGTGAATGAACAGAAAGAGCTGCTGAAAGTTGAACAGAAAGACGTGCCGGTGAATGAACAGAAAGAGCTGCCGAAAGTTGAACAGAAAGACGTGCCGGTGAATGAACAGAAAGATCTGCCGGCAGATGATCTGAAGAGGGAACACCTTCGTCCTGATACGCTTCGTGACAGGAGCCGTCTGGTCATTTTTGTTCCCGGGAACGGTTTGGCCGCAGAAAAAGACTTGCGCGAAAAATTCGGA
>JBBRWP010000230.1:0-5326 GCA_038249175.1 Acetivibrionales bacterium
ATTCCGGGGGCCGCTGCAAAGTCTTTTGGAAAACAGAGAATCATCAACGGGGTCTTGAATTATACACATTCCGGTGTCGATATTTCGGGATCGGAGGGAACACCCATCCATGCTCCCGCAGCGGGGATCGTTGTGTTTTCCGGACCCTTGATCGCAGCTGGTAATACGGTCATTCTAGATCATGGACTGGGCATGTATTCCTCCCTTGTACATATGAGCAAGACAGCCGCGGTTGTGGGAACAAGGGTAAAACCAGGCGACGTCGTCGGCTATGTTGGCGAAACCGGGTTCGCCACAGGTCCACATTTGCATTGGACGCTGACCATTCATGGCAACATTGTCGATCCGGAATATCTGATGAAGCACGATCCCCTGGCTGTGATTCGCTGATTTCAATGACATCTAAAAGCAATCACGAAAGGATTATTATTCAAAATGTTGATTAGGTGAAGCTAAATGCCGGATATGCCCGGAATTGCACTGTGTCAGAGTGCGGGCCGTTCTGAGAAAGATACAGAGAAATTAGTATATTTCTTTCCTATGGCCTATTTCAATGATTAGAATCACTACTTTTTCATCTTCAATTTTCGCCAGAATACGATAATCACCGACACGATAACGCCATTTGTCATTTAAATTACCTTGTAAAGCCTTGCCAACTATTCTTGGGTTTTCACAGTGAATAAGGTTTTTTTCAATATATGTAATGATAAATGCCGCAGTTTGTTTATCCATCTTTTTTAATTGTTTTATTGATTTTTTGGTATATTCTACGGCATACCTCATAGGCCAAGTTCTTTCTTAACTTCTTCATGGCTATAACGGCGACTTGAACATTCTTCTTCCCATACCTGGTTAAACAAAGTAAGGTCATATTCATCTTCAATTTTTTCTATAGCCGCCTGCCGGATAAATGCAGACAAATCCACATTGTGAATCTCGGCATATTTACGGATTAAACGATTATCCCTGTCACTCAATCTTATGGACACTGTACTCATATTATCCTCCTGCGAGCTACGTTGTATTACAAGTTGATTCATTATATCAGCAAAGCTTTACCTTTTCAAGTGATGATAGCCGATATGACGATTGTGGGCTGGATTATTATCAGACTATGGAGCATGATAAGCTGATTTTGATGTGGTATGATGGTAGCAAAATCCAGGAAAGTTATCAGGTCTATATTGACTATGAAAAGTCTGTGAATGCAAAAGAAGCGGTTGCTGCGTTCCTATGGGGTACAGAAATTATGGAAAAATGAAGGTTCATGCCGGGGCAATTATCTGACGATAACTTGCCCCAAAAAGTCACTATGGTACCTTTTTGGGGTGTAATTATATTATCCGCATATTTGCGAGGAGACGCTCTATCTCCGCTGCCGCCATGGGTTTATGAAAATAGAAGCCCTGAACTGCCTGGCATTTGCTATTCCTTAAAAAAGCAATCTGTGCAGTCGTTTCGGCGCCTTCTGCGATAGTATCAAGCCCTAGATTTTCTGCCAGTGCAAGGATAGCGTTGATGATGGCCTCATCTTTTGGATTGACGCCGATGCCGTGAACGAAGGTCATAGCAATCTTGATACGATCCAGCGGAAGCTGTTTTAGATAGTTCAGAGAGGAATACTCCGTACCAAAATCATCGATAGAAATACGGACGCCTAGCTGATTCAGGCTGTTCAGCGTTGCACTGATGAAAACAATCTCTTTCATCAAAATGCTTTCCGTAATTTCAAGTTCAAGATATTTCGGTTCGATTCCGGTTTCTTCGAGTATTCCGGATACAATATCTACAATGCTGTTGTCCACAAATTGTTTCACAGATAGATTGACCGCCATAGGAACATGGATGAGATTCATATCCTGCCATGCCTTGTTCTGACGGCATGCCGTTTCGATTACCCATTTCCCGATGGGGATAATCAGACCGGTTTTTTCTGCAATGGGTATGAAATCAGCGGGTGCTACCATTCCCAGTTCAGACAGATTCCACCTCAACAATGCTTCAAAACCAATAATGTCACCGGTTATGGTGTTGACTTGCGGTTGATAGTGCAGGACCAGCTCTTCCCTCTCCAATGCCCTGTATAAATGGTTTGTCAGTTTCATGGTTTCCATCAGGTTCTTTTTCATGCCTGATGAACACATTTCATATTTGTTTTTTCCGTTTTCCTTCGCCTTGTACATGGCAATGTCGGCACTTTTGATCAGGGTATCGACATCCAGTCCGTCTGCAGGATAATTGGCGATACCGATGCTTGCCGAAATGTAGATATCGTTTCCGGAGAGAGAAAAAGGAGATTTGAAAGCATCCACGATTTTTTTGGCAACGGCTTCACTGTAAATGTCCGTTGGGAGACTCTGGACAAGAATCAAAAACTCATCTTCGCCAACACGTCCGATGGTATCATTGATTCTCAATACAACAGACAACCGTTCGGAGACCTGCTTTAATAAAACATCTCCTTCTGCATGACCCATGGTATCATTCACCATTTTGAAAAAATCAAGATCCAGAAACATGACAGCGAGTGGCACTTCATTTCTCAGGCACTCATGAATTTTCTTGTTCAGTAAATCCATGAACAACCTTCGGTTTGGAAGGCCTGTCAAATAGTCATAAAATGCCAAAACCTTGATTTCGCTTTCCATTAGTATACGGGATTCAATTTCGCTTTTGAGTGCCATATTGGTCTCGTTCAAGGTCATGGTCCTTTCAATGACTTTCATCTCCAAATCGTCATGGGATCGTTGAAGAGCCATTTGAACCCGCCTGATATCCGTCAGATTCTGAAAGATGAGCACTGAACCGTAAGGGTCTCCCCACTCATCAGAAAGTGTGGACAGCGAAAAGAAAACCGGAAGAGCAGTGCCATTCCCCGTCTTCATCATGGATTCTACGGATTGGATTTCTTGATTCCCCTCAAGAATCAGTTCTTCCGCGAAAAGTGTATTCAGAAGCTGTCCTTTCAATGCCTCAATGGGGTATTCAAGCATGGATAAAGCACCGGTGTTCAGATCCTGAATGCGATGATTCTCACTACAGATGACCATACCTTCACTCATGGTACTCATGACATCGGAAGCAACATTTTGCGGACTGACATTCATAAAACGGAACCGTTGTATACAGTACCAGGTACCCAGTATGGGAATTTGGATGAAGAATATGGTTAACGGCGGCAGTAGGGGAATTCCCATGATGGGGAGAATGATGTCCGTCGCCGAACCAAAAATGAAAACCATAAGATAGGTCAGGACAATGATTCTTGATTGCTTTTTAATGCGAAAGAATTTTGAGTTTCGTCCCCAAATTGCGACGATGATCATTGATGTCAGGGAATAAGAAACATAGTAGACATTCAGAAACTGATCCCAAATCAGGCCTCTGCCAAGCGGATTCAAGTATGCCCAACCATAAGATAGTTTGACGAGATCCTCCGGCATAACTGAATGATAAAAGAAATATAAATAGATGCAGATGAACGTTGGCAAGTAGAGAATGGCGACCACCCATGGTTTCTTGAGTGCTTGGTCCCGTTTTGTCATAATCATAAACATGTGAAGAAGAAGGCAATAAAGTGGACTCCAAAAGAAAACCGCCATTCGGCGATACAGCGTGGCTGAAAATGTATCCGATGCGGTATGCATAAAAGCTAGCAGCAATGCCCAGATAGCCAAATCAATGCAGATGAATAAAAAGATACGATTCAATCGATTGGATGAATCATACATGTAGGTTGTCATGCCTACCAAAGCGAAAATAATGCAGGCAATCAGACAAAAAATGGTCATGACATTCATATAAACTCACCCCCGAATGAAAAGATAAATAGGAAGCTGTGAGGCATGTGTAGAGTTGTTTAGTGAGCCAATACCCGGCAAATCCACTGCCATGACGAAATAGCCTTCTTCAGTCAGAGCCGCTACGTTGTTTCTCCAACTGAATGTTGACCCTCCAAGTCCATGGACAAGGAGGACTTTCCCTTTGGTTTTCTTCTCGGCTGGTTTCCAGACACTGTAGTGCAGCGTGATGCCATCCACCGCTTCGAATCGGCTTCCTGTGAAAGGCAAACTGAGGACAGCAACAGGTTCTGTCACCGGCACGAGACAAGGAGCAACATGCAATAGAATGAGAAGAGTAAGGACGATCATTCCTATTATCTTTAGCATCCGGATTTCCTCCTGATTTTGAAAAGCAGTATTGGAACAAGGATTGTTTACTCCTAGATTATATCATTTCTCATTGCTGAAATTGACAGGATGAACCCTCAGAGGTAAAGTTGTTTCATGGGTTCACCAAAAGCAGGTAGTCATGGATAATAAGAATAAGGTTGGTGTTTTATGGACTGAAACCGTCACAGATGGCATCCGATAGTATCGGGTGGCATTCTGATACGGCATCATAGCGTGACACTATCTGAAACTGTCTGGCGAGAAAAAATTCAACAGCGCATGAGGTTATGTCAAAAAGGAAACAGGAGGAAATCTTATGATTCGAAACCAATGGTACGGCATACTGGACGCAAAAGAATTGAAGAAAGGCAAGCCGGTTGGTGTAACGCGCATGGGTGAAAAACTGGTGCTTTGGAGAACTGCGGATTCTACGGTAAACTGCCTTTTTGATCGCTGCTGCCACCGTGGAGCGGCGTTGAGTGCCGGTAAAATTATTCATGATACAGTCCGGTGTCCTTTTCATGGATTTGCCTATGATGTTTCCGGAAAAGTTGTTAGTATTCCTGCCAACGGAAAAAATACACCGGTGCCTGACAGATATCGTGTTGAGGCATACCGCGTGGAGGAAAAATATGGATTCATCTGGCTTTGGTATGGAGATTACGATACGGTCCCGCCAGAGGTTCCGTTTTTCCAATATTTGAGGCAAGGATTTTCCTATGGTGGTTTTTCGGAAACATGGGCAGTTCATTACACAAGAGCCATCGAAAACCAACTGGATGTTGTCCATCTACCCTTCGTACATACGAACTCCATCGGTCGCGGTAATAAAACCCTGATCAATGGACCTGTTGTGACATGGGAAGACAATCTGATGACGTTTTATGTGGACAATGTGCTGGATGATGGAGTGACAAAGCCGCTGAAGCCACAGGAGATAGCGAATTTCAAGGAACTGTTCAGCCTTCAGTTCCAAATGCCAAACTCCTGGCAAAACATCATCAGTGACAAATTGCGCATTGTTGCTGTCTTTGCACCGATTGATGAGAGGCATACGCGCATCTACCTGCGCTTCTATCAGAAGCTCATAAAAATGCCCGTGCTGAAGCAAATCGTCAACAGCCTGAGCAGCATCAGCAACAAATACATCC
>JBBRWP010000231.1:0-5320 GCA_038249175.1 Acetivibrionales bacterium
CGCCAAAATGGTTGCGTGTCCTTCATGCCACGTCTCAACAATACGCCAGTTCAGGGAGGTGTTTCTAAAGCGTTCTTTGATATGCTCTGCCATATGTATGGCTCGTTTCTTGCCAGCAACCGGATTCACAATAAATAAGTGTTCCAAATGAACATCCTCCGTGATATAAAATTAAACAAATGAAAACAGTGTTGTAATGTCATGCTCCACTAGCGACGCACTTTTGGCTTCAAGTCGGATCATTTTGGTTTATAGCGCCGCACTTTTAACATCATGTCGGTTCATTTTGGTTTATAGCGACGCACTTTTGGCTTCAAGTCGGATCATTTTGGTTTATAGCGCCACACTTTTGACTTCAAGTCGGATCGTTTTGGTTTATAGCGCCGCACTTTTGACATCATGTCGGTTCATTTTGGTTTATAGCGACGCACTTTTGGCTTCAAGTCGGATCATTTTGGTTTATAGCGCCGCACTTTTAACTTCAAGTTGGATCATCCTCGTTTATGGCACTACAATCATGTATTATATTCTGCGTATTGACACTTTGCAATTCCTAAAAAAAAGAGACGATTCTCTTTTTCAGAAAACCGTCCCATTCTGCTTGCTGTAACAACCATTGCCATCAAAAACTCGACAACTTATGCTTGCAGCTAAAGTAATATATTTAACCATTATGTAACAACCATTGCCATCAAAAACTCGACAACTTATGCTGTTCTCTACTGCGGGCACTTGTTGTTTTTATTTTTTATCCTTACGACCATACTTGAATGCACTGTTTCTAGAACGATCGCCTCCGGAAGAACTTCTGCCGGAACCACTACTTTTGTCGGCGTAGGAACCATGTCCAGGTTTGCGATCTGACCGGCTGTCGTTACGACCACCGGCACTATAGCTGCGTCCTTCGTTCGAATAGCCACCGCCATACGAACCGCTCTCATCCCGTTTGCCTCCGCCATATGATCCGCTCTCGTCTCGACGACCCCCAATACGACCGGAGTCCTTGTTTTTGCTTCTTGTGGCCTCAATCGTTACCTGCTGTCCGCGAATCTGGGAGTTACTCATCACGGAGATAATTTCACGGGCTTGTTCTGCCGGTACTTCCACACAGGTGCTGTTGTCATAAATATCAATGGCACCAATAACACGACCCGAAATACCGGTTTCTCCGGTAATTGCACCCACAATGTCTCTTGGGGTAATGCGCGATTCACGGCCAATGTTTAAAACCAGACGAACCATGCCGTTGGCATCTGCTTCAGGTACCAGTATCGCTGCTTCTTTGGCTGTTTCTGCAAGGTCTTCACCGGCCAGTTGGGACAGGAGCACTGCCGCAACATCAATGGGTGTGTATTCTTCGCCCATAATCTGTTCGACGGTTCGGGTGTAGCGTTCAAAACCGCCGACGGCCAGTAAACCGCGAATTTGTTCTGTAAGTTTCAGTAATTTGGAACCCACCACATCATCCTGCGTCGGCATAATTGCCAAGGGTACCTTTACATTTGCGTAACGCATAATATCACGGAGTTCATAATAGTCATTTCTGCCGGAAACAAAAGTAAACGCAAGTCCGGACTTACCAGCCCTGCCTGTACGTCCAATGCGGTGTACATAATATTCTTCGTCCTGGGGAATATCAAAGTTGAAAACAATTTCAATATCTTCCACATCAATGCCCCTGGCGGCAACATCTGTGGCCACAAGGATCTGCAGCCTTCCGGAACGGAATTTATCCATAACACGGTCACGGGCAGACTGTTTCAAATCTCCATGCAAACCGTCAGCCTGATAACCGCGCAGTTGTAAGGCAGAAACCAAATCATCCACACGTTTCTTGGTATTGCAGAAAACCAGTGCCAATTTAGGATCGTACAGGTCGATAAGGCGTGAAAGTGCTTCCGGTTTTTTAGCACCGGGCACTTCGAAATAGGATTGTTCGATGGCAGGAACAACCAACTGGTGGTGTTCTGCCTTTACGAATTCAGGATCTTTTAAAAAGCGCTTGGTAATGGCCAGTATTTCAGGCGACATGGTGGCGGAAAACAGAACCGTTTGACGTTCTGCAGGGGTGTCTACCAAAATGGTTTCAATATCTTCCCGGAAACCCATATTCAGCATTTCATCTGCTTCGTCCAAAATAACCGTCGTCAGTTGATCCACTTTTAATGTGCCACGGCGCATATGGTCCATAACACGTCCCGGTGTACCAATGACAATGTGAACACCCTGGCGCAGGCCCATAATCTGACGATCAATGGATTGCCCGCCGTAGATTGGCAAAATACGCAACCCACGCTTGTGTTTGGCGAATTTTTTCATTTCTTCGGCAGCCTGGACGGCAAGTTCACGGGTGGGGCAGAGAATTAAAACTTGCAAATAGCGCTCACGGTGGTCCACACGCTCGATGGCGGGGATACCAAAAGCCGCTGTTTTACCAGTTCCTGTCTGTGACTGTCCGATAACATCGCGACCTGCCATTAACAGGGGTATGGTGATTGTTTGAATGGGGGTGGTTTCTTCATAGCCAAGTTCCTCGACAGCTTTCACGACATCATCAGAAAGCCCGAGTTCCGAAAACGGTAATCGGTTCATAGGTTCACACTCTTTTCCTCAAATAATTTGCATAACGGTTTTTGCTTAACCCAACCGTCTGAATTATCCAAGGAGATGCGCAATGCCTAGGTGCGTCACTGTGGATCAGAACTGTGGATTATTTTCGAGTTAAATAGCCTAATTTAAGCCCCAAAGGGCGGAAATTTAGGCAAATGTACGACAACCATGAACTTCGAAAAAGCAAAACGTCCGGGTCAACCGGCTCTCCAGTAGCAGGTAATAATGATACAGGGAAATGAACTTATTGTCAAATTTTATTTTTGTGTCACACGTGTGTCAATGTGTGTGTCAATAAACACGTCCCCGTGACACACGTGTCAGACGTGTGTCAATGCCTGTGTCAATAAACACGTCCCCGTGACACACATTGCTTTTCCGGACAACTAAAGCGTCTCCAGCCGATCAAAAATATTCTGTGAAAGCATAAAGAGCGTCACCGCAGCAATCAGGCCCCAACCACCAAAGGTCAGGATCATCAGTAATGTATTTTCTGTGAGAATACCAACAAAAACAACAGCCACAATACCGGGCACTAGGAGCAGCAGTACGAAAAAGAGTTTGAGGAAAATCTGCATGGTTTTTGAATGCACTGCACCAAAAAGCCTCCTGGAAAGCACATCGCCATAAAGAAAAACGGCACCAAACATGGTGTAAGAGACAATACAGGCAAGAATGATGGTGATATTGGCATGAAACAAGATGCCTGCCAAAACAAATAAGAGCGTGCCGTCCAGCAAATTCTTTATATTTTCTGCCAATGTGGCATAAAAAAGCTTTTCACCGGCAGATGCCGGTACAAGGAAAACATAATGCCTGCCCAGTTCCTGCGCCCAACGGCCTTGTATGGCAAAGAAAAACAACATATACACACTAAAGGCCAGAATGGAAAACATACTAGTAAAGCCGCCATCTTGCGCTTCTGAAGGCATGAAAAACTTGAACGCCAAACTGGCAGCCACAACGGCCAATGTGGTTCTATCGATAAACAAGAACCAGGCAGTCTTTCGAATTTCCAGAATCGATTTAAAAAATATCGCCGAAGCGCCGAAGCCAGCGGCCTTCTGTTTCACCTTGTTTTTCACTTTCAGGTTAAACTGCATGTTCTGCCCATTGCGTTTGGCAGCCAGGGCAGCTTCAGTATATTCCGTTGCTTCTAAAACATCTTCATAATAGTCCAGGTTCATCCGGTATATCCAAACAGTAAATGCAGCAACAAACGTGATGGTCAAGCCAATACCAAGGAAGAAAGCCGGTGTAATGCCATCCACAGCCGCACCCAGAACCATTTTAATCCAACCAAGGAAAGGCACCCAGTTTATAATATCGTTATTCAAAAGGCCGACCGCTGCCGTTTCCAAAGACCTGGTCTGATACAATTTCAACAAAAACCCTGCGACGAACAAAATAGCGGCACCATCGATAATCCATTTTCCTATTTTGCGACGTGCCTTTGATTTGGACGACCAGGAATACATGAGCATGGCAAAAACCGGGTAGGCAAACATAAACATAAACGTGGCCAGCATAATCACAGCCGGACCATAAGGTTTCATCATGAAGTTGTTTTTTAAGTTGGGAATCTGAAACAAGGCAATCATCATGAGCAAAAGGGTACCACCAATTTGGCGCAGGAATCCGTAGACAAGCACCTGATTCGGGCGAAAAGGTGCTTGAAAAATGAAGTTCACGTCAGACATACGGAAATAAGTACTCCCTTTATCGATGCCCAGACGCAGCGAAAAATAGATAATGACGGCAAAAACGCCTGTGGTAAGAGCTTTAAACAGCTCTGGAGAACCATGATTCACGGACCCGGACGGCATCATAAAAGACGCAACAATCATGAGAACGATGAACAAAGCGACAAAAATGTAGCCAATCAAGATAATCGGCTTTTTTGTAGCTCCTTTGATGGTATTCACCAGTGTACGTTTTAGCAGGTACATGAGTGGACGCATGTTGTTACCTCCAATGAAGATGTGGGTTCCAGAAAAAAGGCGTCAAATTTATGCAAGTTTTTCTTCGGCAGTCTCCGTGAATTGAAAGAATACTGTCTCCAAGTCTTCTTCACTGGCTGTAAGCTCTTCCCGCGTACGGCTCACAACAATTTCACCCAGGTGCATAATCAGAACCCTGTCCCAAATCTCTTCAATGCTGTCAATAATGTGCGTGCTGATCAGCAGGGCACATCCGGCTGCACGCAGTTCTGCAAATACAGCCTTTAGTTCTTTGATTGCCTTTGGGTCAAGACCAATCATCGGTTCATCAAACATCACCATATCCGGCTTTGTGATCAGGGCGCAGCAGATGCTGACTTTTTGTTGCATGCCTTTGGATAGTTCTTTTCCAACCTTGTCTTTTTTATCTGCCAGGTCAAAGCGCAGTAACAAGCTTTCGGCATATTCCTGCCAACCTTCTTCCAGTTTATAAGCACGTGCAATAAAAGAAAGGTGTTCCCATACGGTCAATGCGTCATAAAGCGCTGGCGTTTCAGGCACATAGCCGAATTGACGTTTTGCTTCGATGGTTTTGTTGCCATGCCCGTCAATGAGAATCTTCCCTTCAAATTTTAAAAGCCCTGCAATGCATTTTATGGTGGTGCTTTTGCCTGCACCATTGGGTCCTAGCAGAACAGCGACTTCACCGGACTTTACTGAAAAGCTGGTATTTTTTACAGCCAAAGTCTTCTCGTATTTTTTGGTTAATC
>JBBRWP010000232.1:0-5243 GCA_038249175.1 Acetivibrionales bacterium
CCCCATGCGTCCTTGTCGAGTTCGAACAAAACTTGCTGAAGATGCTACGCATTTTCAGATTTGTACCCCATGCGTCCTTGTCGAGTTTGCACAAAACTTGCTGAAGATGCTGCGCATTTTCAGATTTGTTTCCTCCTGTGCAATACTGTAAAAACAGCATAACAAATCTTTGCAGCGAAACAAAGAGAATATTTTGTTGAGTCTATAAAAATCTTGTGCATATTTACAAAAGGCAGTTTGAACAGCAGCAGCGCTTGTCAAAGATCACTTGCGAAAGAATTACCTTAATCCTGTTGGGCATAAGTTCCAACCGTAGTCAGGCACTTTTTCACAGACTTTCTACGGCATTGCTTCACGAGAGACTGTCAGGACTATGTTATGCGTCAAAGGTTCTTGTGATGTTTACCGAATATTTGCATGAAAAGAAGCAGAATATCATACGAATACAAAACGTTTTTTCCTGTATAATAAGTCCGTACCATTTGGTCATAATCGTGAATTGGGAGCAACTATGACAAAGCCACCACATGAAATCTACCATCAGAAGCAACAGGAATTGCACCGCGACCTGAACCTGATTATTTTGGCCGTTACCTTTGGTATGGCATATATGACCGTATACAACGGCCCGCCGCTCAATGCCTTTATCCGCTCTCTTGGCGCCGGGGATTTTGTTTTCGCCGTGATTATGGCCATGCCTGTTTTTACGGGCTTGTTGCAGCTGGTGGCTTCCATTGTGCTGCAAAAAGTAGGGAAGAGGAAGGGACTTTTTATAGCCTTTGGCTTCATCCAAAGGCTTATTCTTATCCCGACGGCCTTAATTCCTCTTTTTATTCCTGAGCAATTTCAAGGGATGCGCATAATGCTCGTTCTGATTTTGATTGGCATCAACTCCGGCGCATCGGCGTTTATGGTTATCGTTTATTCATCCTGGATGGGCGCTTTGGTGCCCCATGAAATTCGTGGACGCTACTTTTCCAGAAGATCCATGATCAGCACCATAACAAGTGTCATTGTCGCGCCTTTGTCCGGGCTTTTTCTCGATTCCGTTCAGGGGCCTATTGGCTATGCCATTCTGTTTTGTATCGTCGCCGTTCTTGGAACCGTCGACATTGTTATTTTCTTCTGGATACGTGATCCGGTCATGGTGGTTCCAAAAATTCAAAAATCCTTGCATATGCATCTCTTAAGCCCACTGAAGGATATCAATTACCGTCGGTTTATTGTGTTTACAACAGCGTTTCAGTTCAGTTTAAACCTGTCAGGTTCATTTTTCACACCCTATATGCTGGAGCATCTTCATATGAACATGCTGGCCATCACCTTGTTAACCCAAACAACGATGAGCTTGTTTGCTATCCTTTTTCTAGGACGCATGGGCCGGCTCATCGATAAATTTGGAACCAAGAGTGTCATGACCGTTTCACTGGCTGTCATTGTGACCATGCCGCTTTTTTGGGTGGTGACAACGCCGGGCAATTATTTTGTTGTTATCTTTTTGGTACAAATGATTGCCGGTTTATTCTGGCCAGCCTATGAACTGGGGAATATGAACCTGTCCATTTGGCTTGCTCCTGAAGATGAAAGACCCTCTTATCTGGCCAGTTATGCATTCATTATTGCACTATTTGGTATTTTGCCCGGTCAGCTGATCGGCGGAGCGATTATGGAGGGATTTGGGAAATATCTTCAAAACCAACCTGTGCAATGGTTGTTTGGTCGGTCCATGCTGCCGTTTGATTTGCTTTTAGTTCTTACTTTCCTTGGAAGAACAGCATCTTTCATTTTTTTGTTTCCAAGATTTCATGACAGTGAAGAAAAGGGAACGCCAAACGATGTGGCAAAAGCCTTGTTCCAAAGACCGAGTGAATGGTTTCGAAGAAAACAAATCACAAAATAGAAATGCTGCGAAAAGGATAAATGCCTTGACAAAGCAAAACCAAAGCAATACGATGGCTCTGGAGTAAATCTTTTATTATACTCATCTTGTTTTGATGATTACAGTGTAAAATGCCGTTATCGACTTTGAGGGTTGCTAGCGGATTATTTTCGAGTTACTGCACTGCAAACATTGATAAGACAATGAAAAAGGAGGTTGTTATGAAACCGATGAAAGGCACAAAAACCGCGGAGAACCTGCTCAAAGCATTTGCAGGTGAATCACAGGCAAGGAATCGTTATACTTTCTATGCCTCGGCGGCAGATAAAGAAGGGTTTATGCAGATTCGGGATTTGTTTACCGAGACGGCGAACAATGAGAAGGAGCATGCAAAACGTTTCTACAAATTGCTTTTAGAAGGGTTTGCAGGAGAATTACCAACGGGTATTGAAATTCACGCAACCTATCCGGTGGCCCAGGCAACAACGCTTGATAACCTGAAGGCTGCCGCGGCTGGTGAAAATGAAGAGTGGACGATGTTGTATCCTTCATTTGGCAAAGTTGCAGAGGAAGAAGGCTTTCCGGAAGTCGCCAATGCTTTTAGGATGATTTCTTTGGTAGAAGCCCGTCATGAAGCCCGTTACAATAAACTGGCAGCCAATGTGGCCGGCGGTACGGTCTTTAAAAAGGCAGAAAAGGTACTATGGAAATGCAATAACTGCGGGTATATCGTTGAAGCCGAGACGGCGCCTAACCTTTGTCCTACATGCCTGCATCCACAGCCATATTTTGAGCTTTTTGTCGAATCCTATTAGGTCAAACTTATGCAAAGGTGCATCTTGAAGTAGAGGAAACTTCTTCAGGGTGCACCTTTTCTTTTCGGCAGGGGTGCACGGGTAGAATTTTCAATTGCACTATGTTTTCAGCACCAGGAATAGGGTAAAAATACCCTGTTCACTTTTTTGCTTTCTCTTGGTCCATTGCCAATGAATACACAATTTTTTTCGCACAGATGAAAGGTGATTGAAAATGGAAAAAAGGATAAAGAAAACTATGAAATTACCATACAGAAGAACGGCAAAAGATACGAAAGTCATGGGTCATGGAAAACAAGGCATGAGGCAAAGGGTGTCCATATCTGCAAAACTGACGATTATTATGGGAATAGCTGTTTTTGGACTGATTCTTTTGGCATTGTTCACCTTTGTTCAGACAAAAGATTTAGGCAGTTATCATGAAAAAAGTTACCTAAGGGCATCAGATTCGCTTCAGGTAAAAAGTATTCAAAACGATCTGCTTTCCATGCTGACGATTGCATCGGACATGACCATTCGTGGGAACACAGCTGCTTTGGTTGCTGATTGGCGAACGGCGCAAAATGAGCTGCAGGTGATGCTTGAGACACTTTCAGAAAGAATGGATACACCGGAAAAAATTACGACCATCAAGGAAGTCATGGATACCTTTGCTGCTATCAGTCAAGCAGTCGAAAAGGATTTGTTTTCTGTACTGGATGCTGCAAAACCGGAATTGTCATTGACACTGAAAGCATATGACCTGATAACAAGCAATAAAATAAAGATGGTCAGTGCCATGCGGCGCATTGAAGCAGCCCTGGATACGGAAACAAGGGAAACAAATGCACAGTTTGAAGTTATACAAAAGAAAGCGGTTTCCAGTGCCGTTGTGTTAAGCGTACTTGTCATCTTTTTCGTGATTTTTTTCAGTCTGAGCGTCCGCAGAGACCTTGCCCGTGGTATTTCAGGAATCAGGCAGACGATGCAGGATGTAGCCGGAGGAAATCTGTTGCCGGCATATAACACAAAAGCACTGGGCAGAGGTGATGAGATTGGTGACTTGACACGATCCCTAAAAGAATCAACTGAAGGCATTGGCCTGGCCATGAAGAAAGTGAAGTCAGAATCAGCGTCCATTGACATTGTGGTCAATGAGGTCAATCAGCTGATGCACGCCTTAAAAGTTGAAATTGAAGGTGTGTCTGCCACAACAGAACAGTTGGCTGCCAGTATGGAAGAAACGGCTGCCTCGTCTCAGGAAATGGCCGCCTCCTCGCAGGATATGGATCATCTGGTTCACCAGGTGGCAGAAAAGTCACGTGTCGGAAAAAATAGAGCAAATGAAATTCATGTAAGGTCCAGCAAGGCTCATGACAATTTCAAACAGGCACAGACAAGGACCATGGAAGTCTTTTACGCCACACAGGCCGGATTGCAAAAATCCATCGCCGATTCTGCTGTCGTCAGTCAAATAAACTTACTTGCAGATGCAATTATGCAAATATCAGCGCAAACAAATCTACTGGCATTGAATGCAGCAATTGAAGCCGCTCGAGCCGGAGAAGCGGGGCGTGGTTTCTCTGTGGTGGCAGAAGAAATACGCAAGCTTGCGGAGCAGTCAAAAACAACGGTCATTGAAATTCAGAGAACAACAAAAGTTGTGGCTGATGCGGTAAGAAGCCTGTCCCATAACGCTGAGCAGTTGTTGACTTTTGTGTCCCGGGATGTGAATGAAGATTATGGCACTATGCTGCAGGTGGTTGAGAATTATCGGGCGGATGCGGAGTTTATTGCTGCCTTGGTGGACTCATTTGATCAGGCATCCGTCAGTCTTACCCATGCCATAGCTGAATCCCTAAGAACCATTGACGGTGTTGCCAAGGCAGCGAATGAGGGTGCGGAGGGGACGTCGGATATTGCGGATAGAACCAATGAAATCCTCACGAAATCGAATGATGTTTCTGCCAAAGTAGCCCTGACCCATGACAGTGCGGCATTGTTGATAAACGCTGTTAATCAGTTTCAGATGTGACTTTCGTGTAAAAAATACTATGTCGTTTTCCTATGTTTTGTTCAGTTCCTGGTAAGACAAACAACCGCTGCGGTAAAAGAGTGTTGGCATTTTTACCGAAGTGGTTGTTTTCTTTTTTTGCACTGGGAGTGACAGAACGTCTGCAACGGACATTCTAAGATTCTTTCGTCTGCGAAAGACTTTTGCGCGAGTCGTTTCATGATTGATGAACCCCGGGAAGTCGTTTCGCGACTTTTTCCGGCAAGTTTATAACCATGCCTTTCTCTTCAAACATGCACAAAACTTACTGATAATGCTACGCATTGTCAGATCTTCTTGCGGCGAAGTGCAACGAAGCTGCACTCTGGGACAAATCAACACGATTACCCTGCATCCGGCGAATGCTGGTGCAGGGTATCTGACGATTAAAGATATTGCAAAACCACAGCTGACGTCGTATAATGAAAGTCAGGGAAAGTCAGAAAATCTAAAACACCTTGATGCAACGCATGCTTTTATGGGAAAAGCTAAAGGAGAGAACCTGAATATAATGACA
>JBBRWP010000233.1:0-5206 GCA_038249175.1 Acetivibrionales bacterium
CAGTGAATGCCCAATGCGGGAAAAGCAATAAAGTTCATCCTTCTTCCTCCGTTTCATCCTCTGAGGGCTTTTCGTTCTCTGTCGGCATTTCATTCTCTGTCGGCATTTCATTCTCTGTCAGTATTTCATCCTCTGAGGACTTTTCGTTATTTGGCACTACCAGAGACAGCGCAGTCGGCTTAGTCAGGACATCCCGAACGACCGCATTCACTTCTGTCAAGGTCATCGTTTGGTAAATTTCTGCCAAATCAAAAGGAGATGCGTCCGCAAATGACATTTCAACCAGCTCTCTGGCCAACATCTCAGAAGAGTTCAAGCTTTTTATGAATTGGCCTTCATGGGCGCGACGCACCCGGCTGTAGGCTTCTTCATCCAGACCCTGCTCCACCAGCAAGGCAAGGGCATCTTTGAGGGCTTGCACGGTTTTATCCGGATCCGGGCTTTGCCCGCCAAAGGCCACAAAGCCAAAGGCCGGTTCCAGCATCACTTCGGTACCAAAAGACTCGTTGATCAGCCCTTCCTCATACAGCCAGTTATACAGCACAGAACTGCGGCCAGCCAAACCGTCCAGGGCAATCTCCAATGCAATTTTTCTGCGTTGCAAGGCCAACCCGGAACACCGAAAATCATCCCGAATCCCCAAAAGGAAGGAAGGCATAGAAATAGCAAACTTCTGCTCTATGCGGTCTATGATGTAGCCGGCAACTTCTGCCGGATACTGCTTTTGAATGCGCCCGCGAGGCTCCTGCTGTGTAATGGCGGCATCCACAAGGGCAACCACTTCTTCAGGAAGAACATCCCCCACCACGGCCACCGCCATGTTGGATGGGTTATAAAAAGTTTCCCAGCAATCCATCAGAAGCTCTTTCGAAATGCCAGCGATAGACTCCACCGTTCCTGCAATATCAATGCGCACCGGGTGTTCGGCATACAGACAAGTTAAAAGGTTAAAAAAGACGCGCCAATCGGCATTGTCATCGTACATGCGAATTTCCTGACCAATAATCCCCTTTTCTTTTTCCACGTTTTCGTCTGTCAAAAAAGGATGTTGCACAAAGTGCAGAAGCAGGTTAAAGTTTTCTTCAAACCGTTCTGTGCAAGTGAAATGGTAAGCCGTTTCATGAAAAGAGGTAAACGCATTCGGTGAAGCCCCCAAAAGTGAAAACTTTTCCAACACATTCATATCCGGCTGTTCAAACAATTTATGTTCCAAAAAATGGGCAATGCCATCCGGCACGATTGTATCTTCTACAGCACCCGGTTTGCGAAACTGCCTATCCACCGATCCGTAGCTCGTGGCAAAAATGGCGGTCTTTTTTTGATAGCCTTCTTTTTTTACAATATAAACATCCAATCCGCTAGCGTGTCTATAAGTAAACAGTTCTTCTCCCAAGCGGCTGAATTCTTTTCGTTCCAGCATGTTTCACCTCATTCATTTTGATTGGTTTCTTAAAGCAATGATGTTTGTGCTGTTATTTCCGGCGCTGAAAGTTTCATAATCAGATTTATACGCCGTGTGTCCTCGTCAAGTTCATGCAAAACTTGCTGAAAATGCTGCGCATTTTCAGATTATTCTTGCATTGTCATTTCCGGTGCTAAAAAATACACCGTATCGAGCGTAACTCCCTGTGCCACACGAACCACATCCTCAACCTTTACAAGGGCAACGTTTGCCGCCAACGCCTCTATCGTCGCCTCTATGCCCAGGAAATGCTGGCCAAAAGAGTATTCAACAATGCCGTACTGGCTGTCCTGTGCGGATTTAAACGATGTAGCCAGAGAGCGCTGGGTTGACACGTATTCATCTTCTGTAATGTTGCCTTTTTTCATATCCTCCAGTTGTTCCATAATAATTTGTTCCGCTTTTTCACGGTTTTCCGCTTCAATGCCGCTATTGATAAAGAGAAGACCTTTGTTGCGTTCCGGGCGGGAAGATGCGTAGTAGGCAAGGCTGGCTTTTTCCCGAACATTCTGGAACAGCTTGCTATGGAGATCACCGCCCAAAATGCCGTTATAAACCATAAGTGCCGGCCAGTCTACAGAAGTAGCCGCTACGTGGGTGCGCAAGCCCATACACAATTTGCCCTGGTTCACATCCATTTTTTCGGTAACGGTTTGCACAGGTCTCCCCATGGGCGACGTACCCGATAAAACACTGACTGCCTGCGTCTTGCGCGGCAGTGCCTCAAAAAGTTCCATCCATTTTTCTGCATGTTCTTCCGGCAGCTCTCCTGAAAAATATACGTAAGCCGGGCGTTCAAAGACCAGTCGCCGCCACGCAGCCACCACATCTTCCACACAAAGCGCAAGTGCTTCGGCTTCGTTTCCATCAGACGGGATGGCGTAAGCTTCGCCCTTACACATTTCTTCTGTGCAGCGCATGGATGCATAGTGTATTTTGTCATTCACGCGGCTTTTGATGCTGTCGATGAGGTTGGTCTTTTCCTGGGCAAAAAAATCAGTCCGAAACAAGCCGTCTTTCAAGACCGGCTTCGTCAGTATTTCCATCAGTAACCTGGCAGAATCCAGAAATAAGGGCTCACCACCGCTGGCATAGCGGTCTGCCACATGCGAAATGCCCATGTGAACCACTTGCGTCTCGCCCTTTTTCATAACCTGATAGTCAAAAGATGCGCCATATAAGCCTTCCATTTTTCTTTCAAGGGCCAGGGCTGTGGGGTATTTTTCACACCCGCGTTTTAGCATGGCCGGCACCAAACTGTTCGCCGGAGCTGTCCGAGCGGTTAAGTCATCAATAAAAAAGACATCGGTTCGGGCTGTTTTGAATTTATCCGTGTGAATCCGGTAAAAGCGGATGCCGTTCGTTTCACGGAGCAAACGAACATCTGCGGTTTGTTTGTAGGCCATATTCCCTCCAATAATGTGTCCATTTCGTAGCACAATGCAAAAACATTATAGCATAATTGACGAATGAACGAGAATGGTCGATACTTGATAGAGAACCGCGAAAAAGATGGAGGTAGTACCGTGTTTTTTCTTTCTTTGGACAATCAACTGCTTTTCCTTTTGCTGACCCTCTTTCCAGCGGCTTTGCTGTTGATGTCGCTGACATGGAACAGTGCAAGCAGCGATAAAAGAATCCATGGCTTTTTACTCATCTCCCCCCTCCTGCTGGCGTTGCTTTCTTTTTTAAATGCCCCGGTTCACCACGACACGGCAGAATTCTTGCTGATGGGCGGCAGTTTGTCGTTGGTTGTGCTGATGGCTTTGGCAGAGTTTTTTCCTGGCTACACCAATAGCGCCAACCTGCTTGGTTTAATTGCCCTGGTTTCTCCCTTTCCATTTTTAATTGGTGCCGGAAGACTTTCTCTGCCCGTGTTCAAAGGCTTGACCCTCCCTGCCATGATGTTTGGTGGGGTTCTGTTGCTCATTGCATTGATTTTGGCGGTGAAAAAAAAAGAAAGCCCCACGATCAGACGCATCCTTGGCGCTTTTTTTATCACTGGCGGCCTCCTGCTGTACTATGCCCGCCTTGATAATGTACCCTTTGCTGTAGCACTTGTTTTTGTGGCTTTTGGTTTTATCTTAAGAACCGTTTCTATTTACGAGACAACCTATGTTCCCATGAGGCAGAAAGTTCTTGAATATGAAGCCGCACTGAATAAGGTGAACGCCAATGTCCACCATGAGGTCATTAAGCGGGTGGAATCGATAGAAAAATCCAACAAAGCCCTGTTGGAGCGTGCTCAAATAGATAGCATGACCGGGCTTTATGGAAAAACCGCAATTCTGACAAACGCAGAAATGATTTTGGCACGACGGAAGCAGGACCCCCTGTCTGTGGTGATGTTGGATATCGATTCATTTAAAACCATCAACGACACACAGGGCCACCCGATAGGCGATCGCTGCCTGATCTCCCTGGCTGCCATTGCAAAAGCCAGTTTTCGATCAAACGATGTCCTCGGTCGTTACGGCGGTGATGAGTTCACCATTATTCTACCCAGCGCTTCCCCTTCGATTGCCATTACGGCAGCTGAACGCTTCCGCGCCAACATCGAAAAGGACAGCAACCCCAAGTACACCGTTTCTGTAGGCGTTGCCACATATCCGCAGGATGGGGAAACGGTCAAAGATTTGATCAGTGCCGCCGACCAGGCTTTATACCGCTCCAAAACCGGCGGTAAAAACCAGGTAACACACTTTTCTGTAAAGAACACGGTGCGAAAGATGTAGGTTTGCGGCTGTGTACTTTAAAGCCAACAAACATATCTATCAAAAACGAGGGTATTCGATGGACTCTGAGCACCAATTGAATTGTGTACTTTAAAGCCAATAAACACATCTATCAAAAACGGCACAGTGTGGTATTCCCACGGTTCCATTTTCAGTCTGCTTTATCTTCTGGAGCAAGTATCTTCCTGGCGGACACCTTAGATTAGCGAATGCTAACCCAGCGTGTCTGTCTATGCTCCCCACCCGTTCAGATATTTCTCTTGTTCCGGGGTAAGTTTGTCGATGCCAATCTTTAAGCTTTCCAGTTTCATTGCTGCTATTCGACTGTCAATGCTTTCCGGTATATTAAACACGCCGGGTTTTAAACTCTTGTGGTTTTGGACGATGTACAAGGCACTCAATGCCTGCACAGCAAAACTCATGTCCATGATTTCGGCCGGATGGCCATCACCACAAGCAAGGTTCACCAGCCGGCCTTCACCTAAAAGGTACAAACGGCGTCCATCTGGCATCAGGTAGCCTTCAATATTTTTCCGGCTTTGTTCCACAGAAACAGCCATTTCAACAAGTTCCGGCACATAGACCTCTACATTGAAATGTCCGGCATTTGTCAGAATTGCCCCATCTTTCATCACGGCAAAATGCTCTTTATGAATAACACGCTCACAGCCCGTAATGGTCACAAATATGTCGCCTAATTTTGCAGCTTCCTGCATGGGCATCACAGAAAACCCATCCATAATGGCTTCAATGGCCTTCACCGGGTCTATTTCTGTTACAACAACCTTGGCACCAAGGCCCTTCGCACGCATCGCCACACCCTTGCCGCACCAGCCATAGCCTGCAACAACAACGGTTTTCCCGGCCACAATAAGGTTGGTGGTGTGGTCTATGGCATCGAACACGGACTGGCCTGTACCGTAACGGTTATCAAAGAGGTGCTTGCACATGGCGTCATTCACCGACATCATCGGAAAACGCAGCACCCCTTCTTTTTCCATGGACTTCA
>JBBRWP010000234.1:0-5186 GCA_038249175.1 Acetivibrionales bacterium
TCAGTGCCGCATCAAATCCAAGCCCGGCCTCCACGCTCACCGTTAACAAATCCATCACATCCGGCATGGTCTTCATAATGTTCTTTTGCCGTTCACGAATTTTTCCATTCAAAATGAGGTTTGGAACGAGCATTCCTATAACAGCAACAACCAACACCAGCAAAAAAACACGTCCCGCGTCCGCCTTTGCCTGCAGCATTAAAAATAAAATGAGTAAGGGCAGAAAAACAGTGGCCACGGCTTGAATCCCAAACCAGTTTTTGGCACTGAGTTTATAGGGTCGTCCTGCCATAATAATTTTCTTTTCAAGGTTACTGACCATTTCCGCCGGTGCCATGCGCATCAAGGATTTTCCGATACCTTCAAGCGCAGGTTTTAAAACACGATCTGAAAAAGAACGTGTATACACCTCATCAGATAGAGGACCTGCCTCACGGCGAATTTTTAGCAGACGCGCCTTCAAATTAGCCTGTGAATCAGCGCCACGGTTCATCAACGTATACAATAAAAATATGAAGGGAATAAATAAGGGAAAAATCATGTATGTATTCATATATCCCATCCTTTTATAGCTTTCAGCAAAACACTATGTCTCTATTGAAACAATCTTTTTCACCAGGAACAGGCCAATGCTTTCGGTTAGTATAGCTGCGCCAATCAGTACAAACCCAAGAGGTTCGCTGATAAGCAGCTTAAGCTGGTCTGGCGCCACGAATGCCATCATGCCGGCCAAAACAAAGGGCAAACCACCAATAATCAGCCCGGACATGCGTCCTTGTGCCGTCAAGGATTTAATTTCCCCCTTCATTTTGATCCTTTGGCGAATGGTGGAAGATATATTGTCCAATATTTCTGCCAGATTGCCACCGACCTGCCGCTGAATCAGAATGGCTGTTACCATTAGTTCCAGGTCTTCACTGCCCACACGATCAACCATATTCTCCAAAGCAGTTTCTGTATTCACACCGAAATTGATCTCTTTTTGCAGTTTAATAAATTCCTCGGTAATTGGTCCGGTCATTTCCCGGGAAATGGCATCAATGGCTTGAAAGAAGCTGTGTCCGGCCTTCATAGCATTGGAGAGTATCGTCAAAGTTTCTCCCAGTTGGCTGTTAATGGTTTTCAGACGTTTCTTAATCAAGATACGGACAACCACGGAAGGTACCGAAATGCCCATCACACCAACAATCACCACCAGCGGGTTGGTGCCAAAAGCCAACATGCCTACGGCAACACCAAGGACAAAGGCCAGTGCCTGAAAAGCCATAAATTCTTCCGGTTTCATCAAAATATTTGCTTTTAGCAACGTTTTACGCAGGTTCTTACGGTAACGACTGAAAAGTCCACTGCGTTCTATACTGCGGGCCAGCACGCCAACACCTTGCCGATACTGCTGTTTCGGTTTGGTATTCTCACCGCCAACCTCCCCAACGGTATATTTGTTCAGGCGTTCCATCGGTGCGGTACGGTTCATCAGCGGCTGTATCAGCTGATACACTGCAAAACCAAGCCCGGCTGTTACCGCTAAAATCATCCACTGCATAACGGCTCCTTTCGTATCGATGTGCCGTGTCATCTACAATTCTGGTAAACAGCACAAACGGGTGTGATCAATATGGGAAGAAAGTCTTAGACTGCACCTCATAAAGTGCCACGGCATAGCACATGTGTGTTTTGCGGGGTAAGGTTATCTGAATATCGTAAAATTTCCTAAAGAGCCTTGTTTACAAAAATATCCGAAGGCAATGAAACACCTGTTCTGCTCAGTTTATCCATAAACTGTGGCTGAATACCTGTTGGCACAATACGACCAATGATTCGTCCCTGATGATCCCTGTCCTCTTCCTTAAACAAGAAAATATCCTGTAAGGTGACCACATCGCCTTCCATACCGATCACTTCCGTGATGTGCGTGATACGACGTGTCCCGTCCTTTAAGCGGGATTGTTGTATAATAAGGTCTACGGCGGATGAGATCTGTTCCCGAATGGCACGTACCGGCAAATCCATCCCGGCCATTAAGACCATGGTCTCCAAACGGGACAACATATCGCGAGGGGTGTTGGCGTGTCCTGTGGTCAAAGAACCGTCATGACCGGTATTCATGGCCTGGAGCATATCCAAAGCTTCTCCGCTGCGAACCTCGCCGACGACAATACGATCAGGACGCATACGTAAGGAGTTTCTCACCAGATCACGTATGGTCACAGCACCTTTACCTTCAACATTGGGCGGCCGGGTTTCCAATTTCACCACATGCTCCTGGCGAAGCTGTAATTCGGCTGCATCTTCTATGGTCACGATGCGTTCATCCGAAGGAATAAAGGATGAAATGACATTCAGCGTTGTCGTTTTACCGGAACCAGTACCTCCGGAAACCACAATATTCATGCGTGCTTCTACACAGGCCTTGATAAACTGTGCAATTTCCGGTGTTAAAGTACCAAAACGGATCAAATCGTTCACAGTAAATGGTTTTTCAGAGAACTTTCGGATTGTGATGGTTGGTCCGTTCAAAGCCAGAGGCGGAATGATAATATTCACACGCGAACCATTTGGAAGTCTGGCATCCACCATAGGGGAGCTTTCATCAATTCTACGACCAATGGGGGCGACAATACGCTCAATGATATGCATCACATGCACATTGTCTTTAAAGCGTACATCTGTCATTTCCAGTTTCCCTTTTTTTTCAACGAACACACGATTCCAGCCATTCACCATCACTTCACTGACATCCGGGTTGTTCAGCAGCGGCGTAATAGGACCAAAACCAATGGTGTCATTGATAATGTCCCGGCCAATCATCCCCCGCTCATTGCGGGTAATGTAAGGTGCTTCCAGTTCGATGACCTCGTTGACTATGACTCGGATAGATTCTTCCAATTCCCCGGCTTCTTTTTCATCCTTATCTTCATCTGTGACGCGTACTTCATTAACAACACGGTCAAATATCTTTTGCTTCAATTCCTGATAAGGATCCTCTTTGACCTCTTCTTTCAATGGTGCTCCTGAGGGTGACCTTTTCTTCACATCCTCTTCTTTTTCCATTTGTAAACGTTCCACAAGTCCCATGTGCATTCCTCCAATGAAAAGCAGGCTTTATCTAGAGAAGATTGGTATGCTTAGAATCCATGCATAGCAGCAATACTATTTTTATCTGTTGCAGCGAAATGATGGTTCATAACAGACACAATCATTAGCCAAACCACTTGCGTTTGGCCGTTTTCTCTTCTTTTTCACCAATACTATCCGGGTTATCCAGCATTTCCGACATACCAAAAATGGCTTTTGCCACCTTTGTATCTTCCCGTGTCATCACAAAAGGGATCCCCTTATTAGCCGATGTTATGACGGTTGTGTTGTCCTCCGGCATCATGGACCAAATAGGATAACCAACAGCATCTTCAAATTCCCGGTATTTAATACCGAACTGCTCAGATGCCTTATTAAGAATGACATGTAATTTTTCCTTGGGGTATTTGATGGATTCCATTAAATCCAGGCCAACTTTAACATTTTTTATGGTCGGTAGGTCCAGTGTGGAAACCACCAGGATTCTCTCTGAAGCATCCAATGCAGTCAGGACAATATCTGATAGTGCCGCCGGCAAATCCACAACAATGAAGTGAAAATTTCCTGCCAGCAACCCAAGCACTTTTTCGATGTGTTTTGCATCGATAAACTCCGAATATTCCGGTTTTGTCGGTGCCGGCAGAACATGAACGCCTGTAAAGTGTGTTGTCAGGTAATCATTGATAATATCTGAGTCCACGTTTTTCAAATCGCGCACCAAATCATACAGTGTGTTCTTCACAGACAGGTTCATCATCACAGCCACATCACCAAACTGTATATCCAAATCGATCAGTGCAACGCGTTTTTTTGTGGTTCTTGCCAATGCAACGGCCAGATTGCAGGCTATGGTCGTCTTTCCTACGCCACCTTTTGTGCTGAAAACGGAAAAGACGCGCGTTTGGATTTCCTGACCGGGTGAACGAGAGCCATGCTTTCTTTTATTCTGCATATCATAGGTTTTTTCGACAGATTCAATCAAATCGTCTGACGTAAAGGGTTTAACCAGATATTCCCTGGCACCGGCGGACATGGCCTTTTTCAAGTATTCCTGCTCACCTTGCACGGACATGATAATAACGCCGACATCCGGGTGGGATGTCGAAATAAGACTGGCAGCCGTTAGTCCGTCCATGTCCGGCATATTGATATCCATGAGAACAATGTCCGGCTGGAGTGACTGAGCCAGCTTCACACCATCTCGTCCGCCATTGGCTGTACCAACCACCTCAATATTGCGTCCGGATATGGATAGCAATGTACAAATATTATCGACGGTATCGCGTGAATCATCTACAACAACAACTTTAATCGTGCCATCTTCCATGTTTCATTTTCCGGTAACGGTTCTGTTATCAGAACAGCTGCCTCTCCTTTTCTGCGGATGCATCATTGATTATTGGCTCTTGTACAATTCCATAAATATTCGTTCTATCAAGATTGATATTAGAAAAATTATCCAGTTTGTGGTTCGATTGTGTATGTAATCTACTTATTTCCTAAACATCATTAAATGCAACAATACTATTCACCATGTATGTCAATTCATTTACGGAACATCGTTTACGGTGCTTCCACCAGAAACAGGTACAGTGTTCGTTGTCCCAGTGTCTGCCTTCGCTTTTCCCGGTTCCAATGCAATAGCAGACAGGCGAGACGTCAATTGATCAATGACCATCGCACCGTTTGTTACCACATCTTCATCGTCTCCCTGGCCACGCAGGGCAATTGTCAAATTGCTGTTCTCAGTATTATAAGTCAATGTTTCCGCTTCCTGAAGAGTAACGGCCAGGGTCACTGTTTTTGGAATGTCATCAATGCTGTAGGTTCCCCGATTGGGCAACCCGGCCTTATCATCTGGCGTCAGGTTTGGACCAAGTGCCAGGACTTCTACATTCTGCAGCACGGTCTGAGAAACTGGCACATCTACTCCTTCTTTCGTTTGCAGATTCCATGATGCAATGACATCTACCTTATTGCCCGGAATCAGTTGCATAGCCAAAAGGTTGGCTTCATTCACAAAAATGCTGACTGCCCGTGTGCCTTTGGGTAAGCGGTATGCCAGAGAAAGATTCTCTTTGGGCACCAGACGCTGTTCTCGAAATGGTTCA
>JBBRWP010000235.1:0-5182 GCA_038249175.1 Acetivibrionales bacterium
AGCGGACTTTTTCAATGCCGGAAGTGAAACGGTTGTTTACCCTTTTACAACTGATGCGCCGGTACGGCATATTCGCAGTCTTCCAGATGCCGACCCGGACGTCAATCCGGATCCGGGTTCTGAAAAGATTTTGCCCAACACGACTTATTACATCAAAGCCCATCCCTATCTGCTGGTTTCAGAATGGGCTGATGGGGCTGCGGCACCTGTTGTGACGAGTTTGGGCAACACACTGGACACCGCTGTCAAATCCATCACCACGCCGAAAATGGACCTGGTGAGCCTGGATGGCATTACCCGTAACCCGCGGGCACCGACGGAATTTTCTGTAGCTTCCGGTTCAGACGGCCTGCCACTGTTAACGGATGCCTCTGTGGTGATGCAGTGGATGCATAAGGAAGAGGATGTGGGTTATGAAATGATGGTCACTTCTGTGGTTCCGGACCCGGATGCGGATCCGGATGATTATGCCTCAGACACGCAATTGCTGGACTTTCTGGCTGAATACCGTACCCGTACACCGAACCTGGTCAGTGGGAACGCCCTATATATTCCGCTGAACGTTGCCGCTTCTCGTACGGCCATGGCAAACGGCCTGAACCTGACATTGAACGCCGACACCCTGGCAGTGCTATTCCCCATGGACGGATTTTTAGAGCCAAACACCCAGTACTACTTCAGCCTGCGCGCCGTGCGCAGTCGTGGTACTCTGGTCGGAGGTCTCCAGACCCCCCCGCCAAGCCGCTGGATGACCATTCCGGTAACCACACCAACCGTTAAGGCACCGGAGCTTTTTGAAGTACTGCGGGACATCGAAGTCGGTTTTACCGTTTCATCTACCCTGCCCAAAGGCGATCCGTCCAATTTTGAAGTGTACATGAAACAGACCCTGGAGCCTGATACAGCTTACAAAATTTTGTCTCGGGATAAATACAGTCTGATCAGAAACGGGGATACCTACTATTGGCGGATTAGGGGTCTTGCTTCCGACACATGGTACGATTTCCGCCTGCGGCACATCCCGCCGGATGCCAAATGGTACGACGCCGGTGCCACAACGCCGGCGACATATTGGAAAGATGCACCCGGTAAGCCCATTACGCGGCGTACCCGGGATGCCCTGCATGAAGTGGAAGTACGTTTTGAAGGGGAAGATGCCTACCAGTATTTTTTAGAAGCGCGCAGAGAAAATGAAGTGGCTTATACAAAACTCATTTATTCTGCAAGCGGTATTTCGGATGTGGGTTTTGAGGATGCCGAAGGGCATCGCACGCAGTATTACACCGAGCGAACCAATGCCCAGATTCAAGACAATCCGAACCGTTATATGGTCTATGCCCGCATTTCCCGCATGTTAACGCAGCAAAAAGACGGCACCTTTGAACGCCTGCCGCTTGTCACCAACAGCATCTACTATGTGCGTCTGTGGGCGCGCAACCCATCTGTGGCCGTCACCGACAGCGATATGGTACAAAAAGCAGACTCCCTGCATGTCGGCCCTGTGAGTACACGTACGGACTTCTCCCAAACCGATTATGACAGGGAAAAAGACCGGGAGAATATCGTGTCGCTCTACGATGCCGAATCGGAAAGTCTTTCAAAGAAGCCCTACTGGGTGGTCGATAAGGGTGCCAACAACGCCGTCCGTGTCCTTTTGAAGGGGGACCGTGTACAGGCCATGTTGGAGAGTGACCCGGGTGCGTCTCAGGTCATTGCGCTGGATGCGGAAAATGATCATGCCGCACTGTACGAAGTGACCGTACCGGAACAGGTTCTGGAAACCATCCACAGGGTGGACGGAAAGCTTTTGATACGCATTGGTGGTGCAGAGTACCTGATTTCAAAGGGTAGTTTTGATTTGCAGGCTATGAAACAAAAAGTCGCCTCTTCGCAGGTCAAAGAAACCATGCTGCGCATCCGTGTGCAGCGGCTGGAAAAACCGTCGGTTGCCCTTTCATCCTTGTACTCACCTGCTTCAAAAACCTATGTTTTTTCAGCAGAAACGATCGGTTCACGCTATGGAAAAGGTTCACTTGAGACCATTGTGCACGATATACTTCAAAATCCGACAGCAAAGGGACCCTTCCGCTACGGGCTTTTGGACAGGGAACGGGACGCACTGGACAAGAATGCGGTGTCGTTTACCTACAAAATTCATACAGACCTCCTGGATACCGTTGGTGATCTGGTCAGCAAGGTGGAGGGAGAGATGTCCCGTTATCTGAAAGACCTTCTGGACGGCGGGAGCGGGGTTGCCTCGTTTGCAGTTCAAAAAGCCAATATTGAAAAATATCCAGGCGGTGTTTTGTGGCGTTTGCAATATAATTATGATAATGGCCGCATACTGCCACTGATATTGCCGGCTGGGACAAGTACATGGAAAGAACCGACGGGAATGCGTGCCTTTACGGATTCTCTGGCGGCTTTCCGAGTGGACGGTCCCCATGCCTGTGTGATAGCATCCACGAAAAATGTCCAAGGCTTGGGCGGTACAACTTGGCCGGGGCTCACGACCATTGCCGGTCGCTACGACCTGGCTTATGCTTTTGGGGTAAAACCCATCTATCCGACAAACACGGTTACAGGACAGGAAGCGGTCTTGTTGTATGAACTTCTGACAGAAACGACAGGCTCGGGCAGGGGCTTAACCATGTCGCAAAAAATCGCGGCTACGGGATTAAAAGATGTGGTTCAAACCAGAACCCTATTAAGCCCGATGGACAAGCAGCGGGGGCTTTCCTGGACTGTTCTCTTGTACAGCAAGGGAATCGGTGAGGATGTGAACAACATCAAACCGGTAAAAACTCCGGCGATTGCTAACCTTTCGCAAGTTTTGCCGAACCTGCAAAAGCCGGTAGTGATTGGATTGGATCTTGGTATGGGAAACCTTGACAGCCGGAAACAGTTTGATGTTAGCGGCAAAGAAAGTGTTGGCAACCTGATGGAAATGGTGCAAAAAGCGTTTGATTTGCTTGGAAAATAACAGAGTGCCTGCGCCGGTCTTTATAGAAAAAGGTTGGAATTCTTTCAGTAAAATGATCTTTTCCTAGAGCGAGGCAAAAATGGTTTTGCAGCAAAAAAACATTTGTTTTTTAGAGAATAGCAAGGAGCTTGAACAACTAAAGAATGTTTCCATAGTGACAAATTCCGGAGGATATCGATGCAGAACAGGAAAAAACAAAAAAGTACCAACAAGTTCAAAACCATCGGCAAACGAGTATTGGCCCTTATGCTTTTACAGGCATTGCTGTTTAGTTTCCTTCCCATGGCGGTGTTTGCCGTTGACCCGCCGCCATCGCCGCCGAGAAATCTGGTTGTGGATGAAAACAGTTACCGGGATGAAGGCATCGGAAAAAGCTGGTATGCACGTTTTAAATGGACAGCGCCAACGTATCCGGCCGGGGCTGTTTCACCAACCCAAAGCTTTTTCTTTGAAAAAGTGGAGAAAACGGGGACACTGACGCAGGCACGTCAGGTAGATTTGCCATCCACCACCACACAGATGGACTCTGCCATTGATATCAGCCCGGAACTGGAAACAGGCACGATATATAATGTTTACGGAACGGCTTCTTATAAATATGGCGACATGGGCCAGTTCACGGCTACCTCATCCAGGTCGGCATCCACGCGTTTTTTGACTGGTTTGAAGGTCAATGCTTCCCGTGTTTCCGGTACCAATGACATCCGTGTTACCTGGGACGACGTTTGGGACATCGACGGTCGCATCAATTATCAACTGCTCATTTCCGAGACACGTGGCTTTTCACAGCCGCCAAACATCCCCATTATCCAGGGCAAAGATATCGGAACCCCGGGCAGCCCTATCACCGTCAATGCCACAACAGGAAAATTGGAGTATATCTGGACAGGCGCTTCGGCCGGGCGTGAATATGTGATTAAAGTGGTACCCCTGCCTCCAACCGGTGTTTCTGTCGTGAAGCCGGCCGATATTCCGACCACGCCGCCGGTTCAGACGGGTATTCTCTTGTTTGCCCAAAAAGTAGGTTATACAGAAGATGCGGTTATCTGGAAGTTTTTCTGGGACCCTATTGCCAGCGACTTATTCAGCAGGGTGGAGTACAGTCTTTTCAGGAAGACCGACAACGACAGTGCTACAGAACTGAACATGGCCACCATCCCCAATACGAACAGTTACTACCTCACCGTGCCGAAAACCGATACCCATCTCTACAGTTTTAAGGTTGAAGCCACCGCCACCATGAAGGATGACCCCAACCAGAAAGTCTTTTTCCTTTCTGATGCTTATGTGGAGCTCAAAGAAACCATACCGGAAAAACCGGAATCTCCCTTGTACTCCGATTTTCCGGGGGCCAACCCGCCCCTGTTCTTTGAAGATTTGCTAAAGCCAACAGAAGCCACACTCTTGTTTCTGGCACCGAGAAACGGGCTCGGACAGGTGGATTCTGACATCACCTACGATATTTATATGACGCAGAAAGTGGATGAGGTGCTGAATCCGCAGCCATCCACACGTATTGCCACACGCGTGGCCATGACGGCGGCGAACGAGATAAAGGATGCGAACACCGGTGTGGTGATCGGTTATAAGTACACAATTTCCGGTCTGTTACCGAATGAGACCTATTATGTATCTATTGCAGCCAACAAACAGTATTTGCTGCCTGATGAAAATGGCAATTATGTGACCACATTGTTTTCGTCGGAACCCTCCGCTAAGGTGATCATCACCCAGTCGGATGCCGGTACCACAAGGCCTGTGGCACCGCCTGCACCACCTTTTGGCGTGTTTCGTAATGCTGCCGGTGTTCCGGCCATTACCCTGGATGGGGTAACCTTGCGTATGGAAAAGAAGTGGTACCAGCTTTATACCCCATCTACTGTAGATGGCATCATCGGTCGCTGGGACCGGGTAGAAAAGGCCGTGTATGATACCAATGATTTGCTGGCAGCAGGTCATCCGGATAAAAAACCCGGTCAAATCGTCAACTATCAGGCAGGGTGGCAACTGGTTCCCCATGCCATCCCTTATGCCGATGTGTTGGAACGGGTCAAATATCTGTATCCCTTACGCGGAGGTGCCTACGTTACCTACAGTGACTTAAAGCAGCCTTTTATGACCGCCCTGGAAAAACTGCAGCCGGTGCAGCCCAAAGCAGTGATCCCAGCCATCCCGGTCGATCAAGCTGATCAGTCCTTC
>JBBRWP010000236.1:0-5158 GCA_038249175.1 Acetivibrionales bacterium
CCATTGGTTACGCGCTTTCATTGTGCCACCCTTGAAAACAATTGGTGGTAAACCGATGTTGTTGGAGATGGTAGCAAAATTATTGACACCGAGGTCGATACCGATGATGTTAGTGGCTTCATTTGTGATAAGCGGGGGCGTGGCGATCGTTTCTGCAATTTCGACGATATATAGCATGATGAGATGTACCACACTGTACAATGGTTCATCTAGTTGATAATTACACCTCAAATATATCTTTCAATGCAATGGATAAGCCCTCAAAAACAGGGCTGATAATCACTTCCTCCTCTCTGTAAACATTGTAGGCTTTGGTGCCAAAGGCTTCAAATATATACTGCAGCACCTGGTGTTTATCAGGATCAACAATCCATGCTTCTTCCACTTCTGAAATCATGTATGTGTTCAACTTCGTAATCATATCCCTTGACCTGGTGCCGGGTGACAGTATTTCGATTACCAGCTTCGGAACGCCCATATACTTACCTTTTTCATTTGTTTTCTCATCATCATCACAGTCAATTAACAAATCGGGCTGCAACACATCCGGTGTTTTCATCCACTTTTTGTTCTTAACATCATATTTTTTCAAAGTGACATCAAAAGGGGCGTAGTAGACTTTACAAGGATTTCCTTTCAGATACTGCCTAAAAGCGACATAGAAATTTCCGGATATCTCCTGATGATTCTTCGATGGTGCATCCATAACAATCAGCTCACCATTCAAAAATTCAAGGCGCTGATCTGTGTCCTTTGCAATATTAAGAAACTCTTCATAGGACAGCAAATCTGTGCCAAAATGATAAACTGCTGCCTCTTCCTTAATTGTCCAGTATTGATCCATCTCTGTAATATAGGGCAACAACTTAACTGCCGCTTGACCATTTTTTGTGATAATCACCTGGTGGTTATCAATGGCATACTCAATGTATTTGCCTAGATTATTCTTGAATTCTGTTGCAGTAATAACATTATTCATTTCGTCCATCTTTGTTTTCCTTTCGTACGATTTATACAGTTCATCATATCATGTCGTACGAAATATTCAAGCCATCGCCCTAACAATTTCAGTCACTTTTTCAAACTTTTCAATGCTGACACCCGGCGGGCAGCTATCACTGTTTGCTAAAACCCAATTTCTCTTGCCCATTTTATCCATCAAGTGCTTCACATAGACTTCAAGTTCAACCATAGACAGGTTCAAAAAAGCCGTCGGCTCTATCCCACCAATCAGGCGAACCCCCTCAGGGAGCAAATTTCGTGCATCCCAGAGTTCAATATTGCCCGTTGGCGGCGGCGAAATAGACTCAATCACATCCACATTATTCTCTGCCATTAACGGAAGCAAATCTCTTAAATGCCCACAGGCATGGTGTATTAATAACTGATCGTTCTTATGAATGATGTTTGCCCATTCCGAAATCTCAGGTGACACATACTGCTTGAACCATTTTGGTGACACATTGGTTGTTGAGGAATCTTCCCAGAAAATAAAAGCTTCTGCTTCCGATTCAACAGATATACGAACACTTTCCATTGAACGGTTCTGCATCACTGCAAGACATTCTTCCACAATTTCCGGTTCGTCCTCTATCATGTACGTTAATTCTTCCGTCCCAACCCAATGCTCAATGAGGGATTGAAAAGAAGTCTTCATGTTTGTTCCGATGATGGGTACGATGAGACCGGCATCACCCAAGGCAAGTTTATCTTTGTTGTATTGATCCATGTCTG
Organism: Acetivibrionales bacterium; assembly: GCA_038249175.1. Lineage (GTDB taxonomy): Bacteria > Bacillota > Clostridia > DSM-8532 > DSM-8532 > JAEWSN01. Next base: position 1,735 of record JBBRWP010000236.1, read on the forward strand.
GAGATATTGTCAGCTTTTCATTCATCCATTGTAAAGTCTTCATATCCTGAGATGTCTGTACCGGGTGCCTTGTTAGAAACCAGGTATTCCCTCTTGACACATATGTATGTTCCTGAACCAGCTCACCCACAGGTGTGGAAAAGGTTGTTTGCTTAATTTTACCATTGATTTTTTCTGTTACTGTTACCCCGGTAAAATTTATCTTATATAGTTGTGCCCCCCCACGCAAAAGCGGATCGGCGCCTATACTTTTCAGAAAAGAGGTTGCTCCTTTTTCTTGAAAAGCTTCCGGTTGTGCTTCCCACCAATAGGCAAGAAACGGCGCCCATGGCATCCGATCCGTCTCTTTGCCCCGCATCGCCGCAAGTAATCGTTCTTTCGATGACATTCCATTGGATTGCTGCATGATGTTGCTCCCCCTATTGATGCTGTTTTTTCAATTATACACAGGTTTTCATCATGTCACTGTCTTTTCCTTTTGCTTTCGTGAAAAATCTCCTCGCAGGTACAAAAAAGTTATAATAATACAAATATAAGTATGAACGCATCATTGCAAGACAGGCTCCGGAAGGATATGATTTAGAGGAGAAACAAATAAATACACCCAATAACGACACCATGTCAAAGCAAAAGGAGGACACTTCCATGCCAGTACTTATTAGAGATGTCCGCGCCATCTGTACCGCTCCGGCGGGGATCAACCTCATTGTTGTGAAAGTAGAAACGAGTGAACCGGGTTTATACGGCCTTGGCTGCTCCACCTTCGCCTACAGACACAAGGCTGTTGCCTGCCTCATTGACGATTACTTGAAGCCACTCCTGGTGGGTCGGGACGTCTCCCAGATCGAAGACATCTGGCAAACCATGAACCACAATGCCTACTGGCGTAACGGACCGATTGAAAACAACGCCATCTCCGGCGTAGACATGGCTTTGTGGGACATTAAGGGGAAAATGGCCAATATGCCTGTCTATGATTTACTCGGTGGTAAATGCCGCGAGGCAGCCGCTATTTACCAGCACGCCGACGCGCCGACTTTAGAAGAACTTACAGAAAAAGTTCGGGAATTCATGGCCAAAGGTTTACGCCATGTGCGTGTGCAGTGGGGTGGCTATGGCGGCAAATCTGTCCGTGATTTCGCGCCGGAAGGTTCTGCCGATGGTGTTTACTACGATCCGGACAGCTATGTCCGTTCCGTAGTCACCATGTTCCAGCATTTAAGAAAAGAACTGGGTTACGATATTGAACTTCTGCACGATGTCCATGAGCGCATTGCTCCTTCTGAATCCATGCGACTGGCCAAAGCACTGGAACCTTACCGCCTGTTTTTCCTTGAAGACATCCTTTCTCCCGAGCAGGGCGAATGGTTCCGCAAAGTACGTTCGCAGTGTGCCATTCCGTTGGCGCAAGGGGAATTGTTCAACAACCCGCACGAATGGGAACAACTGATTGCCGACCGCCTCATTGACTTTATCCGCGTACACATCAGCCAAATCGGCGGCATCACACCGGCTAGAAAACTGGCGACCCTTTGCGAGGCTAATGGCATTCGCACCGCATGGCATGGCCCGGGCGATGTTTCTCCCGTAGGACATGCAGCCAATGTGCATCTCGATTTTGCTTCCGTAAACTTCGGCATTCAGGAATGGTCCGGCATCAACGATGTGCTGCTGGAAGTCTTCCCCGGTTGCCCGGAACAGCGCGGCGGTTATGTTTATTTGAATGGCAAGCCTGGATTCGGCATCGATTTGGATGAAAAACTGGCTGCAAAATATCCATGTGACGGTGGTGTAACCAAGTGGACGCAAACACGTCTGCCTGATGGCACGGCGCATCAGCCATAGGCGATTTATAGCGTCTTGCAAAACGACTTTTAGAATATTGCCCCATGAATATTTGCTGTGGTTCAGGGTGTATAAAAAACCCTTTCAACCTCAGTAAAGTCGCTTGTACAAACTCAAACGGGCATGATTACGTAGGTTCAATCAAAAGAAAGACATGAGTACATAGGTTCAATCAAAAGAAAGACATGGGTACGCAGGTTCAATCAAAAGAAAGACATGGGTACATAGGTACAATCAAAAGAAAGACATGAATACGTAGGTTCAATCAAAAGAAAGACATGAATACGTAGGTTCAATCAAAAGAAAGACATGAGTACGTAGGTTCAATCAAAAGAAAGACATGGGTACATAGGTTAAATCAAAAGAAAGACATGATTACGTAGGTTCAATCAAAAGAAAGACATGAGTACGTAGTATAAAGCAAAAGAAAGGCAACGAACTTATGGATACAAAAAATACCACAAAATGTGCCTTTATCACCGGTGGCAGCCGGGGTATCGGAAAAGGTATTGCCACTGTCCTGGCCGAGCAGGGTTATGACATAGCCTTCACTTACGCTTCTGCGCTGGATGAAGCCATGGAAACCCGACGTGATATTGAAGCCTTAGGCCGCCGCTGCTTTGTTTATCAGGCATCCCTGGAAAATGCGGATGTGCCTGAAAAAGTGACAAAACAGGCCATTGAAGATCTCGGAACGCTACATGTGCTTGTGAACAATGCGGGTCTTACAAAACACAATTCGCTATTTACAACAGAAGTAGCCCTCATGGACTTTGTTTATGGACTGGACTTCCGCGCACCGATTCTATGTGCAAAGGTTGCCGCCAGTTTTATGCGTAAAAATGGCATAAAAGGCAGCATTATCAATATTACATCGACACGTGCATTTCGCAGTTATCCGGAAGATGCTCTTTACGGTGCAGCCAAGGCAGGCTTAACCCGTGCAACAGAATCCATGGCAACAGAATTGGCCCCTTATGGTATACGCATGAACTGCGTGGCACCTGGTGCAACACGTGTTCGCGGCACTTTTTCAGATGAAGAACTCCACGCCAGCTATGCCCATAAAATTCCGCTTGGACGTTTCGGAACCCCTCGGGAAAACGGTTATGCGGTGGCATGGCTCTGCTCTGACCAGGCCGGTTATATTACCGGAACAACTTTGAAAATTGATGGCGGTTTGATCCTGCCGGGTATGCCGGAGGACAATTCACCGGAAGCAGGATACGGCTGGGGGAAAATGCGTTATCCCTGGAAAAAAGACTAACACTCCCACATGCAGACGTGTTTGAATAAACACGGACACAATCTAAATAACAAATTTGACCGGTCATCTGGCTTGTCATAAGGCCGGACATATTATTTTCAGCATACATCACTTACAAACAACCATAGATACCGAACGAATGGAGGACTTTATGGTAAAACTAAATTGGCGTGAAGTAAAACCAGGCATTGCGCACGAAGTCGGCATTGACTATCAATTGCTGCGGGGGCAATCACTCGCAGACCCGAATGTCCCCACTGCATGCCTCAAAGGGATGATGTACATTGCCTTTGCCATGCTGCAGCCAGGCCA
>JBBRWP010000237.1:0-5154 GCA_038249175.1 Acetivibrionales bacterium
ATGCATCCTCGGCGAGTTCGCATAAAACCTGCTGAAAATGCTGCGCATTTTCAGATTTATACCCATGCGTCCTCGGCGAGTTCGCATAAAACCTGCTGAAAATGCTGCGCATTTTCAGATTTTCATCCGCTAATTATCTCCTGTTCACTGTATTCCACTACCCTATCGCTTCAGGTTGGTCAGTTCCTGTAAGATTTCATCTGAAGTGGTCATGACCCGGCTGTTAGCCTGAAAACCACGCTGGGTGATAATCATATCCGTAAATTGCTTGGCTAAATCAACATTGGACATTTCTAAAGTTCCTGGAACAATGGTGCCGGCACCATCAGAGCCAGGTATCGAAGCCTGACTGAATTCTCCAGAGTTTGATGTAGACATAAACAGGTTGCTGCCGACTTTCGCTAAGCCGGCCGGGTTCGCAAACGTCGCCATACCAAGGCGGCCAAGGGGTTGTTGCCGTCCATTGTCATACACACCGGTAAGAATACCGTCAGAACCGACACTGAAAGTGACCAGGGTTCCCGGGGGATAACCGTCGATGCGCAAGGGTTTTACCGAAGAGTCGTCCGAATACATGGATAGCTGCTTTAGGTTCAAATCCACATCAAAGGCGCGGGCGCCTGTGCTGGCATTGGGGGTGATAGTAACCTTGGGAATGGTATTAAAAAGTGCGGCATTCGACGTCACAATTTTACCGGTTGCATCAAAGGCAATGAAGCCACTGGCGGGCAATGCAGCCCCGGTAGTCGCATTGTCCCCTCCGGAGACTGTGTAATACCAAGAGGTGATTGGCTTAGGTTGTGTTGTTGCTGTCGTCCCGGTTGTCAATACGGTATTTTTCCACATATTCACATTTACTTTATAGGCATTGCCCAACTCGTCATATACGTTAATGGGCACAATAAATTGCGGTGCCAGGTTTTTACCCCCCACATCAGGAATACCGTCCGGTGTAGCGGCACCGGTACTATTAACTGCGTCTAGCGTAACTGCAAGCGTTGACAGTGCAGTGTCATCCACGGCTATTGCTGTATTCAGCGGCGCATTGGTCGCATCCAGATTCCCTGCCAAGACCGCCTCGCTACTCTTTTGTGCGGCAATGATACGTTTGCTGAGGTTGTATTCATCCTCATATAGATTAATGGCCTTGATGGGTTCCTGCGTATCAAACTCATATCCGGTATCTGTCATGCTGTACTTCATCCAACCGTAGACATTCGACCCCTCAGAGGTGACAAGGTTACCAAGGCGGTCTATGGAAAAGTTTCCGGCACGGGTAAACGTATAAGCCCCACCCTCTCCGCCGCGCACGATAAAAAAGCCTTCGCCTTCAATGGACAGATCGGTGGGGCTGTCGGTACGTTGAATACTCCCACGGGCCATGGAAACATCAATGGCATCGATTTTCATGCCCAAACCGATCTGCATCGGGTTGGTTCCGCCCCTTCCGGTTGCCTGATCCGGAGATCCTGCGCCCTTACTGGTTTGTGAGAACATTTCCGCGAAAGTACTGCGGCTGGCCTTAAAGCCCACCGTATTGACATTGGCAATATTATTGCCAATAACATCCATCCGTGTCTGATGGGCTTTGAGGCCTGAAACACTGGAAAACATAGACATCATCATAATGGTTTCCTCCTTTATTCAACAACTTCTGTGACCGGTTCTGTTGTGTTCCCGTCAGAAGATTCTTCTGTGCTTATGCCTTGATTTTTGCGTAGTTGTTCTAATATCTGTGCCAATAGCAAGGTGTCCGAAGAGAATAAATCCACTTTTCTGGTGGCAACAATTTTATCCACGGATGCTTGAACACCGTCTGCTATGACCGATACCGTACCATCCTCTTTGATGGTGTGTTCCCGCAACGTTCCGCTCACTGATAAGTCAGCCCCTGTGACGGCATCCTTCACCCGGAAGGAGACCGACTTCCCTGTCATCGCTTCCAGGTAGGCTTCGATGCTTTCAAAAGCGCCTTTGTCGAGTGTCGGCGTCAGGCTGACTTCATCCAAAGTGGCCATGGCTCCGGCATCTGTTTTTGCAATTCTGGATATAATCCCTTCGACTTTTGTTGTTTTTTGATTGTTGTCCGTCATTTCAAACTTTCCGGTAAGACCGATGAGGTTGTTGTATTTATTAATATCTACAGCACCCCCAATTCCCTGTGCGTCGTCGGACACCTGGGCAATACGATCAATATCCACTTCTTCTTCCCCGATGACCAGTTTCACCTTGCCTTCTACCATTTTCACGGCCGAAACCTGACCACTGACCGTTCGGCTGCTTCCGGTCACATCATCCGTGATGACAGCAGAAACGAATTTTCCCATCATGGAAAAGCCTTGCTGGTAGGACATGGAGGTGCTCATGTTTTTCATTTGTTCCAGAGAACTGAATTGGGCAATCTGCGCAATAAAATCCTGATCACTGGACGGGTTCATTGGGTCCTGATGTTGCAATTGGGTAATCAGGAGCTGCAAAAAATCATCTTTGCCCAGTTCACCGGTGTTGCGTTTACCGATTTTATTCTTTTCATTCGCGGCTACAATCTGGTCTATGGTTTTTTGTGTGCCGACAGCACTGACTTCACTCATCTCTATACCTTCTTTCAATTGTCTTCCGGCTTCTCCGCCTAAAACGGCTGCCAGCAAAAACTTATGACGTGTTTCATTCTCTTCCGGGCATACCCTGTTCTGCAACCTGCAGGTTTTGTTTGAAGCGTATCCTACCGGTTGGTTTGAAGCGTATCTTCCGGTTGTTTTCCGACTAACAACCCGCTTCCACTCGATATGTTCATCAGACTTTGAAGTTAATGGTGGAATCCGGTCCATTCAGGTAAGCCCGCAGTTTTCCGGATGATTCTGCGATTCCGGCAACGGTTTCATCGGCTCCTGAGGCTATGCCATTTCGCCTCCCAACCTGTCCGGCCTTGTGCGCATTAGGGTGTGTTTGGTCTTGTTCTTTCTGTTTATCCCCCACCGATACACTCAACTGCTGCACCTGCAAACCGTTCTTCTCCAACGCATCCTTCAGCAGCTGCATATTGCTTTCGAGGATGGCCCTCACCTGTTCGCTTTCTGCGGTAAAGCGGGCCAAAATCTGCCCTTTTTCTTCCACCAGTTTCAAATTAATCTTGCCAAGGCTTTCAGGTTTTAAGGAGAGCTCCATTTCATGCCGCCCGGTTTCAGCCAACACATGGAGCTTACTGGTAATCTGACCCGTCACGGACTCCGGTTTCATCTGCTCCAACATGGCCGAAAAATTGCTCTGTTTCACCGCAGCGCTTTCGCTCATGAAATTATTTGTTGCCAGGCGTTCGGCTGCGGCGAAGGTTTGGCCGCCGGTATTCGAAAATGTTTGTGACAGCACCGTGGTTACGATTTGATGCATTGTCAGTGTCGGTACTGTCACGGTTTTTTCCGTCGGCGCTGTTTTTTTATCCGTTTCTTTCACAGGTTCCTGCAAAGTATTTTGTGCAAGTGCCGGTTCTTCCGTCTGCACCACGGGTACATCAGGCAATAGTTCCGGTGTTTTGACTTCCGCCTCCGGCATTAGTACGCCCTTCAGACCGGCGGCAAGGGCACGAAGCTGGGCTGTGAGCTGGGCACTGATATCCATGGTCGCTTTTGCACTTTCAAGGGTATCCTGGGGAATGCCCAGTTTTTGAAACAGTGCCAGCAGTGCCTTACCTTGAAGGGCTGTTGTTTCTGTCAGAAAAGTGCTTTCCTGCAAGAGTGGTTCGGCCTTTTCTGTCGCGCCTTCTACTCCTGTTTGCAATTTCTGAATCAAGGTTTGCAAGGCTTGCAAAAGGCTGTTATCCACTTGAACGGCTTCGGATATAAGGATTGGCTGCTGCAGGTTACTGTCTGTTGTCTGGCTGTCATCGGTCTGTTTTGTCATCAGCACTTCAAGTTGTGCCTGTAATTCACTTAAAAAATCCAGAAGCACCTGCAAATCCGGTGAAATCGTCACATCGGCATTGTCTTTTTCCTTGACCGCTGCTGATTCGTCATTTTCTTCAAGCTGCTTCATGCCCTCTTCGACTTCTCCAGTTGTCGGCTTGTTGCTCGCCGGCTTGCTTGTCATCTCATCTTCCGTTTGCCCATTAACTGACCGCTGCTGTGCCGTGGTATCGGCATAACTGCGTACCGTTTGTTGTCCTTCAACACGGGATAGCTTCATGCTGCGCACGGACTTTGTGGCTTCAGAAGTTTCAGAAGCGCCCGTTTGTTTGGGTCCGGCAGACAAACGGGACAATAGCGCAGAAAAGCCGTTTTCTTTGGCTGTTCGCAATGTCGTACCCGAATGCAGCGACCCGCCGTCTTTGTCGGCAGCCCCGAAGCGTTGGATCATCAGGTCGGCCATCGATCCCTTGTTGTTTGTTCCTTTTGTTTGTTGCAATTCACTCATGGTTATACCTCTTGTCCTAGCCATTCACGGCTGTTTTCACTTCTGTGCTTGCGTTTTTCGATAGTCTGCCAGACTCTGTGTAATGTCTGCGGCCAATACAGCATCCATTTCCGCCATAATTTCCGCCAGTGTCTGGGGTTTATTGGCTGCCACAATGGCAATGAGGAGTGGTTTGTCTTTTGTCCACAATTCTTTCATCACCTCAGCAGCCTTTTTCCTGTCCATCACCTCAAAAGGTCTTGCTGCCTGTTTTGCAAATGCTTCTGTGGCTTCGCTGCTCAAAATGGTTTTATATATCTCAGCCGCCGCTTCCGGATCCAGCTTTTCAAAGTACTGTTTGAACCCGCCAGTGTCTCCTTTGGCCGCCGCTTCTGCAACAGCCAGAGAAAGGACTTCGAGTTCTGCCCTCCGGGCATCGATGGCTGCCAAGGTTGTTGCATTGGATTCCGCCGCCGCTTCTGCCTCAGCGCTGATGCCACTCATGCTCAAATTATCGGCTTCCAAAGCCGCAATGCTGGTGTTGGCGGCATCTAAATTGCTTTTCAAAGTTGCTGTCAGAACACGGTATTCCTCATATTTTTTTCGAATTTCATCGGGGGACAGGTTTTCTGGTGCATCGGCATCGAAATCATCCGGAAGTTTTGGCAACGCCAGCCGCAGTATTGGATTTTCTTTTAGTTGTGGGCGAAACTGTTCTCCAAGGCCAAACGCATCATTTTTTAGCGCAACAAAAAAGACCCCTGCAAA
>JBBRWP010000238.1:0-5122 GCA_038249175.1 Acetivibrionales bacterium
AAGGATTGTGGTTCAGCGCAGGGTTGACAAAAATCAACCGTATTTGCTTTGGCACATGCAACGATACAACAAATGGGGGCAGATGCAACAATGTCATTCATTGGTGCCGTACCAGCTGTCTGCAGCAAGTTTACGATCAATCCGCTGGTTGATTCAGCCAAAGTGATCATCACAGTGCTGGGAGCATTGGTTTCGCAGGGAAAAACTCCTGCAGCAGCAAGCGTTCTCTCTATCAGTACGGAAAAGTCACCATGACCCATTTCATGAATCATATTGCCAAGGGGTACAGAGCAGAGAATGAGATGTCCCTTTCCCGTCTTGCGATGCAGCATAAGCTTTTCAAGCCCTTTCTCCAGCAAACTAAAATCCTCAGGAGAATCCTCTTCAACTGCATAAGCGGACCATATCATCCCGTCACCTTCTAAAGCAGAAAGATTCCTGCAGTGATAAAACACTGGAAGAGGACCACACAAAGCGTCATCATCACTCAGGGATTCATCAGGCAAAACGTAGACGAGTTTGCGGAAATCTTTCGGCAAAGCACCACCCAGAAGCTGTTCCAATGAGTTAGTAGAGGTTAGTATGGCGGTGATGTCTTGAACCGGTAAATCCACCAGCATCAAAAGTCCACCCTCTTCCACATAGCTTTTCATTGCATCCGCAAGTTTGTCAGAAAACCCCTCCATAACAGGGAAAATGACGGCGGTTGGTTTTTGTGCAGAGACAAAAAGATTATCGGTATCCAGCACTACATCAAATGGGATATGACGCTGAGAAAGTGCGGTATAGAGACCTGAAAATGCCTCTACCAGCTTACCGACTGAAGCCATGGACAATCCAGTCATCCAGTCTTCAGGCCACACAAGCTTTACTGGCGCATGAACCTTGTAATGTTCCATCATATCGCGCTGCCTTTTCATAAAATCGAAGACTTGATGCATAATGCCTCTCCAGCGCCGATCTGGTACATGATGAGGCAGATCAAAATGAACCATCTTCAAGCCTGAGCCTCTAGCCATGGCCTGATAGCAACACATCAGGATCTCTTTTGGCGGTACAAGAGCCTTGCCGAACTTGATGTCTCTCATTTGTAACTTGAGGTTAATCAGTGGTGTACCGGCACATTTTGCAATATCCGCTGACATTGCAGCCCAATACCTGGAACTGCGGGCACCCTTTATTCCGCCGGATGCCATCAGAATATGAGAGAAAGCGTTATCCAACTTGCTATACTGGAATGCCTTATCTTTCATCCAGTCCATGTTTTCAAGTCCAGCCAATTCAGCCATAAAAAGGCAGTTTGGTTTGATGGATCGCATCCAATTACCGTATCGTTCCATCTGATCGGCAAACGCTTGACCACGCCATTGCTCAAAGGCCTGCCAGGCAAGTTTGTCGTCAGGGGTGATACCTGACAGGTTCAAGCCCGATTTTTTCCGGCAATTTTCGCAGAAACAATATCCATTAAAGCCTTCTGCATTCAGATGAAACCCGTCAACATGATAGTCGACCAAAAGCTCTTCTATAATTGGTTTGGCAAATGCTTCATTTTGATAGGGTGACATCGGACAGGTCGCATAATACTTTTTACTGTACACAATACGATCTCCACTTTGCTGAATATGAAGCCAATCAGGATGTTCGTCTCCTGCCGCAAAGCGTACCATTGAAAAATCCAGCCGCGCAATGACAAATAAGCCAACTGCATGTGCTTTTTCTGTGATTTCTCGTATTAAATCCTTCTTCTCTACTACAAAACTCCGGTGATGATAGGGCACTTTTGTGTAATAGAAAGCATAGATACCGCCCGTACTTACCACCACAGCCTGAGCACCGGTTTGAACACATTCGTCGATAAAACTGTTGACATCCATGTTTTCCAGTTCCTGTTCCTGAATATTGGGATGATAGATGGTGACCGGTTTGTTAAAATCCCAGAAATCTTGATTCATATTCTTCTCCTGACTTATACCCGATAGCGCCCATATATTTGAATATTCCAAGGTGAAAATTCAACGTGTTTTCGGGGAAGACTAAACCGCTTATACATGGTTATTTTCACTTTTCGTAAGACGCCTTATAAACACAAAATGATGACTCTGACATCATCATAACAAAATGGGATTATGAATAACCTTAAGGAAATTGCCGAATACTTATAACATCTTGCTGTATATGGCTGAACACAAGATGAATAAGTCACACCCAAAAAAAAGAATAGAACCATTGAAAAAATGTATGCAAGAAATCGATGGTGTAGGTCAATTTTGCATCATTGACATATAGCATCATCATCCTAATTCAAATCGATTATGATATTTTTAACAGATTTTAGTTGACCATAACTGATTGCACGTGATTGTAACCTTTTGAAACAGTTTGTATCAGTTTGGTTACCTCCCTGGTTTACTCATTCCTCACATTTTCACTCAAAATGTCCTTTATGTGGTTTTATTATCCTTGGATTTCAGGAATTCCAGTACGACAGAGAATTATCTGAAAAGAAGGCGTTAACCTTGCGGCACTTCAGAAACAGGCGTTGGTTCAGTTGCAGGAAATTGCGTTAACTCCAGTGCAGGTACCGGTGTTGTCTACGGAGCAGGCACAGGCACTAACTTTCGAGCAGGAAATGGCGTTAACTCCGCTGCAGGTACCGGTGTTGTCTACGGAGCAGGCGCAGGCACTAACTCTTGAGCAGGAACTGGCGTTAACTCCACTGCAGGTGCAGGGGAAGAAACAGGAGCGGTTGCAGGTTCAACTGCAGGTGCTGGCGTCACCACCGGTAACACACCGTCCGGCATATTTGCCATCGCCCAGTCGTTTGCAGCCAGTACATTCCGCTGATGGGAAGGATCTTCAAGATTATTGTAGTGATTCCGGCTCTTGTAGAAATGAACGTCGAAATGGCCGTTCATGTTGTTTCCCTTAATCTTGTCACAATTCTCGCGTCCAACGTAATCTCCGTAGGCATCGCCATTGGTCAGTTTTGCAAGGAAGGGCAGTGCATCCAGTCCACAATGCGGTTTTCCTGCAACGGAAGCTGCAAAGGCCCGCCCATTCACGATAAGGATGACCGGTCGGGACCGGGAACTGAAGGTTCCGCCCCAAATGGCCAGCATCGTTTCCGTATCAGCGGCGGTCTTTGTCTCACAGTCCGCATGGTTCGCACTGGTCATGCTGTAGTTGAGGATGAAGGTTTTCCCTGTACCGATGTCGTAAACCGTCGCATCCATGCCCGTCTTGAAGACATACCGGGCTTCATCGAACCAATGGCTGAGGAAACTCCGTTCTCCACCGCGGGAAACCGAAGCAATATCGGTCTGAACGGTGGCAGGCGTGGTTATGGCAGCAGGTATGCTTATGGTGGCAGGCGTGGTTATGGCGGCAGGCGTGCTTTTCGCGGCAGGCACGGGGGCAACAGATGTTCCTGCAATCTTGCTCGATAAGGAGTTAGCTTGCGGCGATGTGGATTTGACAGCCTTCGCTGGCGGCAATGTGGATTTGACAGCCTTTACCGCCGCCTTGTCGGCGATCTCCTGAAACAGCTTCGCACTCACCATGCCATCCGTCTTGAGTTTGTATGTTTTCTGATATTTGAGGACTGCCGCTTTCGTGACAGTTCCAAAGTACTGCGTCGTTTTTGCGGACGTTTGAAAGCAGCCAAGCAGGAGCAGATTTTTCTGCAGCACAAGCACCCGGGGGTCTGTCATTTTCTCCTTGAGCACTGTCGTCGCAGCAAAGTTGGGTAAGGTCATGGCACACAGGAGCAGGAAACCTATGAAAACGGATACGACAGGTTTGCGTATATTCACGTCTGTCACCTCCATGGTGGATAATCCTCACCAGTTTATCACAGTAGCGGAATGATAGCATGCGCCCATGAGGGTGGTTGCTAGGTCTGTGGTCCTGTTTTTGGATGGATTATCCAGCTATGAAACACATGATGGCACATTTTTCGTGTATATTAAACGGAATGCAGGTAATACTGGTACCGTCAGGCGCAGCAGACCACAAATCCATATACCCCACCTTATTGTTTCCCGGAAGCGCCTCAAAAATGACGGACAATTGGTAGTTGACACGTGCATGAAATCAGTGCGATTCTTAGTTCCAAATTTTCATCATGATCCAGGCGGAAAAATAAAACCTCCTTGCTACATTGTACAAAACATAGTACAATGTAGCAAGGAGGTGATTTTATGATAGCAACAAGCGCATCGCATGTCAGGCAACATTTCAAAGAATACTGTGACCGGGCTGCAAATGATTTTGAGACGATCATTATTACCCGGGAACGTGGTGACAATGTCGTGATGATGTCCGAGGCTGAGTATAGCAATCTTTTGGAAAATCTCTATGTGAGAAGTAATCCGGTTGACTATAACAGGCTTATGATATCTATCGAGCAGTTAAAATCTGGAAAAGGCATTTCACGTGAATTACTTGAGGTGGCTGATGAATAAGATGTTCTCGGATTCGGCTTGGGATGAATATTTGTACTGGCAGACTGAGGATAAGAAGATATTGAAGAAAATCAACGAGCTGATACAAGATATCGAAAGAAACGGAAACGAAGGGCTCGGTAAACCAGAACCACTTAAACATGAATTGGCCGGATATTGGAGTAGAAGAATAACAGACGTACACAGACTGATTTACAGCATTGATGAAAGTACTATTTTTATTGCTAATTGCAGGGGCCATTATTGAGCATAAACAAAAACAGTCACTTTCCGTGCAATCATTTGTGTGGATTTTTTCTCTTATTTTTTATACAGCCCCAGTCTCGGCGTGTTCATACGGAAATAGGTGTCAACTGCACTTTGGAATCCCGTCGAAAAATCATACATTTTTTGAGAAACGCTTCCTTTGATACCGGACATACTCATCTTGAAGGCGAGCTTGTGTGTGCCGCCATTCAAATCCGTACTTTCGCCAATCTCCTGTTTGGCCAAGGTACCGGACGCTGAGAGAAAAGCACTTAGTACTTTCCCTACGCTGGTTGCCACTTTTTTTGCATCATTTAACACCTGTCCGTAATTGCCGCCATATTTGAGTGTTGAAGAACACATCGTCCATACAGATACATTTGTGCCTATCCATGCGCCCTTCATATACTGAA
>JBBRWP010000239.1:0-5095 GCA_038249175.1 Acetivibrionales bacterium
CGTGAAGGAAGGCGATACCGTTGCATTAACTGGCCCCTATGGCGACTTTTACCCGCGCGAAACTGCAAACGGCTATGTAATGATTGCCGGAGGTTCCGGCCTCGCCCCCATGCGATCCATTATTCTGGACACGTTTGAACGTGGTCTGGACAAACAACTGTACTTCTTTTTTGGTGCTGTCACAAAAAAAGACATTTACTATGTTGAGTATTTCACGGAGTTGGAAAAACATCACCCGAACTTCCACTTCATCCCTGCTTTATCTGCACCCCTGCCCGATGATAACTGGACAGGTGAAAAAGGGCTGATTACAGAGGTTGTGGACAAACACGTACAGGATATCACAGGCTTGCACGGCCTTTTGTGCGGCAGCCCCGGCATGATCAATGCCTGTATCAATGTGCTAAAGAAAAAGGGGATGACCGATGACATTATCTTTTTTGATAAGTTTTAGTGTTTTTATGTTGTATAATGAGGTGAAAATCTGAAAATGCGAAGCATTTTCAGCAGGTTTTGTGCCAATATGAAGAGAATGGAGTAGATATAAATCTGAAAATGTGCAACATTTTCAGTGAGTTTTATGCCAATATGAAGAGAATGGCACAGGTACAAATCTGAAAATGCACAGTATTTTCAGCAGGTTTTTGTATTCGAGCAAAATGAAAGGAAGGTGAAGGAATGAAACAAACACCAGACATGCAGTCCATTCAGGAAATGATGCAATCCGGAAAACTAACCCCGGAAGGTTTTTTGGGAAAAGATACCCGTTCCTTGTCGGACATCATCCAGTCAGATGGTACCCTTGTAAAAACACTTGACATGTCTTTAACAGAAATCGCCGATAAAATGCAGGCAATTACTGATATCGGCAAAAAAATGACGGAAGCAATGCTTCCGGTCAATCAGACTTATGCTGTCAAAGTGGATGAGTTTATGGGTTTTATTCCCTGTCCTTTTGCTGACCATTATGATGCCGCAAAACTGAATACACTGCTAAAGAATGTGAAAACGGGCATGACGATTCATTGGTCTGATTTAAGCATACATATGATACGAAATCATGGTTTTTTTGAAGGCGAAGGTTCCTATTTCCGTTTGGATCCCGCAACACTGGTTTCTTTTTTAAAAGAAATATAATGACATGATTGTAGTGTTCTGTCTTAGAAAACGAGGTTCTCCATGAACAAAAAAATAGGGCTGCCCCTATTGCTGTTGGTCTTCATCATCCTGTCTTCTGTTGCTGTCTTAGCAGACACAACGCCAACCGATCATACCCCCTATCAGCTGAACGCAGTTCAAATGGCTTCTTATGAAAATAAAGCAATATCTGGTCGTACACTCCCCTATACAATGAAAGACAGCATTACGTTGACCCTTGACGCTGTGGACACGTTTTATAAAAGCTAGCAGAGAAAGTGTCTTTTGAAAAGTAACATGCTAGAATACTTGTTCTAAAATAAAGCTGAACAATGATAAAACCCGCATAATGTGCGGGTTTTATCGTTATACTTGGTGGAACCAAAGGGATTCGAACCCTCGACCTCCTACATGCGAAGCAGGCGCTCTCCCAACTGAGCTATGGTCCCATATGGTTTATTGAAGCGACCGTACCTATCCTATCAAAGTTTCAGCTTATATTCAATATCCGTTTGCATAATGCTCCTTAATATCGCAACTGTATCTATCCTATCAAGGTTTCTGCTTATATTCAATATCCGTGTGCATAATGTGTCTTAATATCCAATCCCGCAAAAAACCAATCATTTCATAGGTCAAGTCGCTGTCATTTCTAGCGAAAATTTCCTGGTACACTTCAATCTGTTTCTCCATCTGCAAATGTTCCTGGAAATGTTTTTCCATGTTCACATGGGCAATCAGTCCAATGTGGCGTTCTTCATTTCTAAAATGCAGGCGCGTATAACTGTTAAGGTCACTCAATAACGGACCAATCTTGTCCTTGCTCTCACCCCTGTTAAGAAATGAAAATAATGTATTAAACATTTCAATGAGTGTCCTATGCTGTTCATCCAGCTCCGGATCCCCAACAGATAGGGCTTCCGACCAAGCCATCACCTTTCCCATGTTCATGCCTCCCAAAGTACAAACCACACACCAGTCATTTTTCTCTTCCCCATTCTACCATGCTATGCTAAAGAAAAAAAGTCATGCTCCCCATAAACATTTGCCTATTTCTTTGCGTAGGATATAATTGACTTACTCTGATCGCCTGGCACAAACTGAACAGCAATAAGAATCGATTGGCAGCCCGACTCATACAAGCTGTGCCACCGTAATCATTGCACCCTTTATACGACACAATTGCAAAGGAGCCCCCCTTATGAAACGTCAGCAGAATTCAAATCTGGAAGCCCTTTTACGGTTGTTTATTGCAGTAATGGCTGTCTTCGCGCAGATCTTTCTGTTTATATGGCTCACCAGAACCCTCATGAACGCCGGAACCTATATCTATTCTGCCATACAGATTTTTAGTGTATTCACCATTATTAAGCTGGTCAACCGTCATGAAAGTCCTTCCTATAAAATTGCATGGCTGCTGGTTATATTTATGTTACCAGTTTTTGGTTTGTTTTTATATTTTTTATGGGGCCGTGCCAATCATCGACGATTTCGCCGTCTACAGGAACACGACATTACAAATGCCTTGTGGGATCCGGAAAACACCGCCGACAGTCGGACAGAAGCTTGTATTGCCGAACACCCGGAACTCGCCAGAATTGTGCGTTTCCTGCACCATCACGGATTCCCGGTGTACCCGGAGAACAAATCCACTTATTACCCATTGGGTGATTTTTGTTTTGACGCTCTTTGTGAAGACCTGGAAAAGGCGGAACGCTTCATTTTTCTGGAATTTTTCATCGTCAGTGAAGGATTTTTGTGGGACAAAGTCGCCAAAATTCTCCGTGAAAAGGCAGTAAAAGGGGTTGAAATTCTCTTCCTCATTGATGACTTTGGCGCTGTTAAACTCAGCCGCAAAGAGAAAAAGCGGCTCACAGAAGCCGGTGTAAAATGGAAAACCTTCAACCCCATACTCCGTCATGTATCCAACCTCTACCTCAACTACCGCAACCACCAGAAAATTATTGTCATTGACGGTAAAGCCGCCTACACCGGCGGGGTGAATCTGGCCGATGAATATGTGAACATGAACCGCAAACACGGCCACTGGAAAGACACGGCCGTCCGCGTTATCGGCGAAGGAGTTTGGAGCCTCACACTGGCTTTCCTGCAAATGTGGCATATCAATGACGGCAGCCACCTGGACAGGTATCTGAACTGGAGAAACCCCGTGGTGTCTGACATACCTGAGACAGCAGGATATTATCAACCTTTTACAGACGGTCCTTCCAACAATCCTCATAACCCGGCCAAGGCGGTATGCCAGCAAATGATTGAATCCGCCGATCGCTACGTCTGGATTACTTCACCATACCTTATTTTAGAAGAAGACATGCTTGAGTCGCTGACCCGTGCTGCCGAAAGCGGTGTGGATGTGCGCATCATTACCCCTTCGGTTCCCGACAAATGGTATGTACACCTCGTCACGCGCAGCCATTACGGCCGTCTGATGCATTCCGGTGTGAAAATATACGAATACACCCCCGGCTTCATGCATGCCAAAATGATTGTGAGCGATGACACCAACGCCCTTGTTGGCACGGTGAATTTTGATTTCCGTAGTTTTTATCTGCAATATGAAAACGCCGTCTGGTTTTGCAACTCAGGCATTGTACTGGATGTACATGATGATTTTCTGCAAACGCTGCAAGTCTGTCAGGAAATGACATTCAGCGACTGGCAAAAGAGACCAATCTACCAAAAAGCGGCAGCAACATTTTTCCGGATGTTTTCAACGCTTATGTAAATTCAGGTTTTTCCTTTAAGTTTTCCAACCTTAATATAAAGCAAGAATTTCTGGAACTCCACAACCCTGCTGGTTGGCAACATTTTTCCGGATGTTTTCAACGCTTATGTAAAAATTCTGAAAAATAAATGAACGAACCTAGTGCATGCCTCGTCTGATTGGGTATAAACCGAATAGATGACATGTTTTGTTTGCATGAAGGAATACAATTGAACCCTAGGCCTTGCTCCTTCAGCATTTACTGTTACGTTACCCATTGACAATCTTTGTGCAAGGCTCTTTCTGAAAAAGATATGACCATACACAGTATCGAATGAACAAAAGGAGGCTCTTATGAAACGTTTACTCGCAATTCTACTTGTTTTTACATTGGCCGTTCCCCTATTCTGGCTGGGCAATCCATTCTCGCCTAACATGCAGGCCAGTGCAGCATCCTATAGAAAAGGTTATGAACTTAGTGCGAAAGACGCAGACAAAACCGGTATAAACCCGGCAACATCCTTTGTGCTGACCGTACCGGAAACGGAACGAAACGCATTTGAAGGAACCGGTACTGCCACTGAAAAAGAACAAAACCTGCTAACGGCCCTTTCAAAGCGGTTGACATTGCGCAACGGCAACCGGACCGTAAGCATAACACCCTCGACAACAGAGACGACAAGCCTTAGTGCTATAACACTGCCAGAATTTGTTCTGGAAAGAAAAGATAAGGAAACCTTTGTGATTAATCTTTCTGAGCCCCTTGAAGCGAACCGTCTATACTTTTTTGATCTATTGGCTTCAGACCAGGACACAATCACATTTGCTTTTCAAACGCAGCGTGCTTTTGGACTCATGGGCACCCTGCCCGCCAACCGGAGTTCCAGCGTTCCTGTGGATACAGGCATAGAACTTTATTTCACACACACCGGCATCACGGATCCCGGCTCATCTTTTTCCATTTCACCTTCGGTAGAAGGACGTTTTGAGGCACATGGACAAACACTGGTTTTTGTTCCAAAAAAACCTTTGAAAACAGGAACGATTTATCAAGTGACCTTAAAATCCGGACTTTCTCTGCCTGGAACAGAACAGGTTCTTCCGGAAGATATTGTTTTTTCATTCGAAACCAGCCCTGACGCGGAAAATTCGGCCAATCCATCCACAGGTTATCTGAGTATCAGCAACTCCTGGCTGGAAGTTCCGACATCTGACAAACCCATTGTCCCTTAC
>JBBRWP010000240.1:0-5070 GCA_038249175.1 Acetivibrionales bacterium
TATGATGTTGTGCCCATCGCAGCGCCAAGTTCTTTAGAAAGAGCACATCATTACTTATGGCGATTTTGGAATGTTCTGCCGAAAGCCGGTCATGTTGCCATTTTGGACCGCACCTGGTATGGCCGTGTATTGGTTGAGCGTGTTGAAGAGTTCTGTACAGAGGAAGAATGGAAACGGGCTTACCGAGAAATCAATGAAATGGAAGCACAGTTGGTGGATGCAGGGATGGGCCTGGTGAAGTTCTGGCTGCACATTGATAAAGAAGAGCAGTTGAAGCGCTTTGAGGAACGCCAGAGTCTGGAATGGAAGAACTGGAAAATAACCGAGGAAGACTGGCGCAACCGTGAGAAATGGGATCGGTACTATGAAGCTGTGGATGAAATGCTTTTTAGAACCGGCACTACAAATGCTCCCTGGACAGTGATTGAAGGGAATGACAAGTATTATGCCCGTATGAAAGCCATAAAAACGGTGGTGGAAACCATGGAAAAACGATTGAAAGAGGACGACACATGAGAAAGTACATTATTGGCCTGGATATTGGGGGGACAAAATGTGCGGTTATTCTTGCAGATGTTACGCATAGCGTGACACTCGTTGATCGGATTGCATTCCCAACATATGCATCTCTTGGAAAAGATCAAACCATATCCAGGTTATTTGAAACCATTCATGAAATGCTTAAGCGGCATCAGCTGCAGACCGATGCCGTTTTGGGTATTGGGGTCAGTTGCGGAGGTCCTCTGGATAGTCAGAACGGCGTCATTCTATCACCACCACATTTGCCGGGATGGGAAAATGTTCCTTTTGTGACAATGTTGGAAGAAGCGTTTCTCATACCGGCCTTCCTTCAGAATGATGCAAATGCCTGTGCCTTGGCAGAATGGAAGCTGGGCGCTGGACAAGGTGTGAACGATATGGTTTTTCTGACGATGGGCACCGGTTTTGGCGGGGGTATTATCGCTGAAGGACAGCTAATCCATGGTGTGTCGGATATGGGTGGTGAAGTCGGACACGTTCGTTTGGAAGCAGACGGTCCAATCGGTTTCGGAAAAGCAGGGTCTATGGAGGGCTTTTGCAGTGGTGACGGTATTGCCAAGCAGGCTGTTGCCTACACAAAAAAGTTGATACTAGCCGGGAAAACACCTGCATGGGTGCGTGACGGTGTGGCCGATGAAGTCATCAGCGTTCAAGAATTGGCAGCATATGCCAATAATGGGGATACAGATGCAATAGCCGTTTTTGAAACAGCCGGTGAAAAACTGGGTGCAGCAGTCAGCATCATCATGGATGTTTTGAACCCGGCGCGATTTGTTATCGGCAGTATTTTTGTGCGTTGCGAACACCTGTTGCGGCCTGCGATGGAAAGAATTATTGAAAAAGAAGCGCTGGTTTATTCTAGAAAGGTCTGTCAGGTCTTACCGGCTGCATTGGGTGAACAGTTGGGGGATTATGCGGCTGTCATTACCGCATTGGTTGGTCTTGAACAAAGTGAAAAACACGGTACTTCTGTCTCACAAGAAAAATGGTATAAAAAGGCTGAACCAGGTTCATCTCAGGCAGATGCCATCAAAAACACAGACGCACAAAAACATTTAGATAGTCTAATAAAACGCTATCCTTGCCTTGAACCCGTCAAAAGCAAAGTCTTTGATGCCTTTGTTCAATTGGTTCAAACGTATGAAACGGGTGGAAAGCTGCTCGTATGCGGTAATGGCGGCAGTGCGGCAGATGCGGACCATATTGTTGGCGAATTGATGAAGGGCTTTTTCAAAAAAAGACCTTTGCCAGCGGCGACTGCTGAGCTTTTTGGCCCTATGGCGCAGTACCTGCAAGGGGCATTGCCGGCTATTGCGTTGACACAGCACGTTGCGCTGTCCACGGCTTTTTCAAATGATGTTCATCCAGAAATGGTGTTTGCGCAACAGGTGTACGGTTACGGTAAGAAAGGCGACGTTCTCCTTGGCATCAGTACGTCCGGTAATTCGAAGAATGTTTGTCATGCCCTGCATGTTGCAAAGGCGCTGGGCATGAGAACGGTGGCTTTTACAGGAGCAAGCGGCGGTGAAATGGCCAACCTGGTGGATGTTCTTATCAATGTCAGTGGCAGCAACACGGCTGAAATTCAGGAACTGCATTTGCCGGTCTATCACTGTTTGTGTGCCATGTTGGAAGAGGCTTTTTTCCCGGATGGATTCGAACTGTGAGAAAACACCATCAAAGCAGAATTTGGAGGCAAACGATGCGTTCTATCAAAGCCACGATTGGGATGATTAACAGGTTTTTTGATCGTTTGCAAAAAGATCGGGTTTTCGAGTGGGCGGCGCAATTCTCATTCTATTTGATTCTGGCTTTTTTTCCCTTCGTCGTTTTGCTGACAATTTTGGCCTCGCGGACAGTGCTTGTTGGCGATCAGGCCATATTGCAACTTTCAACAGTGCTGCCCAAGGAAGCCTTTGAAACAGTGGTCAGCACGATACGGGATATTACGATGACACGAAAGCCGGGGCTGTTATCCGCCAGTATGGTTGTTGCACTATGGGCAGCCTCTTCCGGTGTATTTGCCTTGTCAAAAGGTTTGAACATGGCGCATAAAGCTGAAGAAACGCGAAAATTATGGCTTGTGCGTTTGCTAAGCCTCCTCTTCACCCTGCTGATTATTATTTCTATCTTTACTGAAATTCTTATGATTGTTTTAGGAGATTTTATACTGGATAAAATGGCGCATCTTTTCGAAATTTCGGCACCCTTTATCACGTTGGGCAGAATTTTGCGTGTCATCGTGCCAGTCGGCGTTGTTTTTCTAATCCTGGCGCTCATGTACTTTGTTATTCCCAATCACCGTTTGCGATTCAAAAAAGTTTTGCCTGGCGCTTTATTTTCAACAATTCTCTGGATGGGCACTTCCTGGCTATTTTCATTGTATGTTGCGCGTTTTGGTCAGTATTCCGTCTATTATGGCAGTCTAGGCGGGGTTATTATCTTAATGATTTGGATTTATATCTCCAGTATCACGCTGATTATGGGCAGTGAGGTGAATGCGCTGGTAGAGCGCTTGTCTACGATAAGAAAAAAGAAAATGGAAGCCAGCAACAGCCTGAAAGCATAATCAGGGTGTCAAACGGCAAAAGAGGGTAGGTGGTTAAGTTAGCGTCGAGATGTAATAAAATACCAGACGGGTTTGAACCTGCCTGGTATCAATTTATAAGGGACACGAATCAATGAAATAAGGCGTATCCATTCGGTGAACCTTAGAAAATCCTTGTGGTAAAACCCGAAAAGGCGACTTTAGTTTTTCAGTAATGGACTCTTGCATCTTCAGCCTCCTGTCTCTGTCACAAATCCAAGGTTACGGCGTAGTAACTGTCTAATTTTTCGCGTGGCATGCATTTCTTTATCAACCCTTTGTTCATGCCCCCTGAATGACCAGGGAGTGGCTTGTCTTCCTTTATAGTTTACCTCAAAAAACGTTGGAATACGCCAATTCTTTTGATGGAAACGCGTATGCGTGGTGTTGCCAGGAAAAATCCGGCATCTCTGTTACCTTAGTGAATACTGGAAAATGGTCAAATGATATCCAATAGAAAACGTGCAGCATTGATGAAATTTAACAAAGCAAGCACCACCACAAAGGTTAAAAATGCCCTTCGTACTGCCTTGTCACTAAGCTTTTTGTTCAACCAGGATCCAATAAAACCACCAAGTATGCTTGCAGGAATCATGTACCATAACATGCTAAGATCATAATCAGAAAATCCCCTGCTGATGAGTATACTCAAAAGCTGTGCTGCTTGCGCCAATAAAATAGTTAAAATAGAATTCACCGCTGCCGTTTTTATGGTCATGCCAAGAAAAATAGTCATGAGTGCAACATTCACAGGACCGCCGCCGATGCCAAGGAAGGTAGAAATACTACCCATGACCACACCCAAAAAGAAAGAGGCCAGCATACTTTTTACATGGGCTTTCGGAAAGCTGTCACTAAAAAAGATGAGTGCCAGCAATAAGCCAAGCATCAGAGATTGCAAACCTTTTGCAAGAATTTCCGGAAGAGCAGCTTGAAACATTGAAAATAAGTATTCGCCAAACACCCCGCCAACAATAGCGCCAAAAGAAATGTTCAGGGTGCTTTTACTGAGTACAAATCCTGTTTTCACCTGTCGCAGTGTCGCAACAATGGCCATTGAAAATACCGTAAACGAGGACAAAAGGCCAATAGTGGACAGGTTGTACTGGCCGATGGTATCCAGAACCGGTTTGATGAAGACCCCGCCGCCAACGCCAGCCAAAGCCCCGACCGATGTTGCAACAATGGCAACAATAAAATAAACAATGCCCAAAGTGAACCTCTCTTTAAGAATATAGCGCTATTATATCATGCAAGGGCGGATGGTTCACTTGTTTGGCAACCTAAACGGCTTCCATTACATTTTTTTCTGCAGCACGCAAGGCACCGAACACCGCTTTCATGGCAAATAAGGCTTCTTTTCCGGAAGACAAAGACTCAGTATTGTTTTGAATTGCTGAAATAAAGGCATCAATGACACCGCTGTTTGCATGTTTACCAGCCAATTGCTCTGCGTTTGTGGACAGTTTACCAATTTCATAACGTTTGATTTCTCCGTTGCGCTTTTCCAGAATTAAGGCATATTTGGGATCGTCGTCAATGCGCAGAATTCCTTTTGTTCCATAGAGCCGGGTGGCATTGTCCTCTTTTCCATAAAATGTCCATGAAGCACGAACAGTGCCAATAGCGCCACCGGAAAGTCGTAACATACAAATCGCATTGTCATCAACCGTTATCGCAGAGCCATCTGGAAAGGTTTTGTGCAGCGTTTCAACCATGGCTGAAACATGTGTCGTTTTTTGGCCAGTTAAGAAATGCAGCACGTCAATTTTGTGAATACCCAAGTCCGCAATCGCACCAAACAAAGCCATCTTTTTATCGAAAAACCAAGGGTTTGCTGTACCGGTCCATTCTTCCGGGCCAGCGTGGCCGAAGGTAGATTGAAAACTGAGAATATCTCCGATTTCACCGTTTTCTATCAGCTCTTTTGCTACCTGATTGGA
>JBBRWP010000241.1:0-5050 GCA_038249175.1 Acetivibrionales bacterium
AGGATAAAGGCTGCCAGTATCTGCCCGTAAAGTTTTTTCCAGGGGGAGATGCCCATGACATCATCCTTCAGGCCGATGAAAAAGATGACCAGCAGTCCTGCGAATACATATTGTAATTGCGGAAAGGCAGGGATGCGTCCGAATATAAGTACTGATATGGTAAGACCGGCAAAGATGGAAATGCCGCCCAGTGTAGGTGTAGCATGTGTATGTGATTTCCGGTGGCCCGGTTCATCAAAAAGTTTCTTTTCGGCGGCCAGCTTAACGATGCTGGGAACGGAAAGCCATGTAATCGTAAATGCGGAAACCAATGCCAGGCTCTGTCTGAGGCCACCGCCCAACAAAACATGCAACCCATCTCCGAATACAAAGTCCAGCAGTGATTTTAGTGTATTGATCAAGAGCATATGCAGGACGAGATTTTTGTTAACATTACAAAGATAAGGGTTTTAAACCCTATTTCTAATGGCCGACAAAAGTAATATTTTAATGGAATAATTTATGTTTTTACTGTAAATAATCCTGTGTCAATAATACGACCAAGCTCGCACGCGTCGGGAGACGCGCGCGCCGAAAATCTGCTAATGATTTATTCACATTCACATCACTGCCGGTGCACAAGCCAAAAGCTCATCTGCTGCCTGATGCACCAACATATTGACTAGATGCTTAATAATTCGACTTCAATCAATGATTCCATTTCGGCATAGTTGGTGGCAGAACTGAAAGTATAGTCCCATGGATCAGAACACATTCCTTTTTTAACCGGATTACTATGAATATAGGAAAGCTTTTCTGTAAGGAATTTATTAGAATATAGCAATTTTGCCCTATTACCGTCCTGCCACACTTTATTTGTTTTAATTCGTTTTAATCCCCATCCTGTTTCTCTGAATTGTTTCAGCATGTCTAAATACCCGTCAGGTTTTTCTTGTTCCAGTTTGCTGACAATAGTCCTGGATGTAAATTTCTTTATATCCCGCATGATTTCCGATACTGTGAATTTGCCGCCAGCCTGAATGATCATATGCACATGGTTAGGCATAATGCAATACCCATATACAATAAGGTTCTTATACTTCTGGTAATACCTGATGGCATCAAGTACAATGCGTTTATAATTATCATCATCCAGCACTTTGATCCATTTCACAATTGTGAAAGTGACAAAATATGCATCATGGCCATCGAATATTTTGTATTTGTCTGACATGGTGACTAAAGTTACAAAAAAAATGTTCGCGCGTCTCCCGGCGCGTGTGTCAATAATATAATATGTACCGGTATCTTTAAAATTACGGATGATAATTGTGGATCAGTCACGCGTCAGGAGACGCGCGCCAGCATCATTTTTTTTTCAAATGCTGTTCCATAATTATTTAATTATCATTCGATAACGAATGATAGTCCTTAGTGCCTAAGTAGTTCTTTCACTTTTCATTTTTCACTTTTCACTCCCGATAGCTATCGGGATCACTTTTCACTCCTCCGCGCCTCTGTGGTTTCCTCTTTCTCACGCCTACGAACCACGCTTTGTTTTAAACCTACCAATGCGCAAATTGAAATCCTAATGGACAGTTAATTCTGTGAAATATTTCACAGGCATCACTGACAAAATGTGATCCGGGTTGTTTATGAGCACAAATGTAGATAACTGCATATTTTTTGGTTGTCTACTGATCAATCAATGCAATTATTCATTAAAACTGTACATCATGAAAAGTAGAATCATTATTGCCATAGTATTGTTTTTCGCTGTTAACCAGTCATGGTCCCAGGAAAATACCTCATCGAAGATACCCTTGATTGGGGCTGATGCACCATCCTTCACTGCACAATCCACCAACGGGGAGATCACCTTCCCGGGTGATTTTGGTAACAAGTGGAAAATCCTCTTCAGTCACCCTGCCGATTTCACACCGGTTTGCTCATCTGAGATCCTGGAACTTGCTCAGATGCAGCCGGATTTTGATAAGCTGGGTGTTAAAATCGCCGTGATATCAACCGACACGCTATACAAACACAACAGCTGGAAAAATTCGATGGAGACGATCAAATATAAGGGGAGAGATCCAGTGAAGATCAATTTCCCGCTGATTGACGACAACACCTGGTACGCTTCAAAAGAATACGGAATGCTACATGCGCAAACCAGTACCTCAAAAGACGTCAGGGGTGTATTTATCATTGATCCTAAAAACAAGGTGCGTGCCATCTATTTCTATCCCATGGAAATCGGAAGAAATATGGATGAGGTTCTCAGGACCGTTGTGGCACTGCAAACCTCCGACCACAATAAGGTTTTAACGCCGGCCAACTGGAAGCCTGGGGATGATGTGATGATCCCCTATCTTAAATCCATCGACGAGGTCCATAACCTTGGCCCCGGTAATGACAAGGACATTTACCAGTTAAGCTGGTACATGACATTCAAGAAGCTGAACACCACCAGCACAAGCGAAAAATAATTGTAGTTGCATGCATGACCGGGGTTGCCGGACATGCTGACATGATGATCCTGAATAGAAAGAGCCCTGAAGATCAGGGCTCTTTTTGTTGAATAGTGTTTGACAAATTTTCATTTTAACCTGGCTGGTGCCATTTTTTCGTGTTCTTTTTGCACCTGGCTGGCGCAAGCCTGTGACTTGTGCCTGACTCGCACGCGTCTTCCACTGTTTGCAACGATAAACTTGTTTTTTATTTTTCATGTTCTTTTTGCACCTGGCTGGCGCAAGTCTGTGACTTGTGTCTGACTCGCATGCGTTTTCCGCTGTTTGCAACGATAAGCTTATTATTTATTTTGTTCGTTCTTTTTGCTTGAACAAAAAGAACCAAAAATTCAAGACTTCGTATAATTTTCTTTTTTTCTGCAAGGATATGTACCGGAGTCGCCATAATATGCATGGTCACCCCGAGAAGCCTGCCCTGAGCGAAGCCGAAGGGGAGTCGAGGGGCTCTTTATAGAACCTTCAATATCTTATTTTTTTTACGTTCTTTTTGCTTGAACAAAAAGAACCAAAAATTCAAGACTTCATGGCATTTTCTGGTTTTTTACGGGTCGTCTCTGCCGCGCGACACAAGCCGCTTTTTTTCATGTTCTTTTTGCTTGAACAAAAAGAACCAAAAATTCAAGACTGCACGTACTTTTCTTGTTTTCTACAGGTCGGCTCTGCCGCGCGACACAAGCCGCGCTTACCCACAGGCCAGCCTTAGCTTCTGTATCGCTTACACAGGCCCGCGCTGAGAGCCTCCCTTTGAAAACTACGAAAATTCCGTGATGTCGATCCCCCGGGAGAACATGATAGTTCCAGAGGAGAGATGAATCAAGTTTGGACTAAAGAATAGAGCTACTTATGCTGAACCGATATTAGACTTACCAGGCCCAGCCCTAAGATCCTCCCCTTAAAAACTACGAAAATTCCGTGAGGTCGATCCCCCGGGCGAACATGATAGTTCCAGGGGAGTGATGAATCAAGCGTGGACTGAAGCCTAGAGCTATTTATACAGAGCCGAGATAAAATTCCGGAAAAAGGGTTTCCATAGAATTCATCATTGGCTATGCAATCTTAACTAATTCTTACGAATCTTTCGTTCTTTAAGTAGCTCCGTTTACAATTCACGGAAGATATCAACACAATTCTAACGAGCGGAGCGAGTGCAAGATAAAAGCGAAATATGAATCAGTTAACGGATCTGCGCTAATCATAAGGAACTCAGTCTGAAATTTTAGACGAATTGAGCGAAGCGATTTCACGATCACATTGAGCAATTTGATCTATAATCCGCGAAGATCTGCGTGCACTTCTTCTTCGAAATTACCTCGCGATCTTACCCCACCACGCTCGAACTTTCTCCTTTAACCTTTCTCCTTTCTCCTTTTTTAGCATCCTTTCTCCTTTTTTAGCATCCTTTCTCCATTTTTACCATCCTTTAACCTTTTTCAATCTTAATGCATCTCTGTGACCTCAGTGCCTTAGTGGTTCCCGGTCAATCAAAACCGAATAGGAAATTAAACCCCATTTTGCCATTTGCCATTTGCTATTTGCCTTTTGAATTTAATAAGCATTAATTTCAATTGATCCTGGTGAATTGCTTTATACCAAACTCATATGACAATGAATATTTTCATTAAACTTTATATATATTTGTAAGACAAAACTAACGCCCCGGCAAGCAGGCTTAAGAACGGGAAACCCTTCATCAGCCATACATCAGCCACTATTGCAGCATCCACAAACAACGTTTTACCATGGACATAACCCTCAACAACCCCGGAATATCCCGTTGGCGCACCGCCATCACGGATGTGTTGGCTCTAATTTTCGTAGGACTGGTGCCGGCCGCATCACATATGCTAAATGTACCGGTTTATTTCATCGAGCCCATGCGCGTCATGCTGATACTGGCATTGCTGTATTCTTCGCGGTTTAATGCCTTTGCGCTGGCGATTGTGCTGCCCTTGTTCTCATTTCTGGTCTCGGGTCATCCCTTTCCGCTGAAAATGGTCATCATCATGGCCGAACTGCTGCTCAATGCCTGGTTATTCCTGCTGCTTTTCCAAAAAACAAAAATGCCTTTCCTCAGCGCTTTCAGTTCAATCCTCATCAGCAAGCTATTCTGTTATGCAACTTACATGGTGGTGTTTTCATGGGCATTTGTCCAGGCAGAGGCAGCGCCAACCTTTCTGATCGCACAGGTTGTTTTAACGTTGCTGCTAAGCGGTTTTGTCTGGTTTATAGTGCGGCGCAGGGCAAAAGATTAGCATAACCACGGAGAAAGACTTCATGGCCTTTTCTTGTGTTACTCACTTATTACTTATTTTTTGTGTTCGTGATCTCGCTTCGCTCGGTATTACGGGTCGTCTCTGCCGCGCGACACAAGCCGCTTTTTTTTGCGTTCTTTTTGCTTGAACAAAAAGAACCTGGCTGGCGCAAGTCTGTGACTTGTGCCTGACTCGCACGCGTCTTCCACTGCTTGCAACAATATTCTTATTTTTCATGTTCTTTTTGCACCTGGCTGGCGCAAGTCTGTGACTTGTGCCTGACTCGCA
>JBBRWP010000242.1:0-5015 GCA_038249175.1 Acetivibrionales bacterium
AGTGGTTTAGTCATCGGTGGTGGTCAGGTATACCCGGAACTAAACTTCACATTGCCTCCTATGTCCATAACGGCGGAGACAATGCCGGAGGTGCGCAAGCAGTATCACGACATCCTGACGGATGCCTGCAAAAGGGCGAATGATCTTTTTCTACCCGGTTTCGTCGCTGAAATTGAGTTGCTGCCACCTTGCACTTACAATCCTTCATGGGGAATCGAAATCACAAAAATTGTTCGTGACGTTCTTGATGAAAATCAAGCCAAACATGGGCTAAAAGGTTCAATCCGCCTCACACCCGTCGACATCCGTGAAGACAAGAATTCTCCACACATGTGGCACGGCTCACATTGGGATGCTGTCATGGAAACCTTTGAAGGCGGGGCACGCGCTGGCGCAGATTTTCTGGCTATTGAATCGATCGGTGGCAAGGATGTTCATGACGACGCTATCCTGTATTGTGAACTCGATAAGTCTATTTTCGCCCTCAGCATTCTGGGTGCACGGGACATGTCACAGTTGTGGAGCAGTATCAAGACAATCGCAGATAAGACAGGCTCCTTCGCAGCAGGCGATACTGCCTGTGGCTTCGCGAATACAGCCATGGTCCTCGCCGACCGCGGCATGGTGCCGAAAGTGTTCTCGGCAGTTGTCCGAGTCATATCGGCAGTCCGCAGTCTCGTTGCCATTGAGGAAGGAGCCGTGGGTCCACACAAGGATTGCGGATATGAAGGTGTTTATGTGAAAGCCATTACCGGCACTCCGATATCCCTTGAGGGTAAATCCAGTGCATGCGCACATTTCAGCCCGGTCGGAAATATCGCTGCATGCGTGACGGATCTTTGGAGTAACGAGTCGGTACAAAACATCAAGTTACTCGGGGGTATGGCGCCCACCGTATCGATGGAACAACTCGTGTATGATTGCCGCCTGATGAACGTCGCCTCGTCGAAAGGTCACCACCACGCCGTCGAACTGCGGGATTGGCTCTCGGAATCTGATTACCGGCACGATCCGCAAGCACTTGTTCTCAGACCAGATGTCGTTGTGAACATTTCCCGGCAAATTATCCGTGAAAATACCCCGTTCAAGCGGTCTATCGTGGCGGCCCGGGCGGCATTGGACATCATCCGCGAAGCCATAACCCAGAAGGAAATCCATGTTGATGACCGCGAACTCTCCTATCTTGATGTCATGGAAAACCAGATTGACAGCATTCCGGATAATGAGGACACCTTCATCACAGCAATGCTCGATGCCTGCGAATCGGAAAAATTTACGCCTGCGAAATATAATTTGTAAACCCGCATTGCCGGACATCAAAAGTCGTACACCTATTCGTCTCTGCAGCACCAGCGATCGCAATACGGTCAACGACGTCAAGTCGGTGGAAGATGTCGGGGGTGCATGCGCTTGGACAGGGACTGATGATCAAGGTGATGGATACCGACAACGCCTTGAAATTCACACCTGCCGATCCGGGGTGCAGACGATAAATTCGGAACGAGGTGGGAGGCACCTCCATCAGGACTTTGCCGGAAGGAAACAAACACTCGTCAGGAGGTCATTCATGCCGCTAAGAATCAAGAAAACATTAAAAATTAAAGGAATGACCTGTACCCAGTGCGAAAAAATCATCCGAAAAAAGCTCTTGGCACAGGAAGGCGTCAGTGTGGCGGATGTCAGCTTCAGGACTTCCACCGCCAACCTTGTTTTCGACTCGATGCTGACAAACGAACAGGTGTTGCGGAAGGTGATCGAGCGTGCCGGGTATGAGGTGGAGGATGTGAAGTCCGGCACGAAGTCCGGTGCATGGCCTCCCATGCAACTGGCCGGCATCGGCATTCTGATTGCGGCCGTATATGTCCTCATCAAGCAGACCATCGGTTTCAACTTCATACCCGCCATCCAACCGTCCATGGGCTATGGCATGCTTTTTGTCGTAGGACTGCTCACTTCACTTCATTGCATTGCGATGTGCGGAGGCATCAACCTGTCTCAGTGCATGGTGCCGCAGAAGGACGGCACAAGAACGGCAGGGATGCTGCCGAGCCTCCTCTACAACGGTGGTCGCGTCATTTCCTACACGGTTGTCGGGGGCATCGTCGGCGGACTTGGCTCGGTTGTTTCGTTCTCCGGATCCGCTCGTGGATTTGTTGCCATTCTGGCCGGTGCGTTCATGATGATCATGGGCATCAACATGTTGGGCATCATTCCCGGTCTGAGAAGATTCCAAATCAAGATGCCGGAAGGACTCCGAACAAAACTGCTCGGAACAGGGGGAGAGCGAGGGCCGCTTGTGGTCGGCCTCATCAATGGATTCATGCCCTGCGGACCGCTCCAGGCCATGCAGCTGTACGCCCTGGGAACCGGCAGTTTGCTTGCTGGCGCACTTTCCATGTTCGTTTTCAGTCTGGGCACGGTTCCCCTGATGTTTGGCTTTGGGGCACTCAGTACCCTACTGAGCAAGAAATTCACGAAGAACATGTTGAAGGTCAGCGCCATACTTGTGATTTTGCTTGGGTTCATCATGCTGCAGCGCGGGTTGAGCCTGGGCGGTCTTAGCCTGGGGGGGCAACGCGTGGCCGTCTCCCCGGACGCGGCACTCGGCAGCACCCTCGACGTATCAGCCCAAAGCGGCTTGGAAGCCAAGGCCGGGATTGGCTTGGAAGCAAAGGTCGCGAACGGTGTCCAAACCGTGCAGGGAGAGGTTGAGGCAAGCGCCTACCCCGAAATCGTCGTGCGGAAGGGTATTCCCGTGCAGTTCAACCTTCATGCGGATGCAGCTAACCTGAACGGATGTAATGGATCCATCGTCATTCCGGAGTACAATGTGCAAATGGAATTGAAGCCTGGTGATAACATCATCAAATTCACCCCTGAAAAAACGGGTACATACGGGTACACTTGCTGGATGGGCATGATATCGAGCAAAATCACTGTGATCGATTGAGAGGACCGGGGCATGGAAAGAAAGTACCGACAGTCCGGTGGAACGGATTCTCCATGAAATCTCCACAACTCCATGAGATAATGAAGTTACTATATACCCTAGGGGGGTATATCGAAGAAATAAGATAATGAAGTTACTATATACCCTAGGGGGGTATATCGAAGAAATAAGAAATGCGAAGGAGTGTGATGTTATGAAAAAAGTGATGCTGCTGGTACTGGTTCTTGTGTTGGGGGTTGCCTTTGTCGGTTGTTCGTTAACCGATGTGGTGGGGAAGGTGGCTGTCACTTCCTTTGATGCGATTCTGACCAATCCTGCCGTCAAAATTACCACGGACGAAGTCAACAACGGTTGGTCGCTGACCTCTCCCGGAGGGGAACGGTTTGTCTGGAGTAAGGACTTCAGTGTGGACAAGAAGCCGGACCTCATGATGGAACTGGATGCCAAACCCTTCCTGGAGGCAGGATTGGACCCTGCCAAGCTCGATAAAGACACCTACCTGTATGACAGTACGGGCAACATACTGATGATACATTCCGAACAGGGAACGGATAAGTTCACGAATACAGCGGACACAAAGCCCATCGATTCGTTCAAGCAGATAGTGGGCACCCATCGGAGCAGCATCGGTTATCACGAAAAACTGGATCATTACGGCGTTAAATTCGGGAACGGCAACATGTTCGAATGGGCGAAGGACATCAAAACCAATGACAAGGATATCGTCTTCATCCTGAATCCACAGCCCTTCATCGATGCCGGCGTGGATCCCGCCAAGGTGGCCGGCTGGGTGTTCGCCAAGGTGGAAATCAAGGATGACAACGGAAAGTCTGAACTGGTAGACAAGCTGCTGAAACCATACGAATTCAAATGAAAAAAACGCTGACCGTCACAAGGCGATGGAAAACCAACCACGGCCATGAGCTGATTGAAAGATTATGATCGGGCGTAATGAAGTAATTCATTACAAAAACCTTTGTTATTTTAACAGAGGTTTTTTTGTATTTAACCCTAGAATGTTGTTTCAATCATATTTCTGCAATATTCTCATTGCATACTATAAATATCAAACTGCAATGGAGGTGTGAATATGTTTTTAATTTTGTTAGTGCCATTGGGAATTGTAGCATTCTTTCTCTTTTTCAATAAAAACGTCAAGGGAATACAATTACCCCATAGTAAAAGCGCAGTACTTCGTGCTATAACACTAATTTTCTGAAGTATTTTCGTAAATTCCTCGTCGTTTAGATCGATAATGTCCTTTGCCTCGACAGCTATATGTTCCTCACTTAAAATATGAAGTTCGTTATGGATAAGCCAGTTTGATGATAGCTCCGATTGCTTCTCATGCCAATTTTCATCATAAAAAGCTGTCACTGTCATTTTGTTTTCGATGAGTGTACCCGTTTTATCTGAGCAAATCACGTTAATGCAACCAACAGTTTCTGAAGCAATCATTTTTTTGACAAGCGCATTCTGACAAGCGCTTTCTGATGGGAAAGTTTGATGATATTGAGTGAAAGTGTCACTGCAACGATGGTAGGAAGTCCTTCTGGAACCGTTGCTACAATCAGTACAATACTGGTGTCAAGAGCTGCCAAAACCGCTTGTGCAACAAGTCCTCCCTTCGTAGCCAAGGAAATTATTTCTGCTATAAAAACAATCGTTGCGGCAATAACTCCAAGAATTGTAATGGTTTTACCCAATCTTGCAAGTTTTTCCTGAAGAGGCGTGGAAGCTCTGCCTGTTTGGGTAAGCTCGGATATATGATCAGTTCATCATGTATTAAAGAAAACCACATTGATATTATGAACAATATCGGAGTCGAGTTCACCGGCAAATACCATTTTCTCTATGACTTCCATAGCCGCTAGATGATTCATTGCGCCTCGATATGGTCGGGTTTCACGCAGAGCTTGATAAATATCTAAGCACGCAATTAATCGTGAGTAAAAATCAAGATCCTTAGCAAATAGACCATTGGGATACCCGGATCCATCAAGTTTTTCATGATGATTTGCTGCCCAATTGACGATATCTTCAAACCCCATTATCCCTTGTAAAC
>JBBRWP010000243.1:0-5005 GCA_038249175.1 Acetivibrionales bacterium
CCTGCTACATACCAAGGGTCACCACATACATGCTATATCATTACAGGGATACCGGTTCATAATGCGGATGTGCCTTAAGCTATTTACATCGCAGGTGTTTTGAAATATAAAGCTGCCAATAACGCAAGAACCCTTGAATTCATTCAGCAGGAGCTTACACAGGTTATTTACCCTTCTTACATTGGAAAATATCACTTAGGAAGTTGGTTTTCTTTTCTTCCTTCTGAAAACCCCGAGAAAAACCATCAAGAGTAGCCAATACCCGGCCAGACCAATCAGGGTGTAGATGTACATGCTGGGGTTATCATTTTTATAACCGACCGTTGGCAGGTTTAACAAAAGCATCATTGGCAGACCAAATGCAAGGCCGGTGCCACTGCCAAACACGAGGTTTCTGGCAGCAGAGGACTGGAAATGTGGGTCCACCTCCCGCAATAGGGCAAGACCCGTGGAAATGGTTCCGGTTAACATGCCATACATGGCCAGGGTGTTTTCCAGTGTTTCTGTCTTGTAAATTTTGGGGCAGAGGAAAAGACAATACCAAAAGGTGAAAATACCGCCCAGGATACAGACAATAACCAGGGGTAACCAATAGTCCGCCAGCATGGAAACAGAGATGATGGCGATAGCTGCAGTGATCATATAGTCGAATGAAAAGCCTGAAATCCGCTCCAACAGATAATTGCTGGTATATTCTTTTCGCATCCAGTTTTTCTTACGCAAGGCATCGATGATGGTGCGCACCAAAGCACCATAAAGGGCACCAATGATGAAGGCAAAACCCCAGAACAATTGGGCCAGTGTTTGGCCAAAGGTACCCAGTGTGTTCAACACAGACGTCAGTCCCAGCAGGGTAAGATAGGTGATGAGGTAGACGCTTGCAATAATGATGATTTGCAAGGTTAAGCCGTCAATAGATTCTTTGTGGGGGAGTTCTTGTACTTTGTCAATATCAAAGATGCTTTCTTTGGTAGACGCGATGTCTTTGTGGGTGTACTTCTTTTTCTTTGAAAGGTAGATAATCAGCGGAATACCGCCAATACAGGCAAAGATGTAGCCAAAGGCAGCAAAGGTGAGCCCTGCATTCGCGCCATGGACAAAGCCGAGACCTTCCCATGTTTTTCCGGTTGCAAAGGCCTGTCCGGGTCCTTGCCCATAACCAAGCGGTAGCAACAAGCCCATGGGTGGGAAGAGGTCCGGGAACAGTGTTTTTGAAAACAACAAGGTCAGCCCAAAGCCCAAAATGCCCTGAATCGCATAGGTGCTGACAATGAAGATGCCAGAACGTGCGTAGCCGGCTTTTTTGAATTTATCTTTTGATTTTAAGGACAGGGCAATAAAGCCGATGGACATGAGGTGGTACACCAGCATCTCCAGACGGACACTCTCCAGGTGAATAATGCCAAGGATTTCCTGACCCGCCAGCAAACCAAAAAACCCTGCAATGACAGGAATGGGGATGGGGAACTTCCGTATGAAGGGTACTTTTGATTTGATGAAAGTAGAAACACCGAGCAAGAGTGAAAGTAGGGCGAGATCTACAATGAGTGTCCAATCTTGAATCATAATGCCTCCATTAGGGGTGTCCTTTTGTTATTTACAGGTTTTGTCATTTGCGAGAGGGTTCGTTCTGTAACACAGGATTCCATTTGAATCATTCAGCTTATTTATTTAAAATGGCTGGAATGGCTTTCCGTTGTTCTACAGGACCTTTATGAATCATCTCTTATACTTAATCTATACCTAATGATTCTTCTTTGTAAAGCAGGGCTTGATGCCATTTCCAAATGGATATCATTTTTTTTGGGAAGGAGAACCGGTATAAGACATCGAAGCAGTAAAACTCAAACACGCGGTTAAACTGTATATTCAGACCTGACATTTTTTCAAAGGGCAGCACCAGATTCACCATGGCATTAGGGTCTCTGTTTTTATTATTATGGTACGGCTGAAAGACCAAGGAATTTTCTTTCAGGGAAAGTGAGCCAAAACCTCTTTTTCTGAATGGGCCGGTACGTCCTCCGGTTTTCAGGCAGGCATCTTCATTGTGAAGATAACACTTTTCAGGCTGAAAATCACATTCATCGTTTATGCCATCAATGCTATTTTCTTTTTCCACTGTTATATGACCTGCGCCTGTTTTCTTATGCATTATTCTTTGGGTATTGATATATGTTTTGTCTGGTGTTTTCATTGCTTTATGGAGGTGTTCCAACTGCCACAGGTTCCACGATTTTGTCAGCTGGAAAGGTAAAGGGTTTGAATCTGTGTTGCCGGGGTTACCTGTACGCGGTTCTTCATGAAAATGACCGTCTGTGCCGTATCGAACGGAAAAGTCGCATGCGGTGCAAAAAAAACGATCAGCTTTTGAGGACATCGTGTCAGCCCGTTTGCAGTCAGGGCATAAGAAAAGGAAGCGCTCCAGGTTTTCAGCAAGCTTCTTCCCTGAATATTTCGGTACTAGACCTGCCAGTTTGGCTTTTCCCTTTATATCCAGATAATCGTCATGCAAAAGTGCGGCACGCATGGCAACGGCAAGTTCTGATTCTTTCATAACCTTGCAGTCTTCGGGGGTAAAAAGAATGTGAAAATCCAAAAACAAGGGGCCCCTGTGGTGGTGCTTTGCCCAACGCGGGTGATATAGAGCGTTTCCTGTCGTTGTAGCAGCAACAACGGGAATCTGGAATAGCCGGATCAGTTTGGCTGTGGAAGTATAGAGTGGGCCAGTAACGCCATCCCAGTTACGATTCCCTTCCGGGTAAATACCAAAGATAACGCCATGTTTTTTCAAAGCAAGCATAGTTCGCACGGTTGACGTGTCCCGGACATTTTTCGCTTTCGGAATGCCGCCGATTGCCTTAAAAAGCATGCCGATTATTGGAGAGCGGAAATATTCATCTGATGAAACGAAATGAACGGGATGATGGAAAGGGAGTGATATTATAAAGGCATCCCAGTTAAAAGAATGGTTGCCAATGAGGAGGAAAGGGGGTTTTAACCCTTCAATGGCCGTTGTGTTGTAGTGTACCCGAAACTTCCATTTCACCCAGTTGCCAAGAGTAAAACGCAGGAAATGATAGAAAGCCCTGTTAGCGGGCTGAACGGGCTTTGCGGACTTTGCGGTCTTTGCGAGCCTTGCGGGCTTTGCCGGTTTTAATTTTTTTGTCATGGGTCACTCCATCATAAACACAGAATCAGTTGAACGGGTTCATTTGGAATGTAGACATTTCTGTGCAATCAAACACTGTAGCAGCAAAGCTCACGAAGATGTGTCCTTTATTCTGAAATAAAGTTGTATAACATACAGTATAATTACATCCCAAAAAGTCACTTAGTGATTTTTTGGTGCAAGTTATCGTCAGATAACTGGCACCAGCATTCGAAGAATGCCGGGTAATCATATTGATATGTCCCAGATTGCAACTTTGCTGCAATCTTCCGCAAGTTTACTTGCGGGAGAAATTCGTAAAACGGCTTTCTGGTGTACAATCACAATATTAGACACACTGCATGGACCTAGTAAAACCATTCTATCAGAACGATTGCGGTTTTGTCATGTTAAACTGAGGTAAAAAAACTTGTCATTTATCATTAACCTTGTTATAATTGCGTGGTGTTTTGAAAAAAGCATACGACAGATAGGTTTCATTTCAGTGTAAAAATTCTGATTTCAGACCTGGAGAATCTGAAATCGACTTATTGCACAGGAATAATAATTGATTCAACTTGAACAACACCATCGACAAAAAAGGCTGAATCTTTTGAAAAAAGAGCGGAGAACCCATCATTGGGGCGAATCAGGAACCGAACGGTCACATTATTTGGCCACACCGGTTCAAGTAGGGAACCTGTTGCCCGAGCCCGACAGCTAACTTCGCAAGCCTGACAGGAGGATTCATGTTCCGTTTTAACAAGGTTTCGCGTATTCTGCTGCTCGCACTGTGCTTGCTGGTTTTTTCAACAATCGCTGTCTCGGCAGCGGATGGAAAAGTCAATGCAAGCAACGTCAAATTCAGAAAAGGCCCCGGCACAGGAACCAGTATTCTGGATCATCTTGCGAAAAACACCCCCCTTAACATCGTAGGAAAATCAGGTGACTGGGTTAAAGTAACCATCAACAGCATCACAGGCTACGTCCATGGTCTTTATGTGACCCCGAATCCGGTGAAAAAAACAGTGATTGCGGCACCCCGGGTCAATACGGATAAAGAGGTTCAGCCAGTCGATGGTACGGATGCAAAAGTTGGTGTAGAAGCCGAAGCATCCGCAACACGTTCTGCGTCAGAACAAACGGCAGCAAAGACGGTAAACCCTGCAGCAGAGACAGTAAAACCCGCAGCAGAGACGGTAAAACCTGCAGCAGAGACGGAAAAACCCTCGGTAGAGACCGAGAAACCCGTTGTAGAGACAGAAAAATCTGCAGCAGAGACAGAAAAATCTGCAGCAGAGGCAGAAAAATCAGCGGCAGATACAGTAAAATCTGCTGTAGAGACAGAGACAGAGAAATCTGCTGTAGATACGAATCATCGCATGGTAACGGCCAATACGCTCAATATTCGTAAAACGAATGATGCAAGTTCAGAAAAACTGGGCACCGTGGTGCGTGGTGATGAAGTGACCCTTATCGAAACCATTAAGGTTTATGCCAAAATTAAAACAAGCAAAGGCATTGAAGGTTATGTGCTGGCAGAATATCTTTCTGGCGATAGCAGCATATCCCGTGGCATGGTAGACAGCGGCGATGCGCTGGTAAATTATGCGCTTTCCTTAAAAGGGGTTCGCTATGTGTATGGCGGCTCCACCACGAAGGGCTTTGATTGTTCCGGTTTTGTGAAATATGTTTATAAGCACTTCGGCATTACCACACCGCGTTCATCCTATGAATTTGCGGGTGTTGGCGTTAAGATTAACTTGGAAAACCTCCGTCCGGGTGATATATTGCTCTTTGATACAGACGGCTCAGGCCGAAGTAATATCAGCCATGTGGGTATTTATGTGGGTAACG
>JBBRWP010000244.1:0-4957 GCA_038249175.1 Acetivibrionales bacterium
ATTGCCTGTTCTGCATTTTGTTTTGTGGAGCATACCATTCTGTGTATTTGACCTGTGCGGCATTTTCGCCAGATGGTTCCTTTTCGACCGGTTCAAACGGCAGGGTTATTTTGTTTTGTGGTTCAACCCTTCTTGCATATTTGACCTGTGCGGTATCTTCGCCAGACGGTTCCTTTTCAACCGGTTCAAACGGCAGGCTTACGGCAAAGGATGAACCACTGCCCTCTTTGCTGGTCACTGATATGTCTCCATGCATCAGTGAGATCAGCTGTGATGAAATGGCCAAACCCAGGCCGGTGCCACCAAAGTGGCGCGCAACGCTGGTATCGGCTTGCTGATAAGGCTGGTAAAGGGCTTTGATAACGGCATCTGACATGCCAATACCGGAATCGGTTACACGAAAATACAACATATGACTGTCCTTGTTAGGGATGTCATCATCTTCCGAAGGGGTGTATGGATGATTTGTCCCTAAAGGCTCAATTGCCTGTGGTTCAAGCATTTGTATTTGTCCGGGGATGATATTCGATTGCAAATAAGGGAAAAGCGATGCTGCAAAGGATGTGGCGTAGGGGTCTTCCGTGGTGAAAAGCGAATTTTTTCGCAGTGCGTTTTTATGACCAAAAACTTCGATGAGCACATAGCCTCTGGCAGTGAATTTTACGGCATTTCCAACGAGGTTTGTTATGACCTGTTTTAGCCGCGTAGGGTCACCAAGGACCATTTCTGGAAGGCCGGGTTGAATGAAAATGCCGACTTCCAAGCCCTTACGTTGTGCCTGTGCTGCATTGATGGATACGGCATTTTCGACACAAGCACGGAGCGGGAAGACAATTTTCTCCAATTTTAGCTGGCCGGCTTCAATCTTCGCAAAATCCAGGATATCGTTAACAAGCGTGAGTATCATTTCTGAGGCGCCTTTTACCTCGGAAATGAGCTTCCTTTGATGCGGTGTCAGTGAGGTTATTTCCAACAATTCTGCGTATCCTATGACGGCATTCATAGGGTTTCTGAGTTCATGCGACATGCTTGCAAAAAAAGCATTACGGTTGGCGGCAGTTTCTTTCTCCTGAATCAGCTCATTGTTTCTGGTAATATCCAGAAAACGACGTTCGTGGGCATAGGTCATCATTTCTTCAAAGTCATGCAACATGGTATATTGTGTTTTGTCTGGAAACCTGTTTGCAGGGAGTTCAAATATTGCCAGAGCAACATGGACCTGTTCAACCTGAATCACCTGCGCAAGCCAGGGGAAGAAGGTAATTGGCGCATCCATATCATTGGAATTCGCACTTGTCCTGTCTTTCATGTAGTGGCCAATGTCATTCGCAAAAGGGAAGGCAGACGGTTGCCACTGTTGGCGTTTCCTCAGGCTGCCATCTTGTTGATAAGTGTACAGAGATGCACTGTTTGCACCGAGAAATTTTGCTGCCATTTCCAGC
The DNA here is from genome assembly GCA_038249175.1 of Acetivibrionales bacterium. Classification (GTDB taxonomy): domain Bacteria; phylum Bacillota; class Clostridia; order DSM-8532; family DSM-8532; genus JAEWSN01. Next base: position 1,443 of record JBBRWP010000244.1, read on the forward strand.
ACATTTGTGTAAGCCTGACCAATATCAACCGGGTGCATCAGTTGTTTATACATGGACAACAGGAGGGCAGGCTTGAGGTCATTGACCGGTTGAACCGTTTCAAGGGTAGTGTTCATATGGGTTATTGCTGTATTGTTGTTGGTGTGAAATGTTTCCAGATGATTGTCTATAAGAAACGCCTTCAGGTTGCTGTCATTAAGAACCGCTTCTGAATCTTTCGCTGACCGTTCCGGCGCTGTTGGATTCGAAGAATGCGTCAAAGGGGTTTCTATGACGAACTGAACATTTTCCGGGTGTCCTTTTTTATACTGGCTCGAATAGCCCATTGGTTTCCAGCCATTCAAATGGCTTCTTTGGATGGCACCAAAAAGAGCAGCCTCAATTTGCGGATTTTCGCTTTTCAAATCCAGAATTTTCTGTTTGACCACGGTTCGCTTGGTTCCGCCATCGGCCGGGCATCCGCTTTTGATAACCGGCAGGCCCTCGTGTTCAACGAAAGCTTTGATATGACGCTCATCAGCATAGATCAGTGGCCGTATAAGGGTGATGCCGGTGCGATCCAGTTCTGTAACCGGAGAAAAGCAATGAATGCGGCCTTCATAGAGTAGCGACATGACCAGGGTTTCGATAGCATCATTCATGTGGTGACCAAATGCCACTTTGTTGCAACCCAGTTTTTTTGCCGTTTCATGTATAGTGCCACGTTTCATTTTGGCACATAAGGCACAGGGACTGGTTTCTTTTCTTTTATCAAATACCAGCGGGCCGATATTCGTTTCTTCGATGTGCCATGAGATATCGTGTAATTGGTAGAAGCGGATCAAAGCTTCTTTATCGAAATCCGGAAAGCCAAGCGACAAGGTGATGGCTGTGATTTCAAATTTGACTGGTAAAAACCGCTGGAGTTCTTTGAGCCCGAGCAACATTACCAGACTGTCTTTGCCACCGGAAACGCCGACAGCAATATGATCTCCGTCGGAAATCATATGATAGTCTTCTATCGCTTTACGCATTTTGGAAAGAATTCTTTGCAGCATGGATTCTCCTGTTGTGTCAAACTTGTGGCCGTTTACATTTTACCACAGTTGCATGCGAAAACCACAGTTGTCTGCGGGAGGGGAGAAATATAAGAAGCGGATGGCCTTAGGAAGCGGGTATTCGCAGACAACTAGCGGGGGAAAATCGCGGAACGGCTTTTTGGGGCGCAATCAGAATATGATCCAAAGGAAAAGGCGGTTTTTGCAAATGCAAAACCGCCCTTGTTGTTTGTAAACTTGTGGTACGCTTTTGTGCCAGAATACTGCTTGTTTCCGGTGCAATAACGCACATTCGTGTTGTAACCACCGTGCATGTTACAACCACCGTGCATGTTACAACCACGCATGTTACAACCACCTTGGGTGGCTGTAACGTTCCCAATGAAGGTTTCACTGCCAGCCAGCGGTAACCCCGCTGGCTGCATGCAAGTAGCAAAATGCAACTTGCATGCAATAGTCGAAAATCGACTATTGCACTAGAATCATGCTTTACTTGTTCTTGTTCTTCAGATTCTCATTGACTGTTTCACGAATGCCATATGCCATTTCCTGTGCCGATTTAGCCATGTCTTGTGCTGCGCGGCGCAAGGTGTCGGCCATTTCCCGGCTTTGGCTGCGCCATTGATTGCGGAATTCACCGGATTGCTTTTTCCATTCTTCTCTTGCTGCCTGCCATTCTTCCTTGTTATTCCAACCCTCTCCGAACAGATTGTTCCATTGCGGCCACTCGCTATTCGGGTGATCCTGGTCGTGATGGTGGTGGTGATGTTCATGTCTGTGTTCGTGTTCGCCTGAGGTTTCACCATCTGTAGTCGATGCATCTTCTGCAGCACCCTCTTCTTTACCGCTGTTTTTGCCTGTGGAATGGTTCTCACAGATGCCTTCGCCGCAAACGTCGCCACCGGCACTGATATTTCCGCCAACGTTGCCGCATTCTACATCACTGCCGGCCATGACACTTCCGCCGACGTTACCACATTCCACATCGCCACCAGCATTCAGCGCACCGCTAATATTGCCGCATTCAATATCACCACCACAATTGGCAGTGCCCTCTATGTTGCCGCAGCCTATGTCGCCGCCGGCACTGACATTCCCGCTGATGTCTCCGCATTCCAAATCGCCATAGCAGGTCACATCTCTTGGTTCACCATCCAGACTGACACAGAAGTCACCTTTGCCATCACGTTCGGAATAAAAGTTGTGGCCGATAAAAGCGGCAATATGCAAGGTGTTATCGTTTGGCCAGGGGAAATAAGAGGTGTATTTATTTGTTTTCTCACTTGTGTTGTTTGCAGGAACGCGTTGTGCGGGTACGTTTTCCTGACGGTTGCCCCCCAATAGTAGTGTGGGTGCGTTTTCCTGACGGTTGTTCCCCATTTTTTCAATAACGGCATCCATCAAATTTTCTGCATCTGCCAGTCCAATCTGACCGGCTTGCAACAATTCGAGTATGGCTCTTCCTGATTCATTCATTGCGGGTTCCTCCTTTACACCGGTACCTTGCCGGTTTTTATAAGTGTAATGGCTTCTTCAACAGATATTTCGTTGTTTTTCAACTTTCCCATGACGTCCGCATCTGCTTTATCGGATATCGTAGGCGATGTTGTGAAGGAGGTTGTATTCGATGTCAAATCAGGTTTTACATCATAGCCAAGGTTGCGAATCACGTTATCCAGTGCTTTTTTAACGGTGGGGTAGGATAAGCCCATTTCAGATTGCACATCCCGCAAGTTGCCTGCGTTGCGGATAAAAATCTCTACAAAACGCAGGTCTTCCTTAGGCAGTGCATTAAAAGGGGACAATTCAAAGTCTCCGACAATGGCAATGTCGCAGTTGCGGCAACCAAGCTCTTTCACGTGCATTGGGCCGGAACACACCGGACATACGCCCAACAGTTCTTTTTTCATAATGACCTCCCTTGCTGGTAGAATGGTGAATAGTAACAAAAAATCAATAGCAAACCAATAGCAAACCAAATTCAAAGCAATAACAAACTAAATTCAAAGCAAATTCAAAACAAATCCAAACCAATGTTAAAAACAAAAAGAAATACAAAGTAAAAACGTGGGAATAATTTAGGATCCTTGCTGTTAGCATACACCAATAAATAAATATATTCAATAGATTGTTTAATTAAATTTACATTAGAATAAAAATTATTAAACTTTCAAAAAAAATGAAGAATTTTCAATTTTTGCAGGCGCATGAAATATCTCTGTCAATCATTTTTGCAGGCGCACGAAGTATCTCTGTCAATCATTTTTACAGGCGCACGAAATATCTCTGTCAATCATTTTTGCAGGCGCATGAAATATCTCTGTCAATCATTTTTGCAGGCGCACGAAATATCTCTTGTCTAACGAGCCGTCTTGCAGTATAATAGAAAAACGCGGTAACGGGGTGTAGCGCAGTTGGTAGCGCGCTTGGTTTGGGACCAAGATGCCGGGAGTTCAAGTCTTCTCACCCCGACCATAA
>JBBRWP010000245.1:0-4952 GCA_038249175.1 Acetivibrionales bacterium
GATGGCAGGACTCGAACCTGCGAATACCAGAGTCAAAGTCTGGTGCCTTACCAGCTTGGCGACATCCCAACAAAGAAAGTGCCCAGTTCGACGTTTGAAGTCGGAAACCGGACGTACATCTCAGCTTCCAACCTCTATTGGTCGAATTGGGTAATGGGGTGAGTGATGGGGATCGAACCCATGACCTCCAGGACCACAACCTGGCGCTCTAACCAACTGAGCTACACCCACCATAAGTCTTTCAGGGACAAGTCATATTGTAAAGCAGAGAGTACTATATTGTCAAGAAAAAGAAAACAGACAAAGTGCCTGTTTTCTGATATTTGTCGTTTTGGGCTGCTTTTGTGCTTTTGCAGTACAGGTTTAACGCTTATACGGCCTCATCTTCTAAAATCTTTTGTTGGCGGGCCTGCTCCAGCATCATGTCTTTGACTTTCATTAAGCGGGTAAGATTGCTGCGTTCATTTTCATCCAGTTTCATCACAATATACTTAATGGTTTCCTGCAAGTTGGGTATTAAAACATACTCCAGCGCATTGACACGCCTGCGCGTCTTTTCAATTTCATCCGCAAGCAGCTGCGCCGCTTTTTCCAGTTCAGCCAGCTTCAACAACACAGGGGAAGCGGCAGATAGCGCTGAAATGGCTCCATCCAACTCACCAGAGGTGGTAGCAAAACCGTAGGGATAGATATCCCCTTCAGCGGCATCACCAGTATCAAACTCAAAAACCGGTACATTCACGCTCATGATGTTTTTAAGAGACGCCTGAAGAGAAACCTGCATCTTCGGAAAGCACAGGGCTTCGTCCATGACATCCCCATTCATAACAGCACGGGCCATTAAAAAACGGCTGTGGGCATTGGCCAAAAGGGCCTCTGCTTCTTCACGCACGGTCCGGTTTTCACGGACAATTTCCAAAAATCGCTTCATCAGCTCATCTCGCTTGTCCTTGAGCAATTTATGACCGCGAACGGCCGTCTTCAACCTTTTTTTGAGGTTGGTCAAGACCATACGGGTAGGATTGACATTCATGCGGGCCATGGGCTATCCCTCATTTCTTACGCTTGCGTTTCAGCCTCGACAATTCTCTTCCGCATTGGATGGTATTTCTCTATATGTTCTTCACGAATACGTTTCAGTTCGGATTCCGGCAAAATGGCCAGCAGTTCCCAGCCAAGATCCAGCGTTTCCTCAATGTCACGGTTGGTGGTATAGCCTTGTGACACATAGCGTTTTTCGAATTCGTCCGCAAACTTGGCATAGAGTTTATCAACATCCGATAAAGCAGCTTCACCCAGAATGGTTGCCAGTTCCTTGGCTTCTTTTCCTCTGGCATAAGCAGCAAAAAGTTGGTTCATGGTATTCGGGTGGTCCTCCCGTGTTTTTCCACGGCCGATACCCTTATCTTTCAAACGGGACAACGACGGCAAAACATCTATCGGCGGTGTTAAACCCTTCTTGTACAGGTCACGGCTCAGAATAATCTGACCCTCTGTAATGTATCCGGTCAAATCCGGAATTGGATGTGTCTTGTCATCTTCGGGCATGGTCAGTATGGGTATCATCGTAATGGAGCCATCCAGACCACGGATACGGCCGGCGCGTTCGTAGAGGCTCGCAAGGTCAGTATAGAGATAGCCAGGGTAGCCACGGCGACCAGGTACCTCTTTACGTGCTGCAGAAACTTCACGAAGGGCTTCTGCATAGTTCGTGATATCTGTAATAATGACCAGAACGTGCATGCCTTTTTCAAAAGCAAGGTACTCGGCAGCTGTCAACGCCATACGGGGTGTAGCAATACGTTCAACCGCCGGATCGTTCGCTAAATTCATAAACAAAACCGTACGGTCTATGGCACCAGTTCTCTTAAAGTCACTGATAAAGAAGTCTGCTTCTTCAAAGGTAATACCCACTGCGGCAAAAACAACGGCGAACTTGGAATCGGTTCCTCGCACCTTTGCCTGCCTGGCAATCTGGGCAGCCAGCTGGGCATGCGGTAAACCGGATGCTGAGAAAATGGGCAGCTTTTGTCCACGAACCAGGGTATTCAGGCCATCAATGGCGGAAACACCCGTTTGAATGAATTCGTCCGGATAGTTTCTGGCAGCGGGGTTCATCGGCAAACCATTGATATCAATACGTTTGTCCGGCAGAATTTCTGGCCCGCCATCAATGGGCTTGCCAAGACCGTCGAAAACACGTCCCAACATATCCACTGAAACCGGCAATTCAAGGCCACGACCCAGAAAACGAATTTTACTGGATGCGAGGCTGATACCCACGGCATTTTCAAACAACTGAACCAAAGCATTGCTGCCGTTGACTTCCAGCACTTTGCAGCGGCGAATTTCTCCGTTGCCTATGGTAATCTCCCCAATTTCATTATAGGTAACACCTTCAACACCACGAACCAGCATTAAGGGGCCGGCCACTTCCGCGATGGATTTATACTCTTTTAACATTTATGAACCCTCCTTCGCAGTCAGTGCGTCAATTTGTGCTGCCAAATCTTTTTCAATGGCATCGTATTGTTCTTCCATTTCATATTCAGGAATATTCTTAGCACGTGCAATGCGCACGCGGACCGGCAGGTTAAACAATTCTTTAATGGACGCGCCGGCAGCAATAGCGGCGGAACCAAGTGAATGGAACGAAAGAATCATCCGCATCAGCCTTGCCTGTTTGGCAAAACTGGCATAGGTATCCACTTCATGGAAGGCATCCTGCTGCAGGTAATCCTCGCGAATGGAACGGGCGGCTTCCAATGTGACACGGTCTTCGGGAGACAACGCGTCCACACCAACAAGGCGAACAATTTCATCCAACTCCGCTTCAATCTGTAAAAGACGCATCATTTCACTACGGTTAGGAATCCAATCTTTGGAAACATTCTTCGTATACCAGTCGCCCAGTCTGTCTTCATAAAGCGAGTAGGAAATAAGCCAGTTAATAGCCGGGAAGTGGCGACGGTAGGAGAGGTTGTAATCCAAGCCCCAGAACACTTTAACAATACGCAAAGTAGCCTGTGTAACCGGCTCTGACAAGTCACCCCCAGGCGGTGAAACAGCGCCGATAGCACTGAGTGCGCCTATACGGCCTTCACTGCCAATGGTTTTTACCTTACCCGCACGTTCGTAAAACTGTGCCAGGCGGGAAGCCAAATAGGCAGGATAACCTTCTTCACCAGGCATTTCTTCCAAACGACCGGACATTTCACGCAAGGCTTCTGCCCAACGGGAAGTAGAGTCTGCCATTAAGGCGACGCTGTAACCTTGATCTCTAAAATACTCTGCAATGGTAATACCGGTATAAATCGAGGCTTCACGGGCTGCAACCGGCATATCGGAGGTATTGGCAATGAGGACCGTACGTTTCATCAACGATTCGCCGGTACGCGGGTCTTTCAGTTCAGGGAATTCCATCAAAACATCTGTCATTTCATTGCCGCGTTCGCCGCAGCCAATGTAAACAATCAGGTCTGCTGACGCCCACTTGGCCAGCTGATGCTGCACAACCGTTTTACCGGATCCGAAGGGACCGGGAATGGCCGCCACACCGCCGTTGGCAATAGGGAAGAGGGTATCAATAACCCTTTGGCCGGTCAGCAGCGGTTCGTCCGGCGCCAGTTTCTCGGCATACGGACGTTCACGCCGTACCGGCCATTTCTGCATCAGTGTCAAATCCTGTTCGCTGCCGTCTGTCAGACGGATGCGGGCGATTATGTCCAGCAAGGTAAAGTCCCCTGCCTGAATGGACAGAAGCTCACCGTCCAAACCAAATGGAATCATAATACGATGAGAAAAAATAACATTTTCTTGAACCGTACCAATAATATCGCCGGCGATAACCTTGTCCCCGGCTTTTGCCGTTGGCACAAAGGGCCACTTCTTTTCTCTGTCCAGGGATGGAATCTGAATGCCGCGTGTAATGCGGTTCCCAATTTGATGACGCATTGTTTCGAGGGGACGCAAAATACCGTCGAACATGTTTTCAATAAGGCCTGGCCCCAATTCAACACTGAGCGGCATTCCGGTTGTCGTCACCGGTTCACCCGGGCCAAGACCCGATGTTTCTTCATAAACCTGTATGGACGCCCTGTCTCCGCGAATTTCGAGAATTTCGCCGATGAGGTTCATGTTGCTGACGCGAACCACATCATACATACTGGCCTCACGCATGCCCTCGGCGACCACCAACGGGCCGGATACTTTAATGATTTTTCCCTGACTCAATCGGATCCCTCCTTGCCATTTCCGAGACGGCGAAGTTGTTTATACCGCAACGGATCACTTTTAATAGGCCCTAATCCCTGAACAGGATGTCGGCACCAACTGCTTTTTCAACACACTTCTTTACGCCGCCCATACCAATACCCAGATTCCCCAGAACACCGGGAATGGGGATAATGGCAGGAAACCGTTTTTCTCTGTACTGTGCCATAACAGGACCGATTTTTGCAGCGATTTGTTCGGTTACATAGATGACAGCATATTGTCCGGCACCAAGTTCATTCAGCTTTAATGCTGCTTCCTGTGCATTCTGTACGGGAAATACATCAAAGCCGATGGCTTTGAAGCCAAGCACACTGTCGATATCTCCGATAACCCCAACCTTATACATACGCTGTCCTCAGTCTTTCACGAATATCCTCATGGGTAAGGTTATTCACCTTGCCCGTGAAAAGAATTCTGACATTCCGTATTTCCGTTTCCTTAGCAAACAAATAACCAATCATTGGCTCCAGACCCATGGCAATAAATTTTGCTCCTTTGATATAAGCCATCAGTCGGTCTTCGAGCTTCTTCTCCAGCCAGGTAATGCCTTTGCCTGCCTTATAACCGGCCATACCTGTTGTGGCAGCTTCACCAAACCAGGTCATGCGGATGCGCTCCAGCATGGTTTCCACCGGTTTATCTGACAAATCCATAAAGGTAGATGTCCGTACATTGCC
>JBBRWP010000246.1:0-4943 GCA_038249175.1 Acetivibrionales bacterium
GCTATGATGAACTACATCATGAATGTGTATAATCATGAAGTATAATCATGAAGTATAATCATGAAGTGTAATCATGAAGTATAATCATGAAGTGTAATCATGAAGTATAATCATGGTATTCATGATGGAGAGAAACATTCAATCAATTTGCATATAAGAATGGATACACATCAAGAGTAAACGTGGTGCTGCATGTACAAATCGGAAGGGTTCAACCTGAAAAAATGAACCGCATTGGAGGGTATGAAGATGAAAGGATCTGTTGTTGTCACTTGGCTTAAAACACTGGAACTAATGCAGGGTACAGCCTTTATGGACCGTATTTTTGCGACGAAAAAATGGAACCGGCACCAGGTTATTGCGCCCAAAGATGATGTTGCAGACAACATCATCTTCGACATCATCCAGGAAGTATCTAGCCAGGCGGGTATACCACTCAAAGAATTATGGCGGGATATTGGTCGCAACAATGTGGTTTCGTTTCAGAAATGGTTCCCATCCTATTTTGAACGCTTCAGTCTGAAAAGCTTTCTAATGTTAATGGATGATGTGCACGCACAACTGACACGCATGATACCGAATGCAAAACCACCCAGGCTGATTGCCACCGAATTATCTCCATCTACGGCGGAAATCTGCTATTACTCCTCCCGTGGCATGTTCGATTATTTCTTAGGCCTGCTGGAAGGCTCTGCCGCCTATTTTAAAGAAAAGTTGCTGGTGACAGAACTCGAACGCGGGAAGGACGGGGATAATGCGTTTATCCGCGTTCACCTGTCTTTTGAAAAGTATGAAACGATTGGAAAAACCTATAAGGGCTTGCGATACTTATCTTTGGGCTTCTTGAAAAATGCGCCTGCACGGGTGGCCTTTTACCTTTCCATCATGTCTATTGGTACCTTGCTCCTCGTCTTTCCGGGACAATCGCTCGTGCAATATATCATTGCTGCGGCGGTGTTGGTTACCTTTGTCACTGTTTTCTCAATTATTACCATATTACCGTCTGAAAAGGTACAGGAGCAGCTGAATCACTTCAGTCAATTTGATTTTACACACCCGGCCAAGTTGGAATCTGGTGACGAATTTAACAAAATGCTGGATGTAATGGAGAATTTCCGCGATACACTCACCCTGGACATGCTTTTCTTAAAGGGCGGATCTGATGATATGCACTCTTTTGCTATCTCTTTTTCTGACATCGCCCAGCGCATGAAGAATGTATCTGATGACATTGCCCACCTGGTTCACGATGTGGCAGAAGGCGCCATCTACCAGGCAGAGGAAACCGAAAAGTCGGTCACGGTGTTGGGTGCCAATATTGAAAGCCTGAATCGGATTGCCAAAGAACAAGGCGAAGGAAAAGTGCAGTTGGACAATGCCGTTAGCAGTATTGAAAGCTCCTTTGACAAAACCGAAGGTGTTGCCAGCCTTATTGGTCAGGTCAAAGATAGTTTTTCTGCGGTGAACCAGCAAGGGGAAGCATTGGCAGGACAGATCAACCGTATCATGGACATCGTTGAAACCGTGGCCGGCGTGGCGGATCAAACTAATTTACTGGCTTTGAACGCCGCCATTGAAGCTGCGCGTGCCGGTGATGCCGGCCGTGGTTTTGCCGTGGTGGCTGAAGAAATTCGTAAATTGGCGGAAACCTCAAAGCAGGCGGTCAATACAATTAATAACAATTTGTTGGTATTTACGGGTGAAGTGAATCAGCTTGTGGAACAGGTGAACCATCAATTTAACCAGTTGGATACTGGAAATAAGATGTTGGGGGATGTTCTGGATGGCAACCGTTCTTCCACAAAACAGATTTCTACGGTTAACGATTCTATTGCTATCATGGTTGAACGCCTTTCTGAGGAAGCAAAACAGTTGTCTGCGGTTTACGAAAATATCCATTCACTGGCAGCCATTGCACAAGAAAATTCAGCATCGTCAGAGGAAATGAGTGCAAACGTGATGGAATATGCCGAACGCATCAAGGAGCTGACAGCCAACATTCATCAAATGGAAGAATTGACAAACAACTATCAGAAAGAATTAAAAAAATACAAAGTTTGATTTCACGCCACCACCCTTCCGTGAATAAAAAACAGCAGTAAATGTTATGAAAACAACCCATTTCGGCCATAAAAATGGGATGTGCGCCATTTTTATAGCCGAAATGGAATTGTTTTCGAGTTGTTGTAGTGAAATCAATTTTAGGCCATTTTAATGCGGAATGATGGCGATGTGCGGGCGAGAAAACTTCTATTCACCTTCAACCAGTGCCTGTTATTCGTTGTGTTTTTAGGCGTATGAAAAACATCAGCAAGCCTACACACTGTCATCATCCCAGGTGCGATTCAGCTCTTGCACCTATTGCAGGCAAAGTGGTGTGAACCAATCGGTGAGAAAAACAAGTGACAGTATAAGGGGTGAATATATTGCAGGACGAACGCTTGCTTGATGGTGCCATCCGGCGCGAAGATGAGACGGAGACTGGCCTGCGGCCAAAAACAATGGCCGAATATGTCGGGCAGGAAAAAGTGAAGTCGAACTTATCAATTTTTATTGAGGCGGCCAAAAAAAGGAATGAACCGTTGGATCATGTGTTGCTTTACGGACCACCCGGATTGGGGAAAACAACACTTGCCGGTGTTATTTCTACAGAGATGGGTGTTTCCTTGCGCATTACCTCCGGTCCGGCCATTGAAAAACCTGGTGATCTTGCGGCCATCCTCACCAATTTGGCGCCTTATGACGTGTTATTTATCGATGAAATTCATCGCCTGAACCGAAGTGTGGAAGAAATTCTTTACCCGGCCATGGAAGACTACGCCCTGGATATTATGATTGGAAAAGGACCTTCCGCACGTTCCATTCGCTTGGATTTGCCGCGGTTCACCTTAATTGGTGCCACCACACGTGCCGGCATGCTGACTTCGCCCTTACGGGACCGTTTTGGCATTATCAACCGCCTTGAATTGTATACAGATGAAGAACTTTCTCGCATTGTGAAGCGTTCTGCCGGTATTTTGAAAATTGAAATTGTGCAGGAAGCTGCCAATGAAATTGCCCGGAGATCACGTGGGACGCCCCGTGTGGCCAACCGCCTTTTGCGCAGGGTCAGGGATTTTGCAGAAGTGCGTTCTGAAGGCCGTATTACCACGGAAGTGGCCATGTTTGGTCTGCAGGCACTGGGTGTGGATCTTTTGGGTCTGGATGGCACCGATAGAAATATACTGGATGCCATTATTCGTAAATTCGATGGTGGACCTGTAGGTCTGGATACCTTGGCGGCAACAACCGGGGAAGAGGCGGATACAATAGAAGATGTGTATGAACCTTTCCTTTTGCAACTGGGTTTTTTACAAAAAACACCGCGTGGCCGGAAAGCCACGCGTTTAGCCTACCAGCACATGGGCGTGGCAGTACCGGAAACGATAGAACAGGTTACTTTTGCTGAAACCGCAGTGGACAAAAAAGATGAAACAGTGGTTTGATGTCAATGAGAAGAGCATGGACTCCGCTCTCTTTTGCTGACACCTCAGCGGAAAACAAATGACGGTGGTTTGATGTATGGCGTCTGCCTCTTTTGCTGATACCGCAGCGGAAAACAAATGATGGTGGTTTGATGTATAGCGTCTGCTCTCTTTTGCTGATGCTGCATCGAACAACAATGAGAAAAACGTGGTTTGCTATAAAGGAGAAGAGCATGAAAGTTGGATTTATTGGCAGCGGAGCCATGGGTGGCGCTTTGATGAAGAGCATTCGGGAGAAAAACCCTATGCTTTCCTTGTGTGTATATGACAAAGACGGCCAGAAAATGACCGATGCTGCACAGCAGTATCAAGCAGAAACCGCCATAGATGCGGCGGCGGTTACAGCGGCGTCTGACATAGTATTTTTGGCAGTAAAACCCCAGCACATGTCCTCTGTTTTGGAAGTTTGTTATCCAGCCTTAAAACACGAACCTGTTTTTGTGACATTGGCTGTTGGTATTCCCCTTTCTGCGTATACAAATGTTCTGGGAAAGAGCGCAAAAGTCGTGCGTACCATGCCGAACACACCTGCTCTGATTGGGGAAGGCATCACCTTTTACTGCTGTTCGGATAATGTCGGTTCCAGCGAAGAAGGACAAGTGGTTTCTCTCCTGGAAAGTGTCGGGATGGTTGAAAAAATGGATGAAAAATCCCTTCCCCTGGTAACCGCTTTAACAGGCAGCAGCCCGGCCTACTTTTTTATGATGATTGAAGCCATGGCCGATGCTGCCGTTTTATCCGGTCTGCCAAGGGCAGAATCCATACGCTGGGCAGCAGCAGCCATGGCCGGTTCCGCCAGGTTGGTCATGGAAAGCGGAAAGCACCCCGGTCAGCTCAAAGATATGGTAACATCACCGGGTGGGACCACCATTGAAGGGGTGGCTGTATTGGAGCGCAAAGGCTTCCGGTCGGCGATAATGGATGCAATGAACGCTGTTACGGCGAAAACATTTGCCATTGCTGATAAGGAAAAACAAGTAACTTGAAGAGAATGAAAGGGTACAAAACTGAAAATGCGGAGCATTTTCAGCAAGTTTTGCGGCAATACAAAGTGAATGAAAGGGCACAAAACTGAAAATGTGCAGCATTTTCAGCAAGTTTTGCGGCAATACAAAGAGAATGAAAGGGCACAAAACTGAAAATGCGTAGCATTTTCAGCAAGTTTTGGGGCAATATGAAGAGAAATGAAAGGGCACAAATGGCACATGAACTAGACAGTACAGTACCGGAAGAACAAACTGAGAAGACCCTGACGTGTGAACAGGTTTATAATGGCAGTATTATTCGCGTGGAAAAACTGACCGTGACCATGCCGGGCGGAAAAACAGCCAGCCGGGATGTGGTGCGCCATCAAGGCGCTTCAGCGGTTGTGCCATTCACGAAGGACGGAAATATTTTATTGGTTTCGCAGTACCGGAA
>JBBRWP010000247.1:0-4897 GCA_038249175.1 Acetivibrionales bacterium
ATGATAGACCCTACCCACCCCGTGACAGCAGACCGACTGGAGACCGACCGGCTGGAGATCGTCCCTACCCGCCACGGGAGGGTGTACGTCCAGCTGGAGATCGTCCCTACCCGCCTCGGGAGGGTGTACGTCCGGCTGGAGATCGTCCCTACCCGCCACGCGAGGGTGTACGTCCGGCTGGAGATCGTCCCTACCCGCCACGGGAGGGTGTACGTCCGGCTGGAGATCGTCCCTACCCGCCACGGGAGGGTGTACGTCCAGCTGGAGACCGTCCTTTCAATAGTCGACCAAGTGGCGACAGGCCTTATACGCCGCGGGATGGCGGCAATGGACCCAGACCATATAACAATAGTGGACCCGGTGCTGGATCGGGTGCCAGGCCTTATGGTAACCGTCCATCTTATGGCGGTGGAAGCCCGCGTGACCCTGAAGGCTTTGATAAAGACCGCGTAACGTCGTCTGGCGGCCGTCCGATGGGACGCAATGCAGCCGGGCCGAAGACAGATAAGCCCCCGATGCTCGAGGGTAAGGATTCTGTGCGCAGTGAACGCCGCTCTATGTCTGCCGTTGACAGACAACGGGAACAGAAAAAGGGCAGCCGTATGGATACTGCCCGCCCAACCGTTGTGACAAATGCACCGGCCGGTAAATTCAAACCGACCATTGATATTGTTGGACAAAAAGGCAGTGTCAAGGACATGTATTCAGACGAGTTTGTCATCAACCAGTTTTACAATGACACACAGGAAGTGATGAATGCCAAACGTGCAGAGAAACGGATTCGCCGCAACCGGATGAACCAGAACAAACACATCCCGCCGAAGGCTGTGTTAACAGAGATTACCATTGGGGATACGATTACCGTCAAAAGCCTGGCGGAAGCCTTGAAAAAGACGGCTGCCGATGTCATCAAAAAACTCTTTGTGTTGGGCAGTGCTGCCACAACAAACCAGGAGTTGGATTTTGAAACGGCTGAAATTATCGCCAATGAATATGGCATCAAAACCATCAGGCTGAATGTGATTTCTGCAGAAGAAATTCTTTTTGATGACAGTGAGGACAAAGCAGAGTCACTGACCCAGCGTGCCCCTGTTGTGGTCGTGATGGGACATGTTGATCACGGAAAAACATCGTTACTTGATGCCATCCGCAGTGAAAACATTGCAGATAGTGAAGCCGGTGGTATTACACAGCACATTGGTGCCTATACCGTCGACCTGCATGGGCGCGATATTACGTTTCTGGATACCCCCGGTCATGAAGCCTTTACGGCCATGCGTGCCCGTGGTGCACAGGTGACCGACATTGCCATTATCGTGGTGGCAGCGGATGATGGCGTGATGCCACAGACGATAGAAGCCATTCACCATGCCAAAGCGGCCGGTGTGGCGATTATCATTGCTATTAACAAAATTGACAAACCCAATGCCAATCAGGAGCGCGTAAAGCAGGAACTCACGCAACACGGTATTGTCATCGAAGAATGGGGCGGCGATATTATCTCCGTACCGGTTTCTGCAAAACAACACCAGAACATTGACCAGTTATTGGAAATGATTCTGCTAACAGCCGATTTAATGGAACTGAAAGCAGACACAACGCGTCAGGCTAAAGGAACCGTTGTTGAAGCCAGACTTGATAAAAACAAGGGGCCGATTGCAACTTTACTGGTGCAGCGCGGTACATTGAACGTTGGAGATGCCATTCTTTCCGGTTCAACCTTTGGACACATCCGGGCCATGACCAACGACAAAGGACGTCGCATCAAGGATGCCGGCCCTTCGGTGGCAGTTGAAATTACCGGTCTTTCTGAAGTACCGGAAGCAGGCGAATTGTTCTATGTTGTGCAGGATGAACGCGTGGCGAAGGAACTTGCAGAAAAAAGACGTCGCGAAACACATGAAAAGGCTATCAACAGCCGCAACCGCATTACGCTGGACGATTTGTACAGCCAGATACAGTCGGGTAAAGTGGAAGAGTTGAACCTGATTATCAAAGCGGATGTGCAGGGTTCTGTGGAAGCCATCAAGGCGACCCTGCTAAAACTGAGCAATGACAAAGTAAAGGTACGTATTGTGCATGATGCCGTTGGTGCCATTACCGAATCTGACATCCTGTTGGCCGATGTGTCGAATGCCATTATCATCGGCTTCAACATTCGTCCAAGCCAGAATGTGACAGCCATGGCCGAAGCTGCCGGTGTGGATATGCGTCTGTATCGCATCATTTACGAGGCAATCTCGGATGTTGAAAAAGCCATGAAGGGTCTGTTGGCTCCTACATACAAAGAAGTCATTGACGGACATATCGAAATTCGTCAGTTGTACATCGTCTCGAATGTCGGTACCATCGGTGGTTCCTATGTCATTGATGGCAAGGTGGGCCGAAACTCTGAGATTCGCGTGGTGCGTGAAGGTATTGTGGTTCATGATGGCAAGCTGGCATCCCTGAAGCGTTTCAAAGACGATGTACGGGAAGTAGTTGCAGGTTTTGAATGCGGTGTCATGGTTGAAAAATTCAATGACATCAAGGTTGGCGATATTGTGGAAGCCTTCCATCAGGAACAAGTGGAGGCATAATCTCGTGCAAAAGTCGATTTTTAACCTTTGCATAAAAGATAAAACATAAATTTTATGCAATAAGTGGTATTTTAACAATTTGGACATGAATTATGATTTATACCTTATGCATACTCATCGAGTTCACACAAGGTCTGCTGAAGATGCTGCGCATTTTCAGATTGTACAAATGAAGTCGCCTCTGCCAGCATGGGCAGGGGCGATTTTTGATTCATCAACTGGGAAAATGGGAAAAAAGAATTATATTGATCACAGTGAACATCGCAACCAATACGAACCAGGACATGTGTTTGTCACGGTGGATCAAATGAAATGGAGTGTGCTATGGATAGAATTGTAAGAATATCAGAGGAATTGAAACGGGAAGTTTCACAGATTATTCAAACGGAAGTAAAGGACCCACGACTGCCGCCTTTTGTATCAGTCACAGATATTGACGTGACGAAAGATTTGAAACATGCCAAAGCTTATGTGTCCATTATGGGTACTGCGGAAGAAAAAGCTGAGGCCATCAAAGCATTACAGCATGCACAGGGCTTTATCCGTCGGGAAGTGGGCAAAAGAATACGGTTGCATTCAACACCAGAGTTTCACTTCCATCTGGATGAATCCATCGACACCGGTTTCCGCATCAGCAAATTAATTGACGAAACCATGGAACAGAGTCGTCTGGCCGCAGAAAAGAATGCGGAGCGTTTGGCCGAAGAAGAAAGGGCGGAAAATGACAAATCAGAAGGATAAAGACCACGAAGCGGAAACAAGAGAGAACCCCTTCCAACAATCCCCTGTCAAAACACGGATGGGCGCTCTTCTTGGAGAAAAGCTGCAAGCGGTTGGCGACCACTTAAAAAGAGCAAATGTCATTGCTGTTCTGCCCCATATGAATGTGGATGGGGATGCATTGGGGGCTGCTTTGGCCTTGGCACTCGGGCTTGTATCGGCAGGAAAAGAAGTGGATGTTTTACTGGAAGAACCGGTGCCGAAGTCACTGGATTTTTTGCCGGGTCAAGACCTGGTGAAAGTTGCAGTACGGGAGGCATATGATATTGCCTTGAATATCGACAATGGTGACCTGGCAAGACTTGGCCGGCGCGAGCCGGTTTACTGGCGATCCGGGATGCGCCTGAGCATTGACCACCATGCCACCAACAAGGTGGAAGCCGATGTTTCTCATGTGGACATTACGGCATCGGCCACCGGGGAAATTGTCTTTGACTTGTTGAATTATATGGGTATTCCCTTGACTAAAGATATTGCCATTTGCCTCTACACCGCCATTTTAACCGATACCGGTGGTTTTCGCTTTAAGAACACAAGTCCGACCACACACCGCATAGCGGCGGAACTGATGGCTTTTGGCATTGATTGCGGCTATGCTGCCAAACGCGTGTTTGACACGGTTTCCATGTCAAAACTGCAAATGATGAAACAGGTGATGAACCATTTGGACATCTATGAGAACGGACTTTTGGCTGTTTCCTACTTAACCAAGGAAGACATTGACACTGCCGGAGGTAACCCGGACGACTTTGAGGGCATGGTCAACATTGGCCGCAACGTGGAAGGGGTAGAAATTTCTCTCTTTGTGCGGGAAGAGGCAAACGGTCTGCTCAAAGGAAGCCTGCGATCCAACGACTGCGTGGACGTTGCAAGGATTGCCGAAACCGTTGGGGGCGGTGGCCACGTGCGTGCTTCCGGATTCAGTATAGAAGCCCCTTTGATGGAAACCCTTCAGGATATGCGTGCTAAAATTGTGGATGCCATGATGGACTGTCATTTTATTTGAGGATATGTGCACGACCCTTAAAGCGTCAAAGTAACGCTGCATTTTATCCTGTAGGCCAGGGAAGCAGCAGCGCATTATATCCCGTAGGCCAGGGAAGCAGCAGCGCATTATATCCCGTGGGCTAAGGAAGCAGCAGTGCATTTTATCCCGTAGGCCAGGGAAGCAGCAGCGCATTTTATCCCGTAGGCTAAGGAAGCAGCAGTGCATTTTATCCACAGACATCTGCAAAGCAATAACATATTGAAAGGAACCAAATCATTTGGATGGGTTACTGAACATATTAAAACCGGTGGGCATGACGTCCTTTGATGTGGTGTCCCTCGTAAGACGGTGGACGGCTACGAAACGCGTAGGGCACACCGGGACTTTGGATCCGGATGCAGCGGGGGTCCTGACAATCTGCATCGGCAAGGCAACAAAGGCGGTGGAAGCACTGACCGATAAAGACAAGGCTTACCGTGCAGAACTCACGCTGGGTATCGTGACCGATACACAGGATGCCGGGGGACAGGTCTTATCCCGCATTGTGCCA
>JBBRWP010000248.1:0-4856 GCA_038249175.1 Acetivibrionales bacterium
GTTGTTTTTCTCTTCCGTATCTTGTTGTTTTTCTCTTCCGTATCTTGTTGTTTTTCTCTTCCGTATCTTGTTGTTTTTCTCTTCCGTATCTTGTTGTTTTTCTCTTCCGTATCTTTTCATTTTATCTTTTGTACATTCCTGTCCGTATTCCCCCTGTTTACAAAGCTTCCCTTTAAAACGAGGACATCTGCTGATAAAACACATTCATTTCCGTCATACTGGAAACAACCATGGGTATCATCAAATACAGCACAATCAGCGCGTACAAAGGAATAAAGCCGACGGTGTTTCCGAGATTCCGTTTTCTTTCAACCGTGCGCTCATTCATTTCTTTGCGTTTTTCACGGCTGTAGGTTTTCTCACTTTCCAACTCTTCAAATGCCTGTAAAATAGGCAGATCGGTTGCCGCCAACATCAAATTGCCAACGAGTGCAGACATCGGTTCAAAGGCAATTTTTTTCCGAAGGGCATCCAATGCTTCGGGCGCTCCCGCATTGTAGTCGGAAAGGCAGGTTTGCAGGGCCTCTTTAAAGTGCAGCGAGAACATTTCCATCCATTCCAGCAACTCTTCCACATCCACACGCGGCATGTGCATCAGCATTAAAATAATGGTCTGGAACTGTGCCACTTCATCTTCCATATCCATGGCACGCACTTTGGCCTGAAACTGCAGAGACAGCATGGGGATTTGCCAGCCAAGAGCAAAAAACACAAAACACAGCAACAATTCCCACCATCGGAAAATGTTTTCCTGCAAACGGCGGTGCTTGTCGGCAATGCGCTCCACCGTCTTCGGAATGGCACGGTCAGTCACTTCACCCGATTGTTGCACCGCGAGCGTCAGGTCTTCTTCCGACACATCCTTGGGCAGTGTTATGAGTATACTGCGGTCCAAAACCGTTTCTTTTTGGCGGGCAGCCTCGTCTTCTTCCGACAGCTTGCCGCCCAGAAAACCTTCTGGCATCTGCGGTTCAAACAATATGCGGTGGCTTGTCTGCACCTGTAAAAAGAAGCTGAGGATTAGCATAGCCAAAAAGCCAATGGCACCAAAAACTATTTTTCGGGTCACCACTTCTTCTACTCGCAGGGGTGAAACCGCTTTTTTCAAGAGTGTGACCAAATGGAGATGGTCGGACGTTGTCTCCCCCGGTTTCAGGCGTTCCACCACAGGGTGCAAGAGGCGTCTGTATAAGCGGGATTCCCAGGACTCTTTGCCCGGATGTTCCTTATGAAGAACATCAAATTGCTGCAGTTTGCGCACAGCCATATAACTGAAGAGTGTAATGACCACCATTGCAATTTCCAGTACGGTGCCAATCTGCTGCTGATAAAACTTTGCCATTGGGGCAAAACTGCCACCGGCCCACTGTTGTATGGGCTGAATAAAGAAAAGGGGCAGGAGGGTTAAGACATTCAAACTTTTTAGGGCATAGAGAAGTCTATCTCGCTTAAACAATTCAGAGCGGATTTCATCGCTTAAGTGGCCCAGGCTCATCAAAAAAACGGAGGCATTTTCTACCTTGGCATCCCCGTATTCACGGGTGATAACGCACATCCCGGCCAGGAGCTTCAGGTATTTGTTCGGGGCAGTTTCTCTGTACTGCTCAAAGGATGTTTCCGTATCTGCTGCTGCCAGAA
Organism: Acetivibrionales bacterium; assembly: GCA_038249175.1. Taxonomy (GTDB): domain Bacteria; phylum Bacillota; class Clostridia; order DSM-8532; family DSM-8532; genus JAEWSN01. The sequence continues at coordinate 1,639 of JBBRWP010000248.1, forward strand.
CGTCCAGTAATTTTTCCGACTGGGCATATATTTCATGGGCATGTTCCTCTAGCATGGTCTCACTGGCCGCTTCCACGGCGCTGTCGATGGATTGCTCCTCGTAATAGCGGTGTCGCAACTGTTCATGAAAACGCAGCTGCTGTCGCATCAACCGGGAGGCCACACGGGCCACAGAAACATCCAAAACCGTATCGGTCATAAACCCGAGGACCACAATAAAAATGCCTGTCAGCAATATGTCTTTTGTAAACAAGGCGAAAAACACCAGTAGAAACACCATCGCAGCGCCGGTCCCAAGAAAAACAGTGGCTGACCTTCGCCGGATGCCCCGTTCGTCATAAGCACTGCCAATTTCCAGACGGTTTCGAATGGATTGCAAGAGAGTGCGCGAAAAACGGTTCACCGCAAGAAAATGGTAGGTTTGTTGCCAGAACTGCCCTGAGGTACGGTTGGCGGTTTTAGCCGGCTGGCGCTTGTATCGGTCACTTTTCCTGCTGGCATTCACTGCCACCAGACCCAGCAACAAAGCCAGCAGAAGGCTCAACACGCCAACAAGCATCAGCACAAAGTTCGTATTATCAGCTTGCATCCGTTATTTCCTCCCCTGCTTCCAGCGGTTGCTCTCCCCAAAAAGTGCACAATGAAGGCGTGAAAGGCTTAGGAATCAGCACAAAGTTCATATTATCAGCTTGCATCCGTTATTTCCTCCCCTGTTTCCAGCGGTTGCTCTCCCCAAAACTGTCCAATAAAGGTCTCAAACGCTTTGGCCTCCGCAGGGCGCATGGCTTCCGTCATTTCCTGAACATGCATTGCTGTTACCGGATGAACCGCCACATAACGCCCATTCCTGTACTCTATAATATTGCGCGTTTGAAAAGCTTTCCTGTCGGTTACCCGCTCAAAATACTGCTGCACACTTTCTTGAAAGCGCATGGCAGACCGCTCCGGTTCCGATTCAAACCGCCAGTCTTCCGGATAGGGTTGATCCATGTCAGTGCCGATAATCTCCGTAATCCGTTCGATATATCGGTGCCCATCCACATCCCGGGTCAGGTGTATATCAAAATCCAGAACCGAAACGACCTGCTGTTCCGCTATTTTTTCACTGCTGAACATTTCACATTTCAACAAGGAATTTCGCAGCGACAGCACCAAATCCGTCGTTGTTTTGGCGTGGTGGGTAAATAAGGTGAATAAACTGGCAACTTGTGCCATTTGTATCATCCACGCGCTGACCTCGTCTGATGCAACTTCGCCCAGGATATTCACCGCACCATCTGTCTTTTTCTGCAAGTCCAAACCCGCCTGGCCGGAAACGGTTTCTGTTTCTCTGAAACTTAAGATATTCCGTTCCGGGTACAATTTGCGCAGGTGCAATTCAAAGGCCATTTCCTGTATACGCAAGGGAAATGCTGCGTCAATGTGTCGTATCATTTCCATCAGCAAAGTGGTTTTGCCGCAGCCCTGTGAACCTGTCAGTGCAGTAATCATACGTCCTTTAGCAAGGAAACGGATGAACTGTATTGGTAGTGCGGCACCGGCATCCGGAATGAGCTTTTCCAAAGACATGTTTTTCGTCTGGAATTTGCGCACAAAGAATGCCCACGATTCCGAAAAGGGAGGTCGCACCACCACGACACGGCTGCCATCTTTCATTTCCGAAACCCGATAACCGTTGGATTCAGAGAGTTGCCCGGCTTTATTATACCGATAAATATTCTGGCATACCCGCCGGAGTTCCTTATCCGTACCAAAGCCCAAAAAGGCCAGCCGAATGGATTTTCCGCGATAGAAAACCCAGACTGAATTGCAGGTGCGCAAAGTTTTTTCCTGAGCATAAAAATTCAAATCGCCCATCTCATCTTCATTTTGTCCACCGTCATGAAAACTGTTTTTATCTGGAAAACTATCCTCACCCGTCCCGACAACACCGGATACACCACCGGAAATACCGTCAATATCCATATCCCGCAGTTCATCAATCACGCCCAGACCCTTGTAGCGTTCGTACACCATCTGAACAAGAATCTCTAACTTGTCCGTGCGGCTGAAAATAAAGGCTTCAGCTTCATAAATATCCCGTATCTCCTTTTCGTGAATCACATAGCCCACCGTGTTCATGCCTTCATGCAGGGGTTTAGACACATCAAGCTGGTAGGCTTCAACCAGTCTGTAAAACGCCTCTTTCCCAAACTGCTTTTTATACTGAAACAGGAGACAGGAAAAAATTTCACTGCCTGTCATTTTGTCCGGACGGCGAAAAGGGACGGCTAGATCCATGGCCTCACCGGGAATGTAGCGGTCCAGCATATCAAAAATAAAGTCTTTGACATACTGTTTGTCCTGCAAAGAACCATAGGCACAGTGGCGCAAAGCGGACTTTAACTCGGTACGTTTGTTTTCTCTTTTTTTGAATTCTTCGCTGCTTAAGCCAAGTTCGTACAAGTTGGTTCTTGTGAGGCCATTGATTTTTTCACGGACATATTCCGTTAAGTCTTCTAGCGCATATCCCTGTTCCGATTCTGTGACTGCAAGTGTTTCGGGCTTTTTTTTATTGAAACGCAAAAGCACCAGCACAAAAGCCAGCAGGAGTAAGAACACAATTAAGAAGATATTGAGCCATCCTGGTGTACCAGCGATCATAGTTGCTTTACTTCCTTTCGGTGATGCGTTCGTAAACTTGCGCAGACCGCTACTCTAACTGTCCTTGGTGTTTTACATCCTCCAAATTCAGGATGAAGGTCGAGGGTGATTGCATTAGTAGGAAGACCGGAGAATTCATGCCGTATGCACCCGGATGAAGATACTGCCCATCATAAGCTTTTTACATCCTCCAAATTTAGAGCAAGGGTCTTGAGCGTCTGCATAAAGGGTAATTCTGGAGACTTAGAATCCCAAAGGTGTCTGGAAATGAAATCGTACACCTTGCCTTCGTTTGCGGCATGGGCAAAGGCGGCGCTGTAAGGTAATACCAGTACGCGGTTTCGGGAAATGTTATGTTTTCTGGCGACATCGGCCACAGTCATGCCCATATCTGCGTCATATCGAGATAAGAGAAAAAACGTATTGGGTTTTTCAATTTGACTGCGCAGCGGCTTGTCTTGAAAATACGACGTGATGACATGGGTGTTCTGGTTCAGGCAAATAACAGTTTGTCCCGAAGTTTTGAGCAGCGGCAGGGTTACATCGGGTTCAACACCGCTATGAACATCCACAAA
>JBBRWP010000249.1:0-4834 GCA_038249175.1 Acetivibrionales bacterium
ATCGTTGACTCATATAAATTCACTTGAGAAAAGACCCTGTCTTCCTTTTTAAAGTCATTGGGATTAAAATTTGTCCAAATCGCTTTCACTTCTTTACTCAGCTCATCTGTTTTATTCAACTCAATATAATAATTCTCTGCTAATGCATACAGCCCGCTTGATGCCAATGTTTTGTCGTAGTCAAATACAATAGACACTTGACCAAAGTACTTATTCTGTCTTAAAACAGGTACGCGGACGACAATGCCCACACCACCTTCGACAAGATTTACCAATGCGGTAATAATAGCTTTCTGGTTTTCTTTAGCATAACGAATCCATTCTTTCTGCTCTGCATTTAAGTCAAGATCTGTACCAATAATATTTTTATAGTCATCGAAAGGATAAATGTGAGTGATTGTGCTATCCGTTAGAAATGCCAAGCTTTTAACAACGTTGTTTGATGATTCATAGATCCCTCGGGCAAAATAATCAAAATCGCTTTGACTGAAATTAGGATTAATCTCAACATAGGCTTTTAGCCCATTTACAGCGAGCATTTTTGATGTAATTATGTTTTCAAGATTAAGCTTTATGAGCAACAGCTGATCTTTTGCATCTTTTGCATCGTTCTGATAACTTCTGTTGTATTCAATTCCTGCAGTAAAAGTAAACAGAAACATCACCAATATGAATATCATAAATGAAGCTGTTAATCTTTTTTTGGAGCTCATACGAGCAACCCCCTAAGAATTTATTTGAAATCCATATTCACGCCCCTACGGGTCAGAAATTGGGCATTTTCAATCGATTTTGCCTCCTTCGGAGTCGAAATCGGCGTTCTTGCACCAGAATCACTTATACTTTTTTGGCAACAATAATATCTCTGGTAATGGCCTGGGCGACCCGATGTTCTAGTTGGTCAAGGCCCCCTTCATTGAGGACTTCATACCCCATCTTTTCAAAAACATCAACAAAAGTCTGTCGTTTATCGGTGTAAATGTTCCATGATATCGCCACACCGGCACCTTTTTTAAGGAAAGGGGTCCACGAATCAAGTCCTGCTTCAAGTAACCAACGTAAGCCTTTCTGGTCTTGAGGACCTTTCCCACTATGCTGCACGTTATAAGGGAAGTCGGTAACCAGAACATGCATGTCGTTTTGCTTAAAGGCACCATAAAAATTTGTGGTGTCTCCTTTTACAACTCTTAACTCTCGGGTGTGACCCGCTTTAAAATCCGCCTTTTCTTTGGCATATTGCAATTCAAAAACTTCACCGGCAAGCTGCCCTTTATGGGCGATTTTTCCACGTTTACTGAGATGTTTAAGCTTGGCATCTTTCAAATATCTGACAATATATGTCTCCATCTCATCAATGCTCTTTTGATCACAATCAACGCCGTAAACATCAAACCCACTTATCATACCTTCAAACAGTGTTGTGCCCCGACCACACAGCGGATCAAGCAGTTTCAGATAGGGCGCTGTTGAAAAGTCAGAGGCTGCCAAAGCCAAACTAATCATCATTCGGGTAATCGTTTCATTGGTTTTACCGTTGTATTTCATCCGAATACTTAAATCATCTCCAAAGTCCGGTTGATAATCAATGGCCACAGGTTTCAGCGATCCACCTTCTGCCTCATGGAAAATCATAAAAAAGAATGACAAATGGTAGATGGCTTTCAGGACAATTGTATCCAATTCTTTCGTCACATGAAAAGACAAGATATATCCTTTATTAAGCAAAGCCAACGCAAGGTTTTCAACCTCTATGCCATGGGATTTAAAGACCCATTGCAGCTCTATTTTGCACATGTTCAGGTATTGGTCAAGAAAGACAATATTGTAAGTTGGTTTAACAACAATTTGATAGGTCATGTACTTATCCTCCCCATTCAACCGACTTCAACTCGACTAATATAAATGGTAAATATAAATGGTAAATATAAACCGTAAATATTGATGGTAGGTATAAACTGTAAATATAAACCGTGAATATAAACTGTAAATATAAACGGTAAAAACTATACGGCTGTCCACCGGCCTACCCTGCACGGTCGACCATTCTCCTACCCATAGTAATACAAAAAGCAGTGGAATACCACGGTATGCGATTTTTTTGTATGTAATTGTCCCATTTACATTTACCAAACCGGGAAATGACATAACAAGTTGACGCAAATATTGGCTAGGGATATGATGAAATTGTATTTTCTCATCAAAAGGAGGCATTTTTTATGAAAAATAATATACCACTCAATGGATTTATTCAAATTGCACTGGTCGTCAGCGATATGGACAGCACCCTCGATTCCTGGTGCAAACTGTTCAATGTGCCAGTAAAAATCTGATTTCAGCTCCGAAAGGGAAAAATTCATTAAACTTAGAAAATGGTGCTCCTTATGCAGCATGGAAAACGAGGACTGCGCCGCTTTACAATCTACGAAAGGATCATTTTATGATAAAACCTCAATACAACAGGATTAAAATTGTCTCCCTGCTGTGTGCCCTCCTCCTGGCTTCGGCTCTACTGAACGCCTGCGCTCGCAACGAAAAGGGGGGAAACGATGCTTCGGGGAGTCTAGAGACATCAAATGTTGTAACAGCCTCACCGGATAAAACAAAGGTTCCCGAAGCATCCGCTTCAGCTGACGCTTCGATTCAGGCAACAGCAACGCCTGACACCACAACAAACCCGGATACCGCAGCCGGTTCAACACAGAAACCGACACAAACAACAATGGATGGCCGTGTTTGGCCAATACCAAAGGGTCTTGCCAATGATGCAAGCGTCACATATGGCTATGCCGATACAGAGGGTCGCTTTGTCATTGAACCGATTTATAAACGCGCTATGCCCTTTACAACATCCGGGTTAGCCATCGTTTCAGATGCAGATGATAACCGTAGTGTCATTGATTTGAATGGTCAAATGCTGATACCATGGCGACATGCTGCAATCTCTGTTCTGCCGGAAGGACTTATTCTGGCAAGAGTAAGCGAAGACACCTATGACTACGACCACATGACCACAGAAGTGTATAATGCGTCCGGAAAATTGCTTTTTACACACCCGGGTTATCTTGAAGATTTTTCTGAAGATTATGCCGTTTCTACCATCGCAGGGAAGGCTGGCTACATCGATATCTCCGGCAATCTGGCCATACCCGTGAAGGCAGAAAATCTTGGCGCTTTCCAGGGAACTTATGCCCTCGTGGCCGAAAAATTCGGTCGGGAAAAACATTACATAGACAGGCAAGGGCAGGACATGACGAAGCTTGTTTCAGAAGGATTCGCCGTATTTTATGACAGCGACAAAAGCCTCTTCGGCTACCTGCGCCCCGATGGCAGCAGACTGACAGAAGCGCTATACATAGAGGCGGAACCTTTCCGGAATGGCACCGCCATTGTGCTCTTTAATCCAGACCCTGCAGCCTATGGCGGCGTATATGGCCTGATTGACACAAGTGGTAAATATCGCATCAATCCAGAACACAGTGGCATACGCCGCCTTGAAAACGGTACTTTCGCTGTTGGTGAAAAATTGAATAACCCATCTTATATACCCTACAATTATATGTCTTATGGGATGCTTGCCCTCTACGACGCAGGTGGTTACGCATTGACAAAAGAAATATATACAACGGTTGAAGATGCCGGGGATGGCCTAACGGTGCTTTGTGACGGGAAAACCATTACTTTTGTGAATACAGAGGGACAGAAAGCCTCTGATATGCCTTCCATTCCGGGGCAAGGCTCTTTAGCGGCAGAGAACGGTTACCTTGTCGGCACGGTTGACGGTTTTGACACAGTGCTGGACAAAAAAGGAAATGCGATTGTCGTTTTGCGTAACAATATTTTACTGAACAAAGGGCTCTTAATGACCGATGAAAAAGTGACCGGTTCCCGCTTTACAAATGTTTCTTACCCTGTTTTATCCGGACTGACGGATGGCAAGGTGGAGCAGCGCATCAATGCAAGCATCCGACGGGCTATGGGGCAGGAAGACGGTGAACCGCTGGAAAAAGACCCGGATAGTGGCATGACCTATGTTGTTACGGTGGAAGGCAGCTGGACGGCCTGGCTTCTCGGGGACATTCTCTGCGTAGAACAGGACACGTACGCCTATCCCATCGGTGCTGCCCATGGCATGCCGAATCTCCAGACCCTGCACATGAATCTCCGCAACGGAAACACTCTTGCACTGACAGACCTTTTTGATGCAGATAAACAACAGAAAGCCTTGGATTTTCTTACAGGAGAGGTAACCGAAAGTATCACGGAGGACATGGATGATGTCGGTTATTTTGAAACAGGCGCCCAGGTTCTGCCGGATCAAGCCTTCCGTCTGACCAAAGATGGCCTTGAATTGTACTGGCCACCCTACGCACTGGCTTCTTATGCTGCGGGGTTTCAGGATTTTTTAATTCCGTGGGAAGATCTGTCTCCATATATAAGCGAGCTAAGCCACATGCTCCTGCAATTGCCGTCATAACAATTGGCTCGTATACCCCACACAGTTTTTTAGACCTGTTTTAACAGAAATTCCACAAATGCTTGCGCGAGAATCGGATCAAAATGAGAACCAGAGGATCTTCCTATTTCGGCAATTGCTTCATCCTTGCTCAATTGTTTCTTATAATTCGAAGCGGATATCATTGCGTCATAAGATTCGGCCAAATTTAATATACGCGCCTCAAAGGAGATTTCTTCGCCCTTAAGTCCTTTTGGATAACCTGTCCCATCCCACTTTTCGTGATGCTCAAGAACAAGTTCAGCAATTTCTGAAAATTCCTTGACGGAACTCAAAATACGATAGCCCCCTTCGGAATGTTTCATCACTTCACGGCGTTCA
>JBBRWP010000250.1:0-4830 GCA_038249175.1 Acetivibrionales bacterium
CTCCCTATTCAATTTTTATCCATCATATCACCCTGAACAGGACAACAGCCTGTCTTGTTCATTTGTAGTTTTGAATAATATTTTCGGCAATACTTTTTATCTCATCAGCCATATCAATCGGCTCAATAACTTTTGCCTTGTTCCCGAAGCCCAGCAGCCAGCTTATTGTGTACTCCCGGTTGGTATAGCCGATCTCTAGCCGCAGTCTTCCGCCCTCTGTTTCAGGCTTCTCCGAAGGGGAAAGGGGTATACCGATGAAAATAAAATCAGGGTTCCAGCTCGTCCTCCGATTCTTCCTCCGGTTCATCCCTTGCCTCATGCTCAAATTCGGCTTCCATAATGGAAACCCGCATTGCATCCAGCTCCTTTGGGCTTTTGCCTTTACGGATTTCCGTCAGGTCTTGGTTGAAGTCCATGAGGTGGGGTCGGTGGATAGCGCAGACATAGCTTTGTTCGCCGTATTTGCCGCAATAATTCTCTGCGGCCACCTGACCGTAATTGGGAGCCCGCTTGCCGTCCTTATCCCTTGCGTTAAAGTCGTTGACCAGGGCAAAAATGATTCTTTTTATTTCAGGGTGGTCTTTCAGGTATCGTTCCAATGCACCATCCCAGATGCAGCCGAGAGATATGCGGTGATCCTGCTTCCAATCTTGGCCGTGCATTTTAGCAAGGGTGGCATGACTCATCAGATCAATGGGACTTTCGGAAACAATGACAGTATCACTTTTGCCTTCAAGGTAGAAAGGATAGCTTTTGTCGGAGTTTTCCTTATCCTGCTTAAAGCCGCTTTCGGTGCAAGCCGCCCTCATGGAGCAGTATTTGGGGTTGTTGTCCCTGTCGTAGCCAACAAAGACACAGTTGCCGTATTTTGCTTCCTGGTAGATTTTCCTCTCATTCATCAGTACGGAGACAATTTCCGGTTCAATGCCGCGCACAGAAACGAGATACCAATAGGCGCGTTTGAAATTCAGCGCTTTTTCAGGCAGTACCAGAGGGCCTTTTTCTCCCTTTACATAGGGGATGCGTTCTCTGACATATGGCTCATAGCTTTCTTCAATCAACTGTGCCACAGCTTCGGCAAAGGCCTTGCTGCTGTATTTCATCACAAAATCAATGGCTCCGCCCTTTGAATCAGAGCCCCAGTGATAGAAGCGATTACTGTCTTTGAAAATATACAAGCCGCCGGATTTTTGGGAGTGGAGAGCTTTGCGTCCTCCGTTTTCCAGCTTGAAGCCGTACTGCTGTGCAAGCTCTACCAAGCTCACCCGGTTGGCCTGTTCGATCTGTTCCTCGGTGAAATGGAGGGTATTCACTACCGCTTGTGCCATAAGCAACTGTCACACCTCCAGTTCGTTGCAAATCTCCCGCACATTTTCCGCAACTTCAAGAGGGGCAGGAAGTGCCTTGTCAAGCTTATACACTATAGTTTCTATGGTTTTAAGCGCAGCTTTATCCATATCCCCTAACTGTCCAGCGGTAATGGCAAGGGTGTAAATCTGTTGCAGTTCCGTCTGATTAAAAAGCTCGGTCTTTGAATCGGGCAGAGCCAAAAGGTATTCCAGCAGCCGTTTGTCCTCCGGAGACATACCGAAAATACCCTTGTGTAAGAGGTGGTAGCTGATTTCATCGGTGCTTATGACATGTTCTTTGATGTTATCCTTTGACAGCATGTAGACGGAAACCTTATGCTTCAGGGCGTCAAAAACATCTGCGGGTGTGGTGAATACCATATCGTCATGGGTATATCCATAATTATGGAAACGCTCCTTCACCATTGCAGCGATGTATTCATCCAGGTTTCCGGCGGTGGTATTCAATATCCGTCTCTGCCTTGCTTTGCACAGAACATCTTGCAGCCGCTGCTCATCAGCCACCTGATAGCACAGGGTTTCAATCTCACCATAATGTTGACCGATGCTGTACCAATTGTTGTTGCACTCATCGATATCAAACTTGCGGATGAATCCGTTATTGCTGTCTGGATGCTTGAAAACCGTCTCAATCGACTGCGCATTGAAGCAGTTTTTCCGCACATCCTCAATATGCGCTTTGTAGTCCAACTCAAAAACATGACCGACGACAGTTTTACCTTGCAAAGCTTCAATCTCTACCGCGAAGGCTTTGCAGTTTTCGCTGGAATTATTGTAATAGTCCCATGTGTTAAAGGCGTTGGTGTTGCGGATATACATGTCCCGTTCCTCAAAGCACCAGGTGCCGCATCCACGGGTCAGCCACAGGAAGCACCGGCTGCCGCGGCTGTCCTCCGCAGCTTTTTGGAGCCTTGTGATGTCATATTCAAAATCCGACCGGTAATGCTCGGTGTTATGGACCATAATGCTGCGTAGTGCTTCGATTATATTGACATTCTCAAACCGTGTTGCCATCAATCTACCTCCATTTCATCTTCATCGGTAAGCTCATCGTCCAATTCATAATCAAGCTCGTCCTCATCTTCATTTTCCAGAATTTCCTCCAAGATGTCCTCCACGCTGGCGTTGTCCCATTGTTCTTGCAGAATTTCCACAATATCCCTGCACTCATCGGGCAGATGCCCTTTGATGCTGTCCTGTATGTCCCTGAAGTCGCCCAGAAACCCCCAGCAGCTATCTATTTCTTCTTCTTTTTTGTAAAGTTTGAAGCCGTAGCACTGGCCCGTAAGATAGAAGTCATAGTCCTTAACTTCACCAACCAACAGCTTTTCGGCCTTTTTTACAGTTTCAGGCGTGACCTCCCCGAATTCTTCCTTTACCTTATCGTGGGATGCGTATATCCACCCTAAAAGGCCACTGTCCCATCTACAAGAAAATCCGGTCGTATTTACCGTCAAACTGCTGTGGTCGTACATATAGACGGGCAGGATACAGTGTGTCTTTTCAGCCAGAGCCTTTAAATCCTGCCACTGCATTTGTTCCAAAATCGCTTCGCTCATGTCGCTTTCATTGCCTTTTAACGGTGCGCGAAGGGTATATTCGGTAAACCATTTTTTGAAGTAATCGGAATAAGTGTGGAGCTCCCATGAATGCTCGGATTTGTTGTATTCCAGTTTCAGACCGTCTACATTGCCGTCCTTGACATAGGAGATAACATCTTTATCCTGAGTGCTGTTCTGCACCAGTTTTTGAAAGAATTCCTCCGCGTCGTCGTAGTGATGTTCGTCGCCCGTCGTGTACCGCTTGTGGAAGCAGACCATTGTTCCGAAGTTATCCAATTCCTCTCGCGGATTAATCGGTTCATCGTCTGGCACGACAAATAGTATAATGCCCCCAAGTGTCAAGACAAATATTTCAGTTTGCTAAGTTATTCTCCTCTCCTGCAATTTGAATAGTGTGTATATAGTTGGATGATGTCAAGGGCGAGCACTTTGCACGTTCATCGTAGGCGTAGCCGGAGACCCTTTACATCCTCTTCACCATTATCCTTTTGTCCCCGGTCTGTCTCGGCAGATCGGCGCTGTCCGGCGAGGACGGGGTTTGGGGCAGCGCCCCATGAGCCTATCCTGCTTTTGGAAGCATCTCGTCTCCACCTGTATGGATCTGGGCCGGCGTTATATAGCTCAACGATTGATGTGGCCGATCATTGTTATAGTATTCCATGTAGTCCTTTATCAGCCTCCGGAGCTGGTGCCCATTTTCGTATTCCTCTAAATACAGCTTCTCCCGCTTGAAGGATCTGAAGAACCGCTCAATTCTATGATTATCCAAGGCTCTGCCTTTACCATCCATTGATATTTTGATGCCATTGCTTTTCAAAAGATTGACATAACCTTCGCTCGTAAATTGAGACCCTTGGCCAGAATTGACTACCTCTGGTTTACCATACTTCTGGATCGCTTTCTGAACCGTTTCTATAACAGATGCCTTTTCAAGCGTGTTTGAAAGTGTATAACCCACGATAAGGCGGGAGTACCAGTCGATAATGGCAGTAAGATACATGAAACCACTCTTCATCCTGCAAAAAGTTATGTCAATTGACCAAACTTGCATAGGACGGTCAATGAGAAGCCCTCTCAGCAAGTATGGGTGAAGGTACTTCCCATGTAGTCTTTTGCTAAGATTTGGACCAGGACAGAACCCGTGGATACCCATTTCACGCATGTATTTTCGTGTTCGTTTGCGATTGATACCTACGCCATAGTCCCTATTTAAAATGACAGTCATTCTACGATAGCCATATTCCGGGTGCTTCGTGTATATTTCATCAATCCGCCACTTAATCATGAACTCAACATTGCTTATCGGCGCCGGCTTGTAATAGAGACTTGTCCTGTTAATGTTTAACAGCTCGCTTTGTTTACAAATACTCAAGCGCTTGTCTTCTTTATCAATCATACTTATTCGATCATCTCGAGATTTAGATTCGACCAGATTTTTTTTTAAGCCAGGTCACTTCGTATGAAAGTTGCCCGATTTGCCTAAGTAGTTCGTCCTTTTCCTTTTCATATGAATGCTTGACCTTTTCTACTTCATCCGTTTCCTTATTGAATGCCCTACCGGCATTGCTTATAAATTCAGCCCGCCATCGACTCAGCTGATTCGGATGAATTTCATGCTCTGCAGCAATCTCGTTCAGCGTTTTCTCTTCTCTCAAGACCTCGATGATTATCTTTGCCTTTTCTTCTGGTTTGAAAATTCTTCTTTTTTCCATAGTTTCAGTTTAACTTACTCGAGCTGTTTTGTCTGTCTTGTTTTCTGGTATCATTATAAGGTTGAATGATTACCATAATCAATCCTTGCTAAATGCATCAATATATCTCTTATAGATGAAAACCTTCTTGCGTGTACGGTTATCTAGATTACTTAAGATTCCTTCTTCACAAAGCCTTTCCAATAA
>JBBRWP010000251.1:0-4763 GCA_038249175.1 Acetivibrionales bacterium
CAGTTGCGGTCAATGACGTGCCACTGGTATCTGAAATAACGGTTCTCCTTCACCCGGGGGATGTGATTCGTTGTGGAAAATCGAAGTTCGTACGCATGGCTTGAAATATCTGTACGGGCGAAATAAGGATGATCTGAAGTTTCTGTACGGGCGAAATAAGGATGATCTGAAGTTTCTGTACGGGCGAAATAAGGGTGACCTGATGTTTCTGTACGGGAAAAATATGAATGATCTGAAGTTTCTATACGGGTGAAATAAGGATGATCTGAAGTTTCTGCACGCGCGAAATTAAGAATGACTTGAAGTTCCTGTACGGGCGAAATAAACTTGCATTTATGTTAAAATGAGTCATAGAAGTTGAACAAAACGATAAGGAGTGTGCTCTTATGGTATTACAACTGCAAGACAACTGGACCCTTTACGAAGAAACCCTGGATACTACCGCAGAGCAATATATCATCGTCCCGACCCACCCGGAGAAAGGCTACACGGTATCTTTGCCCTGCGACATCCATATGCCGCTGATTGCAGCCGGTGTTATTCCCGAACCGCTGGAAAAAATCCAAACGGTAGACTGTTTATGGATGGAAAAACGTTCCTGGTGGTTCTTGAACCGTTTTACTTTGGATGAACCCTTTCTGGAAGCAGACCAAATCTTGTTGTCCATGGAACTACTGGACCATCGCGCCGATATTTTCCTGAACGACAATGCACTTGGCCATCATAGAAACACCTTCCGCGCTTTTACTGCAGATGTCCTCCCCTACCTGAAAAAAGGAGAGAATAAACTCCTGGTTCGTCTGACCCATGGTCTGGATGATGTGGATGAAAAAGAAATCCACTTCATGGAGAATTATGTACCCAAAGAGCAAGTCACCGAGAACATGCAACCCCGCAACGACTGGCGACGGCTGGGTATGCGCAAACCCCAATATGCTTATGGCTGGGATTGGGGTCCTCGTGTGGCCACCTGCGGCATTGGCGGACCGGTCACCCTGCAATCAGAAAAACTGCTGCACATCATCGGCGTGCAGGCAGAAACCGTGTGTATTGAAAAAGTGAACCAGGAACCAGGTCCATCCGTACAAAAAAGTGATGCAATGGATATCGTTAAAACGCAGGATATCGTTGCAAATAACGTTGCATTTAAAAAGGATACTCCTAAAGAGTCAGACCGCTACAATGCCACCTTACGCTTTACTTTTGAATTGGACCAGTTACTGCCTCTTTCCACCTGTGAAGCAACTTTCGAAGTGACCTTGCTTGACAAAGGACAACAGGTGGCTGTTCTTGCGCACACAGAAGCCCTGCGTTCCGGTTGGAACAAATGCGTCTTCACCATCACTTTACAAGACGCCAGACTCTGGTGGCCGAACGATATGGGTGAACCGCACCAGTACGATGTCACGGCATCTGTTGCAGTGGCCCTGCCACAAGTGGTGCGTGGTTCTAAATATACAGCAACCAAGGTAAGCTATCCACCCTTCAAAATGGGCGTACGAACAGTTCAACTGGATACCTCGGTCCTGCCCGGTCGTTACGGCGAACGCAACTTCACCCTCATCGTCAACGGCCATGCCACCTTCTGTAAGGGGGGCAACTGGATTCCTTCAGACTCTATTTATATGCGGGTATCGGATGAAAAATACCGTTATTTGATTGAAGAAGCTGCGCATTCTCACTACAACATGCTCCGCATTTGGGGTGGCGGCTTCTATGAACGCTCTGTTTTTTATGAAACCTGCAATGCAAACGGCATCCTGGTTTGGCAGGATTTGATGTTCGCCTGCGCCGCCTACCCTGACCACCTGGACTGGTACCGTGAAGAAGTGCGAATAGAGGTAGAATTCCAGGCAAGGCGCCTGCGGAACCATGCCTGTCTGGTGCTGTGGAGTGGCAACAATGAAATTCATCAGGGTTTTGACGGGTGGTGGCCGAACCCTGAGGCCCTCTTCCCCTATGGCGGTCTGCAACTATGGAATCACATCCTGCCAAGGCTATTGCAGGAGCTTACCCCACAAATACCTTACTGGAACAGCTCTCCTTACGGCGGCCTGCATCCTACTGATGAAGAAAACGGCGACGTCCACCATTGGGGTCCCTGCATGATGAGTCCCGTGATGGAAAACCGCATTACACCGACAGAATTTGATAAAGTGACGGCTAAGTTTGTCTCCGAATACGGTTATATCGGCCCCTGTAAAGAAAGCAGCATACAAAAATACCACGGTGATGCAGCAGTAGAACGTGGCAGCCTGATATGGGAAGAGCACAACAATACCTTTGAGAAAGAAACCGTTCTGGCCGGAATTCGCAAGCATTACAGAGATCCTGAAAACTTGACTTTTGAGGAATACCTGCTGTATGCCGGTCTGTGCCAGGGATTGATGCTCAACTATTCCCTTGAAGCCTTGCGTGCAAAACCAAACTGTTCCGGAGCTGTGTATTGGATGTACAACGACACCTGGGGTGAAACCGGTTGGACGACGATTGATTACTATATGAACCGGAAAGTTTCGCATCCCTTTGTTAAACGTGCTTTTTTGCCAAAAAAGCTGATTGTACGTCCAACTCCAAACATGAAAAACAGCTATACAGTTTCCGGCATGAACGAAACAAATGAACCTCTAACCACAAAAGTAGCTTACGGTTATGTCTCGTTTGATAATATTGTGCAGGATTTGGCGGAAAAAACGATCTCACTGATTGCTTATTCGAAAGCGGATTTATTCACCTTTACAGTGTCCGAAGTGACAATGTCAAAAATGATTGATAAAAATGGTGCCGTACAGGGTCTGATTGTTGTCAAGCCTACTGAGATGAAAACGAGCGGACTAATCCCGGCCACCGTGGCCGCGGGTGAATTCAGAAAGTGGCAACTGTCGGAAAGTACGGTGCAAATGGTATGGAACGTCAACGACGCACAGCGCTTCCTGGTCACATCCGACATGTATGCCCACGCTGTTCATTTTGGTTTTGATGAAAAGGTATTGTTGTCTGATGAATACTTCGATCTCTTGCCTGGCGAAACACGTGAAATTGTTATTGAAAGCGGGTATGAATACATAAAGGAATTCCCCGCAGTTGCCAAAATGGTTCATTCATTTTAGCGCGGAATACTTCTGAGAAGTGCCCAGCAGTCCCTAAGCAACAGTCCAAATCTTTGCATCATTTTTAAAGCAAGAGCCAGACAAAAAATACGAACATTATGCATGAATTTTTGACATAAAAATAACACAATCATACCTGAACAGCTGCCGAAACGGTTCAACGGTTTTTGTGCAGGGTAATCCAAAGGTTTTGCTGTGAAAGGAAGACCATGCCTAGAAAGTTGATGCTTATCCTGAATCCGCATGCCGGAAAAAAAGAGTCCAAATTGCGTCTGTTCGACTTGGTGGATTTGTTTTCTCGACAAGACTGTACCGTGACGGTATGCCCGACGCTGCAAAAACATGACGCAACGCGTTTTGTTCAGGAAATGGGTGATAATTTCGACCTGATTCTCTGCTGCGGTGGCGATGGCACCCTCAACGAGGTGGTTACCGGCCTGATGCCCTTGGAATTGCGACCAGAAGTGGGTTATATCCCTGCAGGAACCACCAATGATATGGCAAACAGTCTTAATATGCCGAAACATTTGTTGCAGGCTGCTGCCGCCATATTGCAGGGCAATGTCCACGACCATGATATTGGCTACTTTCAAAGCCATCAGGCAGATATGGTCTTTCCACCGGATTTTCGTCCGGCACACGAGGTCCAAGGAAAACCCCGACGTACAAAAGCGGCTCAGGGCAACGCTTCCCGGCAAGCAATGCAAAGCCCGGACAGTGCATATTTTGTCTATGTGGCTGCTTTTGGCGCCTTCACCGACGTCACCTACCTCACCCCGCAATCCGCCAAAAATGCTCTGGGCTTTCTGGCGTATATTTTCGAGGGAATCCGCCGCCTGCCGGAGATTCGTCCCTATAAAATGACGGTTGAACACGATGGCCAGTGCCTCAAAGGGGACTTCATTTTTGGCGCTGTCACAAATTCTACGTCCATGGGGGGCATTAAGAATCCCATTCCGGGGAACATTCAACTGGATGACGGCCTTTTTGAAGTCTTGCTTGTCCGAAACCCCACGACACCAAAACATTTTAGAAAGATTGTTCGGGATCTCAGCCGAAAACAATACAAAAACGAGAATGTTGTATTTTTTCAAACCAGTCAGGTGAAATTTTTCCCGGAAACGGATATTTCCTGGGCTCTGGATGGCGAAGATGGCGGTTTCCACAAAAATGTAGACATCAAAAATCTTCCGAAAAGTATTCGCATCCTTGCGGGACGGCCGTAAAACGAACATAAATCCTCCCAACAACTGCACTTATGTTTTAAAGCAATATGATATTGTGCTGATGCATTTTGAACTGCAAAAAGAATTCGATGGGCTTGTTGCGAAAATTACATGGGTAGACGAAAAGAAGAAAAATCTTCTGCCACTGGATTTAGTGGAAATTGATTTAAAACTGATTTCACTGCAACAACTCTTCATTGAATAAAAAACAGCAGTAAACATGGTGAAAACATCCCGTTTCAGCCATAAAAACGGGATGTGCGCCATGTTTTATGGATGAAATGGGATTGTTTTCGAGTTGTTGCAGTGAAATCAAAACTTAAATATCATCGCATGAAAAAAGCCATCCGTTATGGATGGCTTTTTTCTGGAGCGGAATACGAGATTCGGACTCGCGACTTTCACCTTGGCAAGGTGACACTCTACC
>JBBRWP010000252.1:0-4736 GCA_038249175.1 Acetivibrionales bacterium
ACTGGCATCATGTAAAAACTGTGCGTAATCCACTTTTCCTGCCAATCCTTTGAGATGGATGTGGGCAAAGGGGTAAGCAAGAAGGTGAAGGTACAGGCGTTTTCCGTCTGTGCTTTGGGTGAAGCGGGTATCGGGCGGGGTACAGGACAGGAACTCCGGCTCAGCCATGGTGCAGTCATAAATGGCACGACCGTTGTACTTCATCCAATCGGCATAGACTTTGAGGGCTGCTTCTGCGCGTTCATCCAGATAACCTCTTGCCGTAGGTCCTACATTCATGAGCAGGTTGCCGCCAATAGAAACTGTGTTCACCAGCATACGAATGAGCATTTCAGGCGACTTCCAGGTTTGTTCGTCCCTATGGTAACCCCAGGAACCGGACAGTGTCTGGCAGGCTTCCCACGTCACCAGCTCACCGCTTTCTGCACGACGTACCCATTCCATCGGCTGGTATTGCTCTGGCGTCCACAAGTCCTGTTCCAATTCTGTGCGGTTATCAATAATGATGCCTGGCTGCAGGGAACGGGCCAGGGAGATCAGTTCCTCCGCTTCCCAGTCTGCTTTGCCTTTGCCCTTCATCCACGATTTTTCGCCTTCGCCATCCCGACCACCATATGAAAAATCGAACCATAAAATATCAATTTTCCCATAGTTGGTCAGAAGTTCACGCACCTGATTGCGCATGTAGGCGGCATATTTGCTAACATCACGTCCCTCGTTCTGTGCCTTCGCATCAGCATCGTCCCGGCGGGGATGCAGGAGATCTATCGGGAAGTCCGGGTGATGCCAATCAATTAACGAATAATAGAATCCGACATGTATGCCCTCTGCCCGAAAAGCTTCGACATACTCTTTCACCAAATCTCTTTTGGCCGCGGTGTTCGTACATTTGTAGTCCGTGTAAGCTGTTTCAAACATGCAAAAGCCTTCGTGATGTTTGGTGGTCAGAACGGCATACTTCATGCCGGCTGCCTTTGCCTGTTTTGCCCATTCCCTGGCATCATACAAATCCGGATCGAAATAATCGAAATATTTCTGATATTTTGCCTCGGGGATTTTTTCCATGTTTTTGATCCATTCATGCCGTGCGGCCATGGCATAACTGCCCCAGTGAATGAACATGCCAAAGCGGTCTTTGACAAACCAGGCCGTGTCTCCGGGTGTTTTTCTTGTTACATAAGAACTCATACTTTTACCCCTTTCTATTTTTGATATTTTTTTATTCGTTCCGCTGCCATTTTGTTTTCTGACATACGGCGGAAGACAATCTGATGAGAAGTCGCTCATGCGTGGGTCGAACAATGATTCTCTGGAAATCATCCTGTTTTGAGATTTGCACTGTTCTTAAGTATTGCTATCCTTGATTTTGCAGTGTCTTTATGATACTTGTTAATGAATCATTTTCGCGGAATTTGTCGAATAGTTCCACTCCATGTACTGATGCCAATCATATAGCATATTTTTTAATTTTTGAACAGAACACATCATCACAGTGCAGAATCCTTTACCAGAAAAACACGGCCCATATGCCAAAAAGAATGAAAAAACAGGCATTTGCCAGTTTAATGGCTGCCATATGGCTTCTAACCCATTCGGTTACGTCGAAGACAGCTCTGCCTCGATGAACCAAAAATGTCAGTACAAGAAGGGGAAAAATAAAGGCGATTCCATAGGCCAAAAATGTCAGAATGGCCCTTGAATCCATCCCGGGAGATGATTTCATGACATAGAGGATGGTGGCGAGATAGATTTGTCCTGTGCATAAGAAATCACCGACGGAGACGATCAAGCCCAAAAGAAGGCAGGATAGAAGAAACATATGGCTTCCTTCCAATTCTGCCGCTTTTTTCAGCCATCGATGATTCAGACCGCGCAACTTTTTGGGGAGTTGCAAGCGGATGGATTGATAGGATTCCTTTCCTGCTGCACGAAAATCATTGAGGTTCAGCAGGACCATGACGGCCGCGAGGACGATGATGGATATGCGAGAAATAGTCTGAAACCAAGGCATCTGCATCCGGGAAAACAGTCCTTGGAACACAAAGCCCAAAAGGCAGAACCCAAGGAACTTGCCAACGGCAAAAACCAGCCCCGGTTTGAGTACACCAGAGGGTCGAACAGCAAGCAATGAAAGGAAAAACAGCATCATGGCGAGTGAACAGGGATTCAGACCGTTCAACAGCCCGGTGGCCAGTACCGCGGCTAAACTGTATGAGGGAGACTCAAGGTCGGGTTCCTTCTGCAAATCCTTCCCCGTATTTTCAGGCATCTCCTTTGTTCTAAGGCCTTTGCCGGTTGTGATGTCTTCAAGAAGTTTTTCAAAAACGACATCTTCGCCGGAAACCCACGTGTTCCCAAAAAACAGTATGGGCGCAGATTGGGCTTCTTCAGGTACGCCATATGCGGAAAAGTACCACTTGATCCGGTTGATATTCTGGATATCGCCAAGGGAGAATTGCTGAACCGTTACCTTTGTTTCCAGCGAAACACCCCCTGAGACAACCTGAACCTTTGTATCCAGACGGCTCAGGATTTTCTCAGTCTTCTCACAGGCATTGCAGGCAGGCGCAGAAAAATAGATGATGCGTGTTTCATTTGCACCGATGTCAGAGATTGCTCCAGCTTCGGAGGATGGCATCGAAATGACATCCTCCGGAAGATTCGGCAGACCAGCCGGATGCAGCCGGTTATCACTGGCTGTCACAAATAGAGAAGCTGCCTGTTGCTCTATGTTTGAAGCACCCTGCAGCCATAGACCATTCATGAAGAGCAGTGGCACTTCGCGGTTTTCTTCCGGAACACCGTATAATTGACAGAATGCCAGCATGCGGTCGGCATACCCCAGCCGAAATATGTTGAATGTATGCAGATCCACCTCAACGCCAGATGTCACATCGCGTAGAAGACCATCGAGTTTGAGGGTGAACTCTTCAGCCACTTTGCACGACTCGCAGGGATTGATATAAAAGTAGGCAATGGTGACTGTGGGCTTCGCAGGGGATGCACCAGTCGCACTGACTGTCAATGTGAAAAACATAACAGTCAGCGATATCAGAAAATAAACCAGGATAGATCGGCAATACCGGTTATCATCCTTCACACGATCCATATTTTTACGGCTGTATTTGCGCATCCGGCAGGATCCCTTCTTTTTGACACTAGGTGGTGAAGTTGTGCTCCCCCGCTTCCAGTAAACAACCTTGCCAATCACCTACCACCCCTTCAGGAATAGAGACGCTTAATTCTATCCGCCCATTTACCCGTTCCCAGGCCACCGCAATCCTACCATGACACGAATCGTGATAGCCACGACAATGATTGATTTCCGTCAGAAAAGAAGGTGCGATGATGACCTTTCGAAATCCCGGCGCCTCCAAGACAGGTTGAATTCCGACTAGCGTCTGCAACAGCCACAACATGAAATCCGAATACATATGGTGATTCTTGGAATTACCCGGTTGCCAGGTTTCCCAGAGAGTGGTCGCGTCGCCATCAATCCATGGGGAATAGGATGGGTATCCGGTAGCCGTGATGATTTTATAGGCATACTCCTGCTGACCACAGAGGTTCAGTGCATAATACAGATGACGGAGTCCCACCATGCCGCAGTTGTGATGAAAATCATGTTCCTCTACCGACCTTTTGAGTTGATCTGACAAGACGGGCAAAGAATCATAAATTCCATGAACAATCAGCATAGATATGGCGGTCTGTTCATGGATGAGACAGGTTCCGTCCTCCTGCAGGTATGTTTTTTTAAATATGGAGCTCATGCGTGTGAGATCCTGTTCCAGTTTTTCACGTTCTAGTGTGCTATTTGAAAGTGTCGCAGCCAGAGTCGCTATCTTCAGGAACTTGATTGTCAGCAGGCTGTCCGTGAACTTGACAGGGGTAGGTGGTCCATCGAGATTGTCGAACGGACCTGCCCAATCAGAGAGGCCATAATTGATGAGCCCATCCGGCTCGGCTCTTCCCATAATATACCCAAGATGCCGGATGAAGGCGGGCAGGCAGTTCTTCAGCATGGTGTCGTCACCGGTATACAGGTATATTTTATAGGGAATCTCAAACAGAATGCCGCTGGAGACAGGCCCTGTCCCCCATTCATATCCCCATCCCGGGGTGGGGATGATGCCTGGAATGGCGCCATCTTCACGCATGGAATCCAGAATATCAAACATCCATTTGTGAAAAAATTTCACCGTGTCGAAATTCATCAGCATCTGCTCGGTTGAGGCTTGCGCATCATTGGCCCAACCCAATTTTTCACGGGTCGGGCAATCTGTCAGTATGTGCTGCAGATTGGACAGGGTCGCCATTCTTCCGATTTGAAAAAGTTTGTTCAAGTAGGGATTGGAGCATTCGAAAGCGGATCGGAATGGAATATCGAGGTGGATGAATAAACCTGTGACTGTCTCAAGTTCAGGGGATTCCACGCCTGTCAGCTCAACATATCGAAACCCATGATAGACAAACTGGGGTGACCAGATACATTCCTCACCATTGCAGATGAAAATGTCCGTTTGAAAAGGACTTTGAGGATAAAACTCCGCCATTTTATTCAGGTTCAGGGTATTGTCCTCATTCAGCTGTTCTGCATATCGAATGGTGATGACATCCCCGGATTTCTGCCTGACTTTCAAGCGTATATAACCGGATATATTCTGTCCGATGTCAAAAATGAATCGGGACGCTTCGGTCCTGATCATCGAAACAGCTTTATATTCTGCACAGAC
>JBBRWP010000253.1:0-4726 GCA_038249175.1 Acetivibrionales bacterium
ATCTGCGTTAAGACCTGGCAGAACACCATCATAGTTCATTGTAGATCCTGTGAAATCTTTTTGTCGTTTATCATAAGCTTTAACCATATAATCACAAAAGAAATTCCCGTTAGATACACCATACACATCTTGGCATGTAGTTCTTAGTATTTGGACGTATTTTTCAAGAGAAAAGTCAAAATCATTATGTGATA
Source organism: Acetivibrionales bacterium (assembly GCA_038249175.1). Lineage (GTDB taxonomy): Bacteria > Bacillota > Clostridia > DSM-8532 > DSM-8532 > JAEWSN01. The sequence goes on from JBBRWP010000253.1 coordinate 195, forward strand.
CGCCAGTGAGAAGACCTTTAATGTCTTCATCTTTATACAAACAATCAATTTGCCATTCATACTTCACCAGTGTAGTTTTAGCCTGAGGCATATATGAAGCAGCTATCTCATCATAATGTAGTTTTGGTGCTATTTTTACAGAAAAACTTGGCAGCTTCCCATAACCAGCCCAATACGGCTTTGATGCATAATTAAATACTATTTCACCTCCATAGGATGGATCATAGGTCACTGTCGCAGTGGCATTATACTTCACTGTATAGTAGGCAATATGTTTAACAATTTCATAAAACTGACTTGACAAAGGTTCATCAAGGTAACCTGCGTGTTTTTCCCACTCTCCTGTCATAAAATTAGCTTCTTCTATCGGCGCGAAAAAATAAAATTCCACCTTCCCATCCTTCACCCCACTCAACACATTCGGGTTCAACCGTTGCTGCCACTTGCTTTCATCGGCCATGAAGGCCTCGAAAGCTTCATCCGACCACATGTCTGTCTCTCCCGCTGCAACCAGCGGCAGCAGACGAAGTCTGGCGCTTGGGTCTATGATTCTGCGAATAACAGCAGTGGCTTGATCACGTGTCAAAATATCAGCAGCATGAAATCCACCGTCCGTATAGCCCCCGATAATGCCCGTGGCGTAAGCTGCGCACACACTGTTAATACTGGCCGATGGAATTTGGTTGTAGTCTGTAATTCGCTGGCGGATATCCTTGATATCGTAGGCTGTCGTGACATCCCCCGTCATGGGTGTAAAACCATCCATAATAATCCTGGCCATTTCACCACGGGTGATGGGGCGCTTGTAGTCCGTAAACTGACCGACCTTGATAATGCCCAGTGAAATTGCCTTTTCAATATAGGGTTTTGACCAGCTGCCATCCACCGGCGAGGGTCGAAACCCTGATGTGGCCACCGCTATCTTGATGAACTGTTCCACGCTCAGGTTTGCTTTGGGATAATACTTGCCATCCGAATAGCCTTCTATTATCTTTCGCATGTCGGTTGTAATATATTGCAAATCATCATAGTACCAAGCCGATGAGGCAACATCAGCGAAGCTTTTGGGCGTGTTGCCTGTTTTGCCATCCGCATCTGCAAGAACTGGCGTCGCAGACGTAATCCCAAAAGACAGGGTGAGCGCTAGAAGTAAAAGAACAGCCCGCATGCCCATATGGGGCACCTTCCAATTCATCGTTTTTGCATTTTCTCTCGCACGCCTAACGAATAAACTACCTGGTAATTTCATAGTGTTTCCTCCTGCATCGAAAGCTTAAAATCTCATCATTCCAATGGACACAAAACATAAATGTGTGGGCATGGGAAGTATATCATCTTTTTTCACACCAACTCAATGGCAATCCGGGCAAGGTTCATACCCTTCCAAGGCCGCTTCTTCCGGGCCTGCAAAAAAGACCATGGTATTTAAATCAAAGGCCGGATCCGCGGAAACCTTCTGAAATTCCACACAATCCTCAACGCAGTAGAGTAGTCGGGAATCCCAGGCATAGCCCACAACCCCGTTTCTTTTCACCACACGTCCACCGCCAAAGGCAAATGTGCTGTAATCTTTATTTCCACCGACCGGTAATCCCTGAACAAAAGCCAGAAGTCCAACGTCAGAGACAGCGCGCCGAAATGCCGCATCGTCAGCAGTCGGCAACTGTAAAAAAGCACTTCCCGACTCTGTTCTATATAAATTTTGAACCCTTCCCTGTCGAAAAGCCTCAAGCCCATCAGCGGAAGAATGCAAAACATCCGGTGTCATGGCAGCTAAAGAAAGACCCTGCGATAAAGCATCCCGCACAGTTTTTGCAATGGCAGATAACCGCATTGTATCAAATTGTTCTCTGTCTGAGAACTCCGGATACAAAGCGGCAGCTTTCAAATAGGAAGAGGGGCTTACCTGTCCATCATTGTAGAGAATAACATCGCTTCCCATGGTGAACAACACAGGCTTCCTGCCATCCTCAGGCACCCAGATGTAGGGTTTTTCCGGGAAAACAACCGGGCCGGATACAACAACGCCCTGGGCATCCTTGTATTGTGAATTCGTGTAGAGAATAAGCCCTTGGTAGCCGACAGCCAATACAACGGGCACGTGGCTTCGAACACGGCTTTCAGACATGACGTCCCCGGCTGCACCCAGGCCATTACTCAATGAATCGAAAAAAGCAACCAGTGCTTCCTGTGCATCCGCCTCAAAACGATGGGCTTCAGTATCTGAAGTCTGCATGCGAACAGAACCTGCTAAAACAAAAGCAGCATCCGAAACGGCATTGTCTATGGCCGTGTCGTAATGCTGCCGCAGCATCAAGGTTTTCTGCAAAAAATCAGTTTGAATTTTGGCCAGCATCAAAAAAGGCGCAAAGACGAAAAGGGCAATCATGGCAAGGCTAATTGGCTTCATTTCTCACCATGCCCCCTGCCCTGCCCCAAATGCCGCTTGCAGCGCCCTGTCCAAACCAAAGCCAGCGGCGCATCGCATCCGCCATGGTTTCACCACGACTGCGCACCTCCACAAACAAGAGGTCTCCCGCATGCATATTGTAATGCAGTGAAGCCTCATCTGGCGGTATACCACCTGTTGGAAAGAGTGTTGCCAATACATCGGCTTCACCTGCCACAACCCTTGACTGGTCGTAGTTTCCGGTGAACACAAGACCCGTTCCCACAGAATCGTAGACCGGTATCCATGTCCGCTTTTCATGCCGAATGCGGATATTGTAATGAAGACCGGTTGCCTGCAAGCGCTCTGAAAACCTTGTATACAATTGCGGGCTGATATACCCCATATCCCTTGCGGTATCCACAAAGCGGTTGGCTTCCGCCTGAACCATGCTCTGCGTTACGTCATCCTGGCGCTCCAGCAAAGCCATGGTCGGTATGGCAAACAGCAGAACCGCTGACAGGATAAACCCAAGCAATTTCCAAATGGCATCATCCATTTTTCTGTCTCTTTCCTTTATATTGCGAGGTACGTCGGCTTCTCACGGTGTGGCTCTTCGGTACTCTGTCTTTTCAACAAAGCCGTTTGTGTTCACAGAATACAAAACATAGAAAACATCACTGTTTTGAACAGTTTCCAGAAGTTCGCCTGCTTCCTGCAGCGGTTTTCCCTCAACGAAAATCATTTCATCTAAAACCCCATCGGCTGCTGCTGCGGTATAGACGGATAAAAGGTCGCTACCCAGGCAAGGCCGCAACAGGCCTTCTGCCACGGGGATGACTTCCGGCGCAGACCCTGCACCTTCACCCAAATAGGAACCGTTTTCTTCTTGCACCACATCATCAGAGAGGGCAACTTTTTCTACATGATTCACCATGCTGTTCAAGGCAGAAAAGCGTACGAAAAAAGTACCTACTGCAGACAATGTCAGCATTACGGCTATGGTCATGTACAAGAAATTTCTGAGAGAAGTATTCATGCATTCTCCACAGGGTCAAGAATTTGGCACTAATTCATCTGAGCAAACACAATGCCGCGAATCTTTTGATTACTGTCATAGACCAGGTGGGACATAAAACGTCCGGATGGATTGATGTACTTGTCACGGTTGCTGTTTTCAGCATCCCTCCTGGCTGCATCTTGCAGGTTTTTACTTTTTATGCTTAACAAATCGCCACTTCCGGTATCCAGGACATAGCATTTGTCCTTGATAGACAAAGAACCACCAGCATTGGAAACATATTGTTCAAAACTGCCGATTGTTGGTGCACCGCCGGTGGAAGGATCCAGTGCCACAGCTGTACCCATGCCCAAAGTACGAACCAAGACGATCATGTCCCCACTTTGTCCGCCAAATGAACCAATAGCAGACATCACATCGTCCCCTTTAACCTGTTTGCCGTTGTAAACCCGGAACTCATCGTCTGCAAGGTTTGCTGAAATTGAGCCAATCCGGCTGTTGGCGGTACTGCCGACATCCTTCACGCCATTAAACACTGTAATACCAATGGTAACAACTGCCACAAACAATAGAATGGAGACACCCAGCCACAGCGCTTTTGAAATATTCCCGTCCATTTTTTCCCTCCTGTTTTCTTTTCCTTTTCATCATCTTTTTGACTGTTTACTGTTCTTTACTTCGTAAGTTCCTTGTTGTTTTTCTCTTCCGTATCTTGTTGTTTTTCTCTTCCGTATCTTGTGGTTTTTCACTTCAGTATCTTGTTGTTTTTCTCTTCCGAATTTTGTTGTTTTTCTCTTTGCATCTTGTTGTTTTTTTCTTCCACATCTTGTTGTTTTTCTCTTCCGTATCTTGTGGTTTTTCACTTCAGTATCTTGTTGTTTTTCTCTTCCGAATTTTGTTGTTTTTCTCTTCGCATCTTGTTGTTTTTCTCTTCCAGTTCTTTTCATTTTTACTTTTTCGGTTCATTTCACTCCTTCTCTTCCGTATCTTTTCATTTTATCTTTTGTACATTCCTGTCCGTATTCCCCCTTGTTTACAAAGCTTCCCTTAAAACGAGGACATCTGCTGATAAAACACATTCATTTCCGTCATACTGGAAACAACCATGGGTATCATCAAATA
>JBBRWP010000254.1:0-4708 GCA_038249175.1 Acetivibrionales bacterium
AAGCTAGGGGCTTTACGGCAACAAGTGGTAATTTCCAGTAGGATTTTCCGCTTGTTCAGCGAGCTCGGTATACACTACATAAAGGTCCAATGTTGAGGCATGTGTGTCTTGAAATTTAGTGGGTGGGCATACAAACCGTTAATTTTTCCTTAGACTATTGTATTCCATCAATCGCTGAGACCATAACAGCCTCTTAGTATAGGTTTTTGATGGCAGAGTTAAAAGATAAGTTACCAAGTTTGTATTGACAGCCTGTACTATAGTGACTATTTTCGGATAAATATCCGAGCCCACTCGTTATAATCTTTGGGTTTACTGAATCGGTATGAGTTAAAGGATAGTCCATCATTTATACCTGCTTTTTCAACGCTCTTATTGTGCCGGACTTGATCTTCCCAGGTATATCTGGAAATATAGTCGTGAACATTGTATGAATTAAAGTATCTGCGGTAGGCTTTCCCATTCGGTATATCGTCGAGATTTTTACGAACTGCATGGTTTGCAAGCCTCTTTCCGTAAGCTCCGGAAGTATGATCCTTGACGATGGGTTCTTTTTTGTAGCTTTTACTCATGGTTCTAATTACCTCCTTTCAGGTAATTAGAAGAGGACCTCTTTTCCCAAAAACATGGCGATGTCTCCTTTCTAAGTTTGTCGTTATGGTTTCACTCCAGGTCTTTCATTCGTTTTTTCGTGTCTGAATGTGACCAGTCATCATAGCTTTTTCTTCTACACATCCAGCAAGAGCAGTGGATTTTTCCCTTGGACAGTCGCCCAAGATTGTTTCCTGCGCAAAAGTCAAGTGCACCTTTTTCACCTATCCATACTCTTAATTTTTGGAATTTATGTGCAATGGCACGGTTTCGCTGTTCTCGGGTGTAGGCTTTTCCTCGACCCATTTGACTCGCCTCCTTGATTCGAATTTACGTCGCCCGTAAAGTACAAGTCAAGGATGATTCCTTGCTCTTTACGGGCGACGCATCTTCGTCGGCGAGGATATTTTGTAATAAATCATAGTTATCCTCCTAATGTCTTTAAAAGATATGCGGGGGAAGATTTGTATAAGTGAAGTTAGCACCCCCACCTTCGCCACGCTTACAGGTGGGTGTCATCTCGAAGATTTTGATATAGCGAGATTGTGGCTTTGTCGTGCACGATAAAAATCACTTTACCTTCTATTATATGCACGCAACTCTGTTTTACAAACACACTGTCCCCGTGTCACATATTCCAAAGAAGCGGCATCAATTCGAAGTTTTTTCGTCTCTATCTTTACTGGAACCGAGCGGTCTGCATAGTTGAAAGGAACATTGTTAATTTCTGTTTGTACACGGCAATTGATATCATACGCACTACGCTGCCATTGCAGCCCAGCATTTTACCGAGTAAACCCCATTTCTTTCACGACAGGACGTGTGTCAGTAGAACCGTCCCCGTGTCACATCTGGGCAGAAATAATGAACCCTGCAACTGTTTTGTGATCCAACCCAAAATGTATCAATCGAGGAGACCGTACCCGGCCTTCGACAGGACTGCTTCAACCTCGGCGTCCCGAATGGGATTCGCCCCAGCGTATCCCTCCGGCTCGTGCGTATCGAGATTCACATAGCGCGTTTCAAATCTGCGGGTTCCGTCCGACGCTACGCAAAGGGTTACATCCATGTATCCCTGTCCATACGCGCCGGGAACAACTACCGGTATCCCGTTCACCCATCCTTGCGCAACCGTATGGGTGTCTCCACCGAATACCGCATCCACGCCAACGAGTTGTTCGGCAATGCTGAAGAGGGTGCCACCGCCTTTGCCTTGCCGGTCCACCGTTCCACCCTCATGGATGAGGACCAGAATAACGTCTGCAAGATCTTCGGCACGAATGACGGCCACCAGTGCATGGATGGCTTCTACATGCTCGACATAGGCAAAGGGAGCCTCTTTCTTCTTGAGTGAACGTTCTTTGATTTTGTAGCACGAAGACCCGATCACCGCCACACGAAGACCTTCGAGTGGGAAAATGGCATAGGGTTCGAATAGCGGCTCACCCGTCCGTTTTGAGAGAATATTGGCGCAAAGTACCGGAAATCCGCAGTGTTTGAGCGTTTCCGACAAATAAATACCGATGTCGTAGGTTTCGTATTCATTGTTTCCATATGCGGTGGCATCCACCCCCATCAACGACATTGCCTCCATGATGGGGGCATCATGCGTTTTCCTGAGTATCTTTTCCGAACCATCCACATTGTCCCCACCGCTGAGAATGAGGGTTTTCCCAGGATTCTCAGCCTCCCGCTGCTTGAGATTTTGCGGCAAGAACCGATAGAACAGGCTGTCCCTCTCCATTTTCCACAATGCTGTGCAAGTCGGAAAACTCAAGGAAATGGTATGTTGCAGCGATGGCTGCCGGAGATGCGGGCTGAGCCGCGATGGCTGCAAGAGATGCGGTCTGAGCGACGATAGCTGCTGGATATGAAGGCTGGGCAGCACTTTGCGGGAGGGGTTCAATCACGTCGGGGGCCACGCTCAGTGAAGGCGTCTCCACGCTGGCCGTCACCTGATATTGCGGATTGCGTGTGGCATCCGGTCCGGGAATGAGATCCGACGACATGGCACAACCAGTCAACAGGACAAGTATGCCCGCATGAAGCAGCATCACTGGAACACGGTGCGGCATGAGGGCCAGAACCGCACGCAAAAAACGACCTGCTAGATTGTATGATCCTAACGACTGGACTCTCTTATGTCTGTGACGCCTGTTTCTCAATGCCATCTGCCCTCCTTTTCCCACCTGATATCATTATACTGGAAAGGGGTATCATTAAGGAAGATAGACTGCCTTTAATGTGACACGTAATGTGTCACACACATATTGGAACAGAATATTTTCAATAACCCCTTGCGTCGTCAGTGAAAATTTCTAATAATATTGAACGTTACTCCTGCAAGAGGAAGTGGAATATTCAATATACGCCCATCGTAAGACAGATTTTTCATCGAATACCGTATACCGATCATTTGAGGATATTTCTCCAACAGATTTGCTAAACTAATTGATTTAACATTTTCACCGTATTTCACTTCTACTGGATAAACCTGCATACCCTCTTGTAACACAAAATCAACTTCATAGCGATCATTTGACCAGTAATATAAGCTACCCTGATGCGCATATCTTAATTCCTGAAATACGACATTCTCAGCCAATGCACCCTTAAATGGAATATTTATATCGTCACTCAAAATACTAAATGCTGAAGCAGGGTACTCTGCCTTCATCCTAAGCAATCCAACATCTGGCATATATATTTTAAAATGCGACTCATTTACATAGCTTGCCAGAGGGAGTTCAGGTTTTTCTACTTTTTTGACTTTCTGAAGATAGCCTCCTGCCAATAACCAATCCATTGCACTTTCGTATTCACGCGCACGGGCTCCCTTGTCAATTTCACTATACTTGAACTTTCTGTTTACTTTTGATAACTGTCCAACCACAGCATTCCAAATGCCAAGTAAACGAGGAATTAATTGTGTTGGCGGGTATTTAGAAAAATCCCGATAATAGGCGTTCAGTATATTATTCTGTACTTTTTCCAATGCCACCACATCTTTTTGTTTTATCCACGTCTTTACTGCCTCTGGCATGCCCCCAACGATGTAGTACTCTCGAAAAAAATCCATCATTTTCAAAAAAACAGGCTGAGAGATGATTTCCACTTTCTGTATCGCATTGATATATGAAACCATTTCATCCTGTCGTTGCGCCATCAGGAATTCAATGAATGTCATTGGCATAAGCTCGATAATATCCACTTTACCAACAGGAAACGATTCGCCCTTAGCCAACGTAATCCCTAAATACGAGCCAGCACCAATCACATAATAGGGCTCCTCTGCTTCTTCAAAATATTTCAGAGCATTTAAGGCGGCATTGCAGCTTTGTATTTCATCAAAAAACAATAGTGTTTCTTTTGTTTGAATCGCTTTTTCAAAGTATATGGATAATTCCAACAGTATTTTCTTTGGGTCCTTCGACTTTTCAAATACATCCGCCAGATGTGGTTCAAGATCGAAATTCAGGTAAATCACATCGAAAAAATGATTGCGACCAAATTCTTTCACAATCCATGTCTTCCCAACTTGCCGAATACCGTTTATCAATAATGGTTTTCTATCAGCATTATGCTTCCAAGCGATCAATTCGTCTTCTATCAAACGTTTCACATCATCACCTCAAATACACAATATCATATTTTCGTGATAATTTCACGTTATTATCATTTATTTCGTGATAATTTCACAGTATCACTATATCACTATATTTTTACGACGCAGGAACGGCATGTGTCGCGGGGAGTGTGTCGCGGGTGTGTCGCGGGGACGGTTCTTTTGACACAAAAGGAAGAACGTGTTACACTCGAAACGAGGTGAAAACAAATGGCAAGAACAGCAAGAGAAAAGAGCGAAACCGGCATATACCATGTCATCGTCCGTGGAATCAACCGTCAGAACATATTTCAAGCCGAGGAAGATGAATGCGTATACCTGGATCGGCTGACGCACTACAAGAAGGCGTGTAGTATGGATTTATACGCATATGCCCTGATGTCTAATCACGTACATCTACTCCTAAAAGAGGGTGATACAGGGATAAGTGAATTCATGAAAAAGCTTGGAGTCAGTTATTCTTATTGGTTCAACCGAAAATATGACAGAGCG
>JBBRWP010000255.1:0-4616 GCA_038249175.1 Acetivibrionales bacterium
GTTGCCGTCTGCTTCTCGCAGGGCGACCTCTTCGCCAATCTCATCCACAATGCTGTCTATCTGCATTTCATTCGGGTCTTCATCCGTGCTGATAAAAGCGGCACGGATGGCTTTTTGAATTTTTTCAGGTTCGTAGATGGCTTCCAGACTGTTCCGTTTGCGTATTTTCATGGGTATGCTCCTTTTTGGTGTTGTATTGGTGTTGTAAATGGGGGGTAGATTATAACAGTTTTTTTGGGTGACAGATAAACAGTGGTTTAGCAAAAGTACAATGCTCATTTTCAGTGTTACACGTGGGAACGTGTATGAAAAACAAGTTTGGAGTAACAAATAGCCAGTGGTTTTGCAAAAAAGTTTTGCCATTGCGAATGGTATCCCTGTAGGGACAAGGGTGTCCATTGTGTCCGATCAATGGAAAACTATATATAGTAATTATTAATGCTTTTTTGACTATTTTACCACAATATCCGGTGTTCAAACGGTTGCCTCAGCATCTTTTTGCCTGCTGTTGCAGGAACTGTCGTGTTTCAGTTTTGTTGAACAAGGCCGGAGAATCGTTTATACTGAAAGTCTAGAACCGGTTTACCGGTTTGCATTTTTTGTTAGCGCTCACCGACACCATCGTGTCGGATTGCAACTGTATTTATTGGTCACAAGGCTTTCATATCAATGATAACAGGTTGATTTTACATCCGAGACTTATGCAACTTGACACCAGGAAGACACTGAAAAGGAGCATCATGGGAAAATATTCAGGGTATCTTTTACTCAGCGACATGGATGGTACTTTACTGGACAGCGACGGTTCAGTTTCTGCTGACAACAGAAAAGCCATATCAGAATTTGTGGATGGCGGCGGTCTTTTCACCATTGCAACCGGGCGAACCCATTATGCCGCATGGCCTCATGTGCATGATATCGGCATCAACTGCCCGGCCATTTTGCTGAACGGCGGCTCTATTTATGACTTTTCCAAAGAAAAACAATTGTATGCGAAGAAGCTGCAGAGAAGTGATGTAGACGCTTTTATACCACTATTACAGGCAGCGTTTCCTTCTGTTGCGGTTCTCGTTTTTGAAGAAGAAAATGTGGCCATTTTATCGGGTATTGAGATTTTATGGGAAGTACCGGAGCCGGAGCGTGCTCATTTTTATCCCGCCTGTTTGGCAGATATGGTGGAAAATCCACAAAAAATTGTCATCCTCTGTGAGAAGAAAGACGCCGGAAACCTCTCAGAATTTATGAAAGATCATGCAGACATCAAAAACACGGAAATGGTGCAGTCCGCTGAAGCATGTTACGAACTGCTGCCGAAAAACGTCTCAAAAGGTCAGGCTTTGAAATGGCTCGGACGCCACCTGGGCATTGAAAAAGAAAAGATACTGGCCATAGGAGATTATGGCAATGATACGGAAATGATCCGTTTCGCCGGTATTGGCGGTGCACCCAGCAATGCCCACCCGGAAGTACTGGCCGAGGCAGATTATATCGTCTGCCACCACACCGAAAGTGCCATTGCGGATTTTATTCGTCAGGTTTTTTAATCTGTATTGCCTTGGTTTCGTGAATGGATCAGGTCCGGCAACAGTTTCTCCCGATGAAAAAGGTTTTTCAAAGAAGACTTCAAACCTGCTTCTTTTTCGTAGTATTCGAACGTTTTGCATAAATTGCGGACGGATATCGCTTCCATGATGCCTTCCGGATGATGAAGGATAATTCTTCGGCAACTAAATTTACTTCCAACGTACTTCGAACAATATTCGGGCAGGTTTATTTCCAAAGTACTTCAAACAATATTCGGGCATGTTTATTGCCAAAGTACTTCAAATAATATTGGGCAGGTTTATTTCCAAAGTACTTCAAATAATATTCGGGCAGAAACGCCCTTCCAATACATTGATGAGGTTTTCTACCGATAAGCGTGCCATGTTTAGCGCCGCTTCATGCGTGTGCGCTCCTACGTGCGGGGTTGCCACCACATTGTCAAAACCGAGCAGTGGATTATCCGTTGGTGGTTCAACAGCGAATGCATCTAACCCCAAACCACCAATCCGTCCAGATTCCAGTCCTTCCAATAACGCCGTTTCATCTATCAGTCCACCGCGTGCCGTATTGATGATCAGAACACCGGGTTTCAGGCTGGCAATGCGTGCCGCATTGAGCAGGTTAGCGGTATCTGCTGTGTAGGGCAGATGAAGGGAAATAACATCGGATGTAGCAAGCAATGCATCCAATGCCATGGGTACAATGTTATTCTTTTCCACATAAGACTTGTCTATCCATGGATCATAAGCCAAGACGCGCATTGAAAAACCCTGTGCACGACGTGCTACACCTTTGCCAATGGCACCAAGGCCCAGAATGCCCAGTGTTTTTCCGGGCAGTTCCATGCCCGTGGTGCGGGGCCAGCCACCTGCTTTTACCTGTCTGTCCAATGCCGGGATGCGTCGCGCTACAGCAAGCATCAAGCCCATTGTCAAGTCTGCCACGGCATTGGCATTGGCACCGGGCGTATTTGTAACCTTAATTCCCCTTGCTGCGGCCATTGGCATATCGACACGCTCCACACCAGCCCCATATCTGGAAATGACCTTTAGTGTTGCAGGCGCTTGTCGGAGAACATCTGCTGTAATGTAGTCCAACCCGGCAATCCAGCCATCTACGCCTGCCAACAGCGGCAGAATCTGTTCTTCCATTAAGGGCTTGCCATACGGATTGCAAACGATGTCTGAAGAAAAGGCTGCCAGCCGTGCCCAGGCTTCCGGTGCGTTCTTATTTGAAAACGAGGTGGGTGTTAGGAGAATTTTCAACGGTTACCTCCTGAGTACGCCAACTAATATTTTCATCTGTTGGCGTTCTTTAAAGTGCTATGTTTTTTGGCACACATTTTCATCTGTTGGCGTTCTTTAAACTGCTATGTTTTTTGGCACACATTTTCATCTATTGACGTTCTTTAAGTGCTGTAATTTTGAACACACATTTTTATGTGCTAACCCTCTGGAACGGCAAATCGGTTCTTTCCGTCCTATGATTTTGGTTCATGCGTTATCTGCCATTTAGGGTTATCCGCGACGACATGCTTTCCATCCTGTTCAAGCACAAGCTTGCGGTAACCTTTCTTTTCAATGGTGCCATAGTTATGCCCCGCATCAGCACGGAAAACAAAGAAGGTTGTGAATGGTTCCGACCCAATGTTGATACTGCGATGGGCAAAGCGTTTGGGTACATACAGTGCTTTCCCGGGTGTCAGTTCCTCCAGTTGCCAGTCACCTTCCGGGTTTTCCATTAACATGAGGCCATGACCGCGGATGCACCAGTACACTTCAGCGGTTTCTAAAATGGTGTGAAAGTGGCCTTTTGTCATATAGTACTCATCCCCGATTTTACCGGGATAGGTGATACTGGTACCGAAAGCCAAATCGCCCGCATGGTGCGGCGCACCCAGTTCATAAAACTCATAGACCAGCGGGTTATCCTGTGACAATCGCGCTTCGTAAGCGGCATCATCCGCAAACATCCCTTTCATTTCCGATAAATGTCGCTTCGTAGAGGCAGCCTCCGGCGAACGACCGTCTGCAAGAGGAAAATCGATGCTAAAGGGCAGGTTCCAATCTTTGGTGTTTTTACTATCAGCCATTTTTGTTTCCTTTCTATGAATTGCAGCGAATCGATTGCAACTGTTCGTTGTTCGTTAGAGATGCTTTCATTCTCTTGTATTTACACGATCAAGATTTTCTATCTCTGCATGGTCATGACTCCTTGTCATTATCCAATAATACGCTGCACGTGAAAAAACAATTCCCAATCAACGCATTCTCATGGCAATGCGTTCACATTCTTCAAAAGCCTGTCCTGTGATGTCTATATGAAACACTTCTGCAATGACCTGTGTCCAGCCGTGAATAAAATAAATCCACCCATCTTCTATGTACAAGCTCTGGCTGTCTCTTTGTGCTTCTGCCTGATGCAGGAATTTCAGATCTCCCCGGTAATTAAGTTCCCAAACCAGGCTGTTTTGGGGGAATATGGCGGCATCAGAAAGTGGTGAACCCGGTCTGTCCTTGCCCAAACCTGTAGCATTAACGACAAGGCTGTTGGGCTCTAATGCAGCCAAAACTGCATCGTTTTGTGTGGTTTCCGGTGTCAGATGGTATGCCACATGGATGCCGGTATTCAGGTCGGCGAAGATGCGGGCAATTTCGTCCAATCGAGGCTGGCTGCGGTTCGCAACCACAATACGGGATGGACGGTTGCCTGCCCGGGAAGGATGCATCAGATAAGCACCAATCGCAATGGCACTGCCGCCAGCCCCCATGAGAAAAACTTCACCGCCATGATCTTGCCAGTAATGTTCCGGCACAAAAGCTTCCAACGCCAGACCGCTGGAAATGGGATCTTTGGCATAGCCTTCCAAACGACCTTCTTTCTTGGAAATGGACGATAGTTCACCAAAGGTAGTGGCATAGGGATCTAAAAAGTCGAACATATCTTTACAGGCGTTAAAAAGATCAATTTTGTGTGTGGTTACGAGGGCACCGAGGGATTTGGCATCGTCCCGGATGAAGGTCACCACTTCTCTGTATACTTCGGGGTTGGCATGAATGGGAATATCAATA
>JBBRWP010000256.1:0-4586 GCA_038249175.1 Acetivibrionales bacterium
AATCTGCATCTGCAGAGCCGGCCGTCTCTGAATCTGCCTCAACGGAGGCAACAGTTGTACCGAGTGCCGTTGTTCCAGAAGAAGTCACCTTGGAATTTCTAGCCCCGGCACCTGTCACCAGTGTCAATGACTTCAGTTCCATACTGGAAGAATTCTACAAACAAACAGCGGACACCCTAAACGTGAAGATCAACTATACATTCACCACATTTGATGATATTGGTCAAAAAGTCACATTAAAACTGGCTGCAGGCGAAGCAATGGATGCTGCTTTCAGTGCACAATGGACAAATCCAAGTATTATGCAAATGGTATCAAACAGTCAACTGACAAAGCTTGATGCCTACTTCACCGATGATGCGTATCCAGGGTTGAAAAAAGCCTTCACCCAGGATTATCTGAAGAACAACAGTTTTGCAGATCCTACAGGAGAATATCATGTATATGGTATTCCCTTCTCTCACTCCTTTGATGGCGGTAGTGTGGTTTATTATCGTAAAGATCTGGCTGAAAAATATGGTTTCTCCACAATAGATTCCTATGAAACACTTACAAAGTTTTATGATGCAATCCTTGCAAACGAAAAAGGGATGATCCCGTTTAGTCACCTTGGCAGTAATGATTTGCTAGAGGGTTCTTTAAAAGGGATGACCGATCCGATTACAGAAAAACACAATACAATTGTTATCAACAATATTGGACTTGCCATAAAAGAGGATGGCACTGTGTATGCAGCAAACAATATTATTCCATCCTTAGACCCTGTGTATCAGGCACTTGAACCTGTGGAACTCCGTACCTTGGATCCACTTCGTTCATTTAAACTTGTACGCGAATGGTATACAAAAGGTTATATTGAGAAAGACGTTCTCAGCCAAAAGGATCATGAGGGTCTTTTCATGGCGGGTAAATCGGCCTCCTACGCACGTGCTCTTGATACGTACACCATGATTGAACAACGGCTGAAAGGGGCCATCTCTGGTGCAACACTTGGTTACTGGGTAACGAATCCCGGACTTCGTTCAAATACTCCCAAAACAATGGGAAGTGGTTTCCAGGCATGGAACTTCGCATCAATTCCTGTGACATCAAAAAATGTAGACCGTACGATGTCTTTCTTCAATTGGTTGTATTCCGATATGAAGAATCATGACCTGTTTGAACTTGGCTTGGAAGGGAAACATTGGATCGCTGTCGGTGATACGAAATACAAACTTCCTGAAAATGTTGACCCTGCGACCAATTACAATTTCCCTGGATACATTCTTACCTGGAATCCTACCATGATCCGTTATGATGAAGCCGTACCTGATGAGGTCGTTAGTATTTTGAATACATTGGGCGACACCGATTGGTATTACAAGAATATTAATGCCGGGTTCTCATTTGTATCAGACAGTGTGAAAACAGAACAGGCCAAAATGAACGACCTGCAATCTCTCCTACGTGCAGTCGGCAATGGCGTCATAGAAGATGTTGAGGGTGAGTTGGCAAAAATCCAGAAAAAATACGAACAAGCCGGTTATGGCAAAATGAAAGATGAGATGTCACGACAGTTCGGAGAATTCCTGAAAAACAATCCATATGAAGGTCAGTGATTCCAATGCTATGCTCATTAAAATAAGATTTGAATAGTATTTTGGATCAGGAGAACAGCTTCGGTTGTTTTCCTGATCCATTCATCATTTTTGGAATATGGTCGATATCAATCAAGAACAGGAGATGAAATATGGAACAAATATGGAACTGGGATAACCGCCTGGAAGAAATCAAAGCGAGAAAAAATGAACAGGTTCAGTGGAAGCTGAAAATGTATGGGCGAACAATGGACACCGACGATAAAGGAATTGAACCACCACCGGAAGGATATCATTTTACTGCGAAACCAAATCACCCCAGTGGGGGCATATTTGGGGCAAAAGCCTGTGGCGCTAATTTCCGGTCTTTTTTAGAGAACCATCCGGTTTGTATCGATCCGATGAATTCACTTGCCGGAGGCTGGGTCGATCGGTTTGATCGTGCTCGTCAACCAAGTTGGCATCCGGATATTCCATATACTGATTTAATGGAAGAACTGAAACGATATGATATCGTATCAGGAATCGGGGCATCCCAACATTTCACACCGGATATCCGAATCGGTTTCCGGCTCGGGTGGCAGGGAATTCTGGATAATATCAGGGAAAGCCGCGCAAAATTGGACGATAGTCATGCAGATTTTTTGGATAGTCTGGCTGATATTGTACTGGGAATCCAGAACCTGATCAGCCGTCATGCAGAAATGGCATCCATCATGGCTGCGTCGGAAACAAGACCGGAAATCCGAAAAAATCTTTTGGAGATGGCAAGTATCAACCGCAAACTTGTGACGGATCCGCCGATGTCTTTCCGTGAAGCATGTCAATTTACAGCTTGGCAAATCGTCACGTTTGATATGTATAATGGCGCAGGGGCGGCACTCGGTTCCATTGATGTTTTTCTTAAGCATTATTATGACAATGACAAACATGCTGGTCTCCTGGATGACGAAGAAGCCATTTTCCATTTTTGCTGTCTATTTCTGAAAGACAATACATACTATCAGATTGGTGGTTCAGATAAATACGGGAATGATAGAACGAATGAGCTGTCTTTTCTCTTGCTCGAAGCAATGCACCGTCTGAAAATTCCTGTTAGTTTATGTGTGCGTGTTCATGAAAATCTGAACCCGAAGCTGTTGGAAAGAGCCGTACAAATATTGTTCGAGGATCGGATGGGACAACCCAATTTCTTAGGTGATAATAGTGCGAATGAAGGGTTCATGCGGATGGGATATCCACTTGAACTCGCTGTTGATCGTGAAAAATCTGGTTGCCATTGGAACGCTATACCAGGTCGTGAGTACACACTCAATGATTGTGTGAAAATAAATTTCGCCAAGGTGTTTGAGGTCGCATTGAATGAGATGTTAGAAAGTAGTCAAGATTTAAAAACATCTAATCAGTTGAGTTCAGAAAAAAATCACAATGCAATATCACGATCAGATGTTGTGGGTGTCGATTCTCTGAGTGCGGCTCATCCTGGGATAAAAAGCATTGAGCACCTCTGGCAGATCTTTTCTCGGCATTTAGAGCGCGCCGTACTAACCACTGCGAAAGGACTTGACTTCCAAGTAGCTCATATGCACGAGGTTTTTCCGGAACTTGTGATGGACCTACTCTGCTATGGACCCGTGGAGCGTGGGTTGGATGCTACTAACGGGGGCGTAGAATTTGTAAATCTCTGCGTAGACGGTGCAGGATTGGCTGTCGTTGCAGATTCATTCGCTGCGCTTGAGCAACGTATCGAACAAGATAAAATGCTTTCCTGGGAAGAAATTTCACATTTATTGACCACTGATTATCAAGATGCGGAAGTGCAGCGGTTGATGCTTAAAAGCGTCTCACGTTTCGGAAGTGGGAATTCACGGGCAGATGCTTACGCGGTAAGGATTACGAGACATTTTTGCGATCTTGTTCGGGAAAAGACCACACCGGCAGGATTTGAAATGATACCTGGTTTATTCTCGTGGGCAAACACCATTCCTATGGGTAAAGCGGTGGGAGCAACGCCAAATGGCCGTCATGCCGGTCAGCCGATTTCTCATGGTGCCAATCCGGAACCTGGATTCCGAGAATCTGGTGCAATGACAGCTATGGCAGTGGCGGTTGCTTCCGTACAATGTGGTTATGGAAATTCAGTTCCCATCCAGTTGGAGGTTGACCCACTAGAAGGCGCCTCGGAAGCAGGACGAAAGACTGTTGAGGATTTTCTTCGCACCTATTGCAACGATATGGGAGGTAGCTTGGTCAATCTGAATATTCTGGATAGGGAAACCTTGCTGGATGCGCATCGTGATCCTGATAAATATCCGAACCTGATTGTGAAGGTCACTGGTTTCAGTGCTTATTTCGCTACTTTATCTGATTCTTTCCGGCAGTTGGTCGTAGATCGACTATTGACAGGGCTATGAAAATGGAAAAGATTGAAACAATCACAACAGGTACACTATTTGATATTCAGCGACATACTACCCATGACGGACCAGGGATTCGTACGACCGTATTTTTCAAAGGTTGTAATTTGCGATGCCTCTGGTGTCACAACCCTGAGTCTTTCCACTTGAGATATGACCTGGAGCTGTATCCTCAGCGATGTATAGGATGTGGAGTATGCATTGCAAAATGCCCAAACGCTGCAATTTCTTTATCTGATTTGCTTATTTCTGAGGTATCTTTAGAATCTCTTCCTATAGTAGAACGGTCAATAATTCCGAGAACGGATCGGGGGCTTTGCCAATCGTGTGGTATTTGTGCGAACATGTGTTTTGCTGGTGCCAGGATCATCGTTGGAAAGCAATATAAAACAGAAGAAATTATGAAAATCGTATTGCAGGATCGTCCCTTTTATATCAACTCGGGGGGAGGGGTCACCTGTTCGGGAGGTGAACCGTTTCTTCAACCTAAGTTTTTGATTCATTTGTTAAAAGTGCTACATGAAGCGGGAATTCATACTGCGGTCGATACAGCTGGGAATGTTCCCTGGGAAGTGATTGCCGATGCCCTTCC
>JBBRWP010000257.1:0-4579 GCA_038249175.1 Acetivibrionales bacterium
CAATGGGGGCAGGGTGAAGCGTCAACCCTGGTCAAAGCCCGGTTCAACAAAGACGGTAAGCTCTCAGCGTCTACCAACGCGCTTTCTGCCAAAGGCTTTGCGGCATTGGTGGAACAAACAAAAAGTGTTATCGAAAAACTGGGCTCAAAAATGGTGAACGGCGAAATTCCTGTATGGCCGATACGAACCACGACAAACCAAAAAGCCTGTGATTTCTGTCCTTATATCCGTGTGTGTCGCTTTGAACCCGGTGTAGGGGGGAACTGTTGGGACATGGTTCCATCAGGAGACGAAAACAAGCTTAGAGAAAGTTTGGAACAGTGTGAACCGGCAACACCTGCAGGAGACGAAAACAAGCTTAGAGAAAGTTTGGAACAGGGTGAACCGGCAACATCTGCAGGAGACGAAAACAAGCTTAGAGAAAGTTTGGAACAGGGTGAACCGGCAACACCTGCAGGAGACGAAAACAAGCTTAGAGAAAGTTTGGAACAGGGTGAACCGGCAACACCTGCAGGAGACGAAAACAAGCCTTGAAAAAGTTGACATAAGTGCGGTTTTAATTTTGTTATGAGGCAGTGTTTTCAACAGCAGTAGGCAAGAAAAAGGTGACAGGATGCAGTGGACAAAAGAACAATTGGATGTTTTACAGGTACGCGGCAGCAACCTTCTGGTGGCAGCTGCCGCCGGCTCGGGGAAAACTGCTGTGTTGGTGGAGCGCATTGTTCGCCTGGTGACAGAGGGAAGCAATCCGCCGGGACTGGATGAAATTCTGGTTGTGACGTTTACGCAGGCCGCGGCGAAGGAGATGAAGGAAAGAATTCGGGTGGCCCTTCGAAAACTGGCAGAAACAGGAAACCATCGTGCAGAAGCGCAGCTGGCCTGTGTTTTCGAAGCACCGATATCCACCATCCACGCCTTCTGTTTGACTTTGCTGCGGGAGAATTTCCACCTGGCCGGTCTTGAACCCGGTTTTCGCACGGGTGAACCGGCGGAATGCCATATGCTGCTGGATGAAGCCCTTGAGAAGCTGATGGATGATGCTTACGCCGATGACCCGATGGATGCACAACTGTCAGAATTGCTGGACTGTTATGCCGGCTACCGCAGCGACCAGAAATTGCGGGTGCAAATTGCATCTCTGTGGCAGTTTTCCCGTTCCATGCCCTGGCCGGAAGAATGGATGCTATCATCGGTTGCTGCCATGGATCTGCAAAATATCGAGGACTTTGGGCAGACGCCATGGGGGAAAATTCTTTTAGAAGAAGCTTTGTGGCGCGTGGAAGGGGGCATTGCGGATATAGAAAAGATCCTTGAAACAGCAGAAATGAGCGGCTTTGCCCGCTATGCAGAAACGTTTTCAGAAGATCTGCTATTGTTGGAAAGCTTAATAAAAGTGCTGCCTGCCGGCTGGGACATAGCAGTGGACGCCTTCGCAAATATGTCTTTTTCCAGGATAAAACCCGCAGAAAAAGGAGCAGACCCGGAGATTAGGGTACTGTTGCAGGACGCACGCAACGCTGTGAAAAAAAGACTGACGGATATTCCAAAAAAAGTGTTGGATAGGGGAACAACAGAAGCCTGTTCTGAAATTCGAGCAGAAAAAGACCGCATGCTCACCCTTGTGGGTTTGGTAACAAAACTCAACCGCATCTATGCCCGTATGAAAAGGCGAAAAAACCTGGTGGATTACGATGATATGGAACATATGGCACTGGATCTGCTGGTGGAAAAGGTCGGGGAAGCCGTTGTGCCAACCCCCTTAGCCAGGAGTATGCAGGCGCATTGGTGCCATATTATGATTGATGAATACCAGGACAGTAACCTTGTTCAGGAAACCATTCTCAACGCAGTGGCAAGCATCACCGAAGACGCAGGCAATCTTTTTATGGTAGGCGATGTGAAACAGAGCATTTACCGTTTTCGTCAGGCCAGGCCTGAACTTTTTTTAGAAAAATATGCCCGTTATCCGGCAACAACCGGCCAAGGCAGACAGAAAATTTTGCTGCACAAAAACTTTCGCAGCCGCAAACCCATTTTAGAAGCAGTCAACCACTTGTTTTCCCGCATCATGTCCGAGCGGCTGGGTGAACTGGACTATACCGATAAGGAAGCGTTGCTGGTTGGTGCAGATTATTCACCCGTGATGGACACTGAAGGTTGGCCGGTTACCTTTTGTCTCCTGTCGGATGCGCCCGTTGAGGATACGTCCGTTGAGGATACGTCCGTTGAGGATATATCGGAGGAGAATGAACAGCGTGAAGGCGTCGATGAAACCGTTGCCGGAGAATCGCTGGACAACATCACCAAAGAAGCGATTTGGGCAGCAGCGACGATTGCACGCCTTGTATGCGGGAATGATACGGAAGCGCCGATGAAGGTGAAGGATGGGACTGGTCTTCGGCCCCTAACCTATGCAGATTGCGTTGTTTTGTTGCGGGCAACGAACGGCTGGAGTCAGCCCTTTGTCGAAAACTTTGCTCAGCTTGGGGTTCCGCTTTTTAGTGATACCGGTGCCGGGTTTTTTGATTCATTAGAAGTCGGGTTGGTTTTGTCATTGCTGCAAATATTGGACAATCCTTTGCAGGACATTCCTTATGCGGCTGTTTTGCGATCCCCCATTGTTGGCTGGTCGGAAACCGAAATGGCCACGGTTCGTCTGGATAAAAAGAAAGACTTTCATACCTGTGTTATCGAACATGATGGTATTTATCAGGAAAAGTGTCAGGATTTTTTGGCACAACTGACTGTTTGGCGCAACAGGGCGCAGCTTCTGCCGGTCGGTGTTCTGTTGGAGCAACTTTATGATGAAACTGGACTGGAACGCATTGTGGCATCGTTGCCCAACGGGCAAAAACGAAAAGCCGACCTGCGTCTGCTGGTGGACAGGGCGTTGAAATTTGAAAAAACAGGGTATCGGGGCTTGTTCCAGTTTCTCCGCTATGCCGAACGGGTCCGGACCGGCAGCGGCGACATGGACAGTGCAAAGGTCATTGGCGAAGGGGAAGATGTTGTTCGTCTGATGAGCGTGCACAAAAGCAAGGGTTTGGAATACCCTGTTGTGTTATTATGCGGGACAGGCAAGCTGTTTAACCTGCAGGATGGTTACCGGCGTATTTTGCTGCACCACCGTTATGGTTTCGGCCCGGATCGTGTGCTGCCCAAAACCGGTGCGGTTTGGGCGACATCGGCCAAAAATGCCCTGGCAACGGCATTGCTTAAAGAAACACTGTCAGAAGAAATGCGCATTCTTTATGTGGCCATGACACGGGCCAAAGAAAGACTCTTCATTTTTGGCTGCATGGCATCGATGGATGCGTTTGTTGCAAGGGGTCTGGCACTTGCGCCCGATGAAGCACTCCCGCCGTCGGTGGTTTTTCCGTTGCGCAGCACGGCACAGTGGATGTTGTGTGCATGGGCACCATATTTGGTCAATGGCTGTTCTTTTTTACAGTTTGAAAAGATTTGCACGGCAGATGTTATGCGCTTGCGTGATGACTTGTTGCAATCGGGGGTTCACCATGGAACTGCACCGCTGACGGAAAGTGCGTTGCTAAATGAAGCTGCGCTTGCGCAAGAGGCGAGAAGACGCTTGGGGTGGACTTCCCGTTATGATGTGCTGCGGGGCATCCCGTCCAAAATAACGGTCACCGGGCTGAAACACCTGTGGGATGAAGCAGATGAAAGCGCTTTGCCACTCGATGATGTGCTTCTGATGCAGGAAAACCCTGAAAGGTTGAAGCGTAACGGGTTGGAAGTTTTAGGTGAAAGAAGCAATACTGTGGCCATGATTGAAAATGCAGGACCTCTCTTTGGAAACCTTGCGCATTTACAGGAATCCCTAAACAGAGATATTTTCCCGGCAGATAGCCAACCGGTCTATGGTCAAGGGTCAGCTGTTTCAGGCGCGGAAGCCGCGTTGACAGAAATCCCTGTTGTCTTGCCGCAGTTTATACAGGACAGTAGCACAAAGAATAATTCCTTGCGTTATGGTACGCTGATGCACCTTGTACTGCAGCACCTGAACCCGGTGGATGGCAGCTTGCCGGACATAGAACAAACGATACAGGGTTTATTTGCACAGGGTTTGCTGACGAAAGAAGAAAGCACAATTCCCAACCGGAAGGCCCTTTACCGCTATGTGCAATCGGACTTGTTCCGGCGAATGGCTGAGTCCGGCAAGATTGTGCGTGAAACGCCATTTACGGTGCTACTGCCGGCCCACGAAATTATACCCAACCTGCCGGTAACGACCAATGAAAGCATTGTGGTGCAGGGTATTGCTGACCTATGGTTCGAAGAAGCTGGCAGGATTGTCCTGGTCGATTTTAAAACCGATAAAACAATGCAGCGAGATGCCGCATACAAAAGACAGTTGAACTGGTATGCCATGGCTCTTGAAAAAATCACAGGAAAAACGGTGAAAGAAAAAATTATCTGGTATTTACAGGTGTGAAATCTGAAAATGCAAAGCATTTTCAGCAAGTTTTGTGCGAACTCACCGAGGATGCATGGGGTATAAATCTGAAAATGCAAAGCATTTTCAGCAAGTTTTGTGCGAGCTCACCGAGGATGCATGGGG
>JBBRWP010000258.1:0-4563 GCA_038249175.1 Acetivibrionales bacterium
CCTGGAAGTTACCCCGGAAGTTACCCCGGAAGTTACCCCGGAAGTTACCCCGGAAGTATCAAAATTGTTGAAACATCTAAAAGGAGAAATGAGTCGACTAGCTTTACAAGAAACTATGAAGCTTAAGGATGCAGAAAATTTTCGAAAAATGTATTTGCTGCCGGCATTGGAAGATGGTCTTATTGAGATGACGATTCCTGATAAACCGCATAGCAGCAAGCAGAAATATCGATTATGTGTTAAGGATATAGCGGTTGTCAATAACGATTTCAATGGTGTAAACCTGTCATAGGTACTTGCATGTGATTATATTTGTAACATTTGACAGAATCCGTTCATCGTGGTAGCATCAAAATAACAAAAAAATTTAAACGCAATGACGAAGACATGTGCAAAAGCAGGATGTTTCAGAGAAGGTGGTCTGGGCTGAAAACCAACTACAAGAATGCTATTGTATACCCCTTCCGAGCATGGAACCGAAATTAGCAGTAGGTTCACACGGTGGCACCGTTATCGCTTTCGAGTGATGTGTTCTTGGTTTTGTTGGAAACCTTGTCTGTAAAGACAATTTTTCCTGATAAAAGTGATATAACACATAAACGAGGTGGAACCATGGAGCAAAGCTTCATCCTTGACGGATGGGCTTTTTTTGTGCAAAAAAATGCATAAAAAGGATGCCGTAAAAGTTTGTATAAAAACTTTCTTGTAATACAGCAGTTTGTAGACAGGATGACGGGTAGTAACAAAAACAAAACATGTACAAATAACAAGACCAATAGAACGGAGGAAAACGACATGATCAAAATGACACTCAAAGACGGCGGTGTGCGTGAAGTGGCTGAGGGCAGCACTATTCTGGATGTTGCCAAAGGGATTAGTGAAGGCTTGGCCCGTGTGGCTTTGGCCGCGGAACTGGATGGGAAAGTGGTGGATCTTTCTACAGTGCTGGAAAAAGACGGCAGTTTGAACCTGCTCACCTTCGATGCCGCCGGCGGCAAACTGGCTTACTGGCACACCACATCCCACATCATGGCGCAGGCTGTGAAAAAGCTGTTCCCGGAAGCGAAACTGGCCATTGGGCCATCGATTGAAGCCGGTTTTTATTACGATTTCGACGTGGCACGCCCTTTTACCCCGGAAGATTTGGCAGCTATAGAAAAAGAAATGGCGGCCATTATCAAAGCCGACGCGCCACTGGTGCGCAGTACCCTACCGCGAGCAGAAGCCTTAGAAAAAATGGCAGATGAACCTTATAAGCAGGAATTAATCCGTGATTTGCCAGAAGATGTCGCCCTTTCGTTTTACACCCAGGGCGATTTCACTGACCTCTGTGCCGGACCGCATTTGGCTTCTACTGGGAAAGTAAAATCAGTAAAACTCTTGAAAGTGGCCGGTGCCTATTGGCGCGGCGATGAAAAGAACAAGATGCTGCAGCGTATTTACGGGATTTCCTTCCCGAAGGCATCCATGGTGGAAGAATACGTGACTTTGCAGGAAGAAGCCGAAAAGCGAGATCACAGGCGCATCGGCAAAGAGTTGGATTTGTTCTCCATGAACGATCAGGTAGGGCAGGGGCTGGTGCTCTGGCACCCCAAAGGCGCGAAGATTCGCTACCGTATTGAAGAATTCTGGCGGAAAAAGCACTTGAAAAATGGCTATGACCTGGTGGTTTCACCCCACATTGGCCGTGGAGAACTGTGGGAAACCTCGGGCCATCTGGGTTTTTACAAAGATGGCATGTATGCACCGATGGAAGTGGATGGACAGGATTATTACGCCAAACCCATGAATTGCCCCTTCCATATTATGATTTACAAAGAAAACATGCATTCTTACCGTGATCTGCCTTACCGTTGGGCGGAGCTGGGGACAGTGTATCGCTATGAAAAGAGCGGTGCCCTGCATGGCCTGCTGCGTGTTCGTGGCTTTACCCAGGACGATGCCCACTTGTTTGTGGCACCGGAACAGATGCCCACGGAAATTCGTCGTGTGTTGCGCTTTAGTCTGGACCTGCTAAAAGATTTCGGCTTCACGGACTACCACATTTATGTGTCCACCCAGCCCAAAGGGAAATCGGTCGGCGAAACCGAGCAGTGGGAAGCGGCAACGATTGCCTTAAAGGAAGCTGTTTTGGCCGAAGGCCTGGAATGCGATATTGATGAAGGCGGCGGTGCCTTCTATGGTCCGAAAATAGACATCAAAATTCGGGATGCCATAGGAAGAGAATGGCAGCTGACCACCATTCAGTTTGACTTTAATGAACCGGAACGTTTTGACATGACCTACATTGCCGCCGATGGCAGCAAGCAACGGCCGTATATGATTCATCGTGCCCTGCTGGGTTCCATCGAACGCTTCTTCGGCATTTTAATTGAACACTATGCCGGCGCATTCCCGGTCTGGCTGGCACCGGTGCAGGTGAAAATACTGCCCTTGACCGACAGAAACAAAGAGTACGCGGACAAGGTGGCCGCTATGTTGATTGATTTGGACGTGGATGTGGAAATTGATGGCCGTAATGAAAAAGTCGGTTACAAAATTCGCGAAGCCCAAATGCAAAAGGTGCCTTATATGCTGGTTTTGGGCGATAAGGAGATGGAAGCCGGTTTGGTTGCTGTGCGTTCCAGAAAAGACGGCGATATAGGGACCATGACGGCAGACGACTTTGCGGATAAGGTTTGCAAGGAAATTCGGGACAGGGTGAACTAAGTTAAAATTTTTCTGGAAAATCACTTTTCCTTCTGATATACTATCCCAGACAACGTGGATACGGCAGGCACATCAAGACCGGTGTGCCTGTTGTTATGCCCATACGTGACACGGGGACGGTTCTTCTGACACACTTGGTGTGAGTTATTTCTTAGGAGCCACTTTTTTGCAATATATGTGTCAAAAGAACCGTCCCCGTGTCACTAGTCCCCGTGTCACTACATGCCGCAATAAGCTGTCATACCGCAACAACTGCCACACTGTAACACACCACAACACACTGCCACACCACAACAATCAATAGGGGGATTGAAAAATGCAGAAGCGTCGTATCATCCAGATTCAGGAGAAGGTACCCATTCTACAGGGCATTCCACTCGCTTTCCAACATCTCTTCGCCATGTTTGGCGCATCCGTCCTGGTTCCGTTCCTGTTCAACAGTGTCGCAGGGGAAAAGGTTGTCGACCCGGCCCTCGTGTTGCTGATGAACGGTATCGGAACTTTTCTTTATCTGTTCCTTTGTAAAGGTAAATCACCTGCCTTCCTTGGTTCCAGTTTTGCTTTCTTAAGCCCCGCATTTGCTATTATCGCTTCCGGTGGTGATGTGAAGAACAACTATGCCAGAGCCTTGGGCGGCTTTATTGTGTCCGGTCTGGTGTTTGTAATCGTTGCCCTGATTATCGGAAAAGCAGGCACCAAATGGATTGGCGTGGTTCTGCCGCCGGCCACCATGGGACCCATTGTTGCCCTGATTGGTATGGAACTCGCTTCCACCGCGGCAGGTAATGCCGGCATCCTACCCAATGCAGAAGGCCTTATTGATTCTAAATCTGTTATTGTTGCGCTCTCTACATTGGCCGTGGTTGTTCTTGGCACCGTTTTGTTTCGCGGATTTCTTTCTGTTATTCCGGTACTCGTCGGCGTCGGCTTTGGTTATGGTCTATCTGCCATTCTGGGTATGGTTGCCTGGGATCCTGTTGCAGCAGCACCCCTTCTCATGGTACCGGCATTCACCCTGCCAAAATTTGAAATGGGTGCCATTGCCGTTATATTACCGGCCACGCTGGTGGTTATTTCAGAACATATCGGCCATTTGCTCGTGACATCAAAAATTGTTGGAAAAGATTTGACAAAAGACCCCGGCCTGCACCGTTCCATGTTGGGCGATGGCCTTTCCACCATGCTTTCCGGCTTCTCCGGTTCCGTCCCCACGACAACCTATGGTGAAAATATGGGCGTCATGGCCATTACCGGCGTTTACAGCGTATGGGTTATCGGCGGTGCCGCTGCCATCTCCATTTTCATGGCGTTCTTTGGCAACGTTTCTGCTTTTATCTCCAGCATTCCCGGCCCGGTTATGGGTGGTATCAGCCTTTTGTTGTTCGGTGTTATTGCCGCTTCCGGTATTCGCATGCTGGTGGAAGCAAAAGTGGATTATTCAAAATCACGCAACCTTATACTAACTGCCCTAACATTTATTGCCGGCCTTAGCGGCGTGTCTATCAGCGTAGGCAGCGTGCAACTCAAAGGGATGGCACTGGCCACTGTGTTCGGCATGCTGATGTCTTTGCTTTTCTTTTTGTTCGATAAAGTGGGCATTGCCAATGATACAGATACAGATGAAAATGAAGACGAAGCCGCATAAGTTCGCTTTAATTGCATCAATAAAGGGTATTCTTTGATGACATCAAAAGACGGTTTTGCTTAGCAGAACCGTCTTTTGGTATAATAAGTGTGTCATGGGGACGTGTTTATTGACATACTGTGTCATGGGGACGTGTTTATTGACACACCCATGACGAATACGAAAAGAATCAGCTAAATAAGGAGCAAGATATGAACCTCATTACTGCC
>JBBRWP010000259.1:0-4516 GCA_038249175.1 Acetivibrionales bacterium
CCGGCAATGTGCCCTAGGAATAAGTCGTCCGCCTGGAAAGAACCACGGCGCACTTTGGCGTCAAAGTTCAAGCCGCCCTTACCAAGACCGCCAGCCAGGAGGATTTCGTACATGGCCATGGTGGTATCGTAGAGGTTGGTCGGGAATTGATCGGTATCCCAGCCAAGATTTGCATCGCCCTGATTGGCATCGACGCTGCCCAACATGCCGTTGATTCTGGAAACCGTCAAGTCATGCTGGAAAGTATGTTGTGCAAGGGAAGCGTGATTTGCTTCAATATTCAGCTTGAAGAATTTGTCCAAGCCATAAGTTTTCAGGAAACCGACAACCGTCGCCGCATCAAAATCATATTGGTGTTTGGTAGGTTCTTTCGGTTTGGGCTCAATTAAAAGCTGTCCGTCAAAGCCGATTTCTTTGGCATAAGCAACGGCCATGCCAAGGAAGCGGGCCATATTGTCCAGTTCACGCTTCATATCTGTGTTTAAAAGGGTTTCATAGCCTTCACGGCCGCCCCAGAACACATAGTTCTGTCCGCCCAATTCCTGTGTCACTTCCATAGCCTTTTTGACCTGTGCGGCTGCATAGGCAAAGACATCGGCATTCGGGGCTGTGGACGCACCATGCATAAAACGTGGGTTAGAGAAGGCGTTTGTGGTTCCCCATAGCAGCTTCACATCACTTGTGGCCATTCTTGTTTTGATGGCGGCAACCACTTTATCCAAACGTTTGTTTGTTTCAGCCAACGTGTCTGCTTCCGGTGCGATATCGCGATCGTGGAAGCAAAAGAATGGCACTTCCAGTTTTTCGCAAAGCTCGAAATTGGCATCCACTTTCGCCATGGCCAAATCCATGGGGTCTGTGATACCGTCCCATGGACGTTGTGCTGTGCCCGGACCAAACGGATCGGAACCGCGAGCCTGGAAGGTATGCCAGTAAGCCACCGCAAAACGCATGTGGTCCTTCATGGTTTTTCCGCCAATCACTTCGTTTGGATTGTAATAACGGAATGCAAACGGGTTGTCAGACTTGGGTCCTTCATACTGAATTTTGTTGATCCCTTTAAAATATTCGTTCATGTTTTCCCCTCCTGAGTTTTTATTTGTTTTGAATGCTTCTGTCATGCTCAAGCTGTCATCACTTATATAATCAGGATATTCCCTGCTTATAACCAATTGCTGTTCTTTTTAATGTGTGCACTAGTGAGTTTAATGTTTTCCTGATCATGTTCAATCGTGCGCAAACTGTTATTCTGCATGAGTTCAATCATCAGGATATTTCCTACATATAACCGATTGCTGTTCTCATCTCTTACCCATTCTGCGGTTGCATCAACTGCCGTATGGGCAGTATCGCTGCGCCAACGGATGATGATTCCTCTCCAAAGCTGCCAATCACTACGTCAACCTGTGAGAATGCACTTTTCAGCGCCAGTCGTTCCACCTCCTTTTGTACAGTTGCCATTGCCAATGCAGCGTATTCCGGGAAACGTTTTCCCAACACCACTTTTTTGGGATTCAGGGTGTTGACCAGCATGGCGACAGCCCTGCCAAGGCCTTTGGATGCCTGTTCCATTACCGCCACACAATCTGCCTGACCCTCCTGCACTCTTGTCAAAAACGTTGAAAAATCATTCAAGCCGGCTGCTTTGACCATCGCATCCAGCGAAGCCAGGGTTTCAAGGCAACCATTGTTGCCGCAGGTACAGAGCGGGCCGTCTTCCTGTACAATAATGTGGCCCACTTCACCGGCACTGCCGCCGGTACCACGGTACAAACTACCTTTGAGAAACATGCCCGCACCAATACCGGTATCGATATTCATATGAATAAAATCTTCCGCTTCCCGGCAGGACCCCATCCATTTTTCACAAATAGCGGAACACACCGACTCATTTTCTACAAGCACTTTCAAATGCAAACGCTGTTCAAGAATTTCCTTCACATCTACATTGCGCCAGCCAAGGTTGGGTGCAAATGTGACAATTTGCGTTTTCCGGTCTATCATTCCCGGCACGGACACCCCAAATCCAAGAATGGTAGAAGGCGACAATCCAGTTTCTAAAAGCATCTGCTGGTACAACTGCACTACATGGTCAAGCATATCTTTCGGCAACACAGAAGCCCCTGCTACAGGTTCCAGCAGCTCCTGTCTTTCCCAAATAGAATTCCCCGCATGGTCCATCACCGTCATATAAAGAAAACGAATGTCAATATCCACACCTGCGCCATACCAACTGCCTGGTTGCAACTTTAGCATTGTCGGTCTTCGCCCACCGGAAGAACGGCCTGTGCCTGTCTCATAAACATAGTGTTCCTCTATCAGAGTCTTCACAATGCTGCCAATGGCCGTAGCCGACAACCCGGTTTTTTCTGCCAGTGCAATGCGGGATATACCCTCATTGTTCCGTATCATTTCCAGCAGCTGTGCCACATTCATTTCCCGCAGATAGCGGCTGTTGCCGGTGCGTTTTGCCATGGATCTTTTATCCCTTCAGCCTTTCGCATCGCAGTCGGAAAAGACAACCCGACGTGAACACTTTGTACGGCCTGACTTCATGCATGTCACTACTGTTCCTGCCACAATGAAAAAATTTCTGCTAGGGGAACCCTTATCCCTTCACTAAATTTGCCAGTGTCTTAAAGTCATCTTTCAGAGAACTATAGAGTTGGCCATAAAGCTTGTAATATCCGTCGTAAGTGGCTTTTGCTGCCATATTGGCACTTTGGTTCGTCACCACCCCAATGGTGGCGTCACAGGCTTCCGGCACACTGCTGTATACACCCGTACCAACACCAGCCAGCAAGGCCACGCCCAAGGCCGGCCCCTCACTGGAATTGATGGTCTGTATATCCGTACCGAACATATCTGCCTGCATTTGACGCCACAAAGGACTTTTCCCGCCGCCGCCGGATGCACGAACTTCTTCTATCGAAAGCCCCATGCCCCTCATGGTTTCCAGACAATCCCGAAGCGAGTAAACAACGCCTTCCATCACAGCACGCAGCATATCCCTCTTTGTATGGGCGGCAGACAGTCCAAAAAACACACCGCGGCAATCAGCATCCAAATGCGGTGTACGTTCGCCCATTAAGTAAGGCAGATACAACAACCCGTTGGCGCCCGGTTCGACCAAGGCTGCTTCTTTGTCCATAAGCTGGTATGGATCGACTTCCATACCGGCTGCTGTGGCCATTTCTTCCCGACAGAACTGGTTTCTGAACCATTGTAAGGAAAGCCCCGCGCCTTGTGTAACACCCATGACATGCCAGGTATTCGGCACGGCATGACAGAATGTGTGAACCCGTCCTTGCGGATCGATGGTCACTTTGTTTGTGTGGGCAAAAACAACACCGGAAGTACCGATGGTTGAGGAAATAACACCGGCACGTACAATGCCATTTCCAACCGCTCCGGCAGCCTGATCCCCCGCACCGCCGACCACCGGCGTGCCCGGCAACAGCCCTGTCAGGGCACCGGCTTCACGGCTCACGGTCGCAGACACTTCATAGCTTTCATAGACTTTTGCCAGCAAACCTTCCGAAATATCCAGTTTTTGCAACACTTCCTTGCTCCAGCAACGATTCGGTACATCCAAAAGCTGCATGCCGGAAGCATCGGATACTTCAGTTGCATATTCTCCTGTCAGCTTGTAACGGATATAGTCTTTGGGGAGAAGAATTTTCGCGACTTTCTCATAAACCTGTGGTTCATTGTTGCGCACCCAAAGAATTTTAGATGCGGTAAAACCGGTCAATGCAGGGTTCGCCGTAATTTCAATCAGGCGTTTGGCACCGACTTTTTCAGTAATCTCAACGCATTCAGCTGCCGTACGCTGGTCGCACCAGATTATTGACTTCCGAAGCACTTTCCCTTCTTTATCCAGTAATACAAGGCCGTGCATCTGTCCTGATAGACCGATGCCTTTGATTTCTTTTACATCCACGCCGCTTTTGCGCAATACGTTCTGTGTAGAAACATGGGTAGCACGCCACCAATCATCCGCATCCTGTTCTGCCCAACCGTTTTTGGGCTGATACAAAGGGTACTCCTGTGTGTCGCTTGCAATTGTTTTGCCCATTGTGTCGAACAAAACTGTTTTCGTACCAGAAGTACCGATATCCACTGCCAATAAGTAAGCCATACATCCTCCTTTTGCATATGCCTTCTGGCATATCATAAGTTTTGGTTCAGAAATTCCAAAAATATGAAACATCAAAAACACGACATTAAAAAACTTATTCATCTTACATGAATAAGTTACACGATTTCACGATAAGTTGCAAGGGGGGCATTGAAATGAATTAAGATTGGTAAAGCACATGCTGGAAAAAAGCGATACTTCTCAGAATTATTTGTTTATCCAAATTCCTTTTGTAAAAACATTTTTCCTATCTCACATTGCAGACCATATTTGATGCTGAAATGCAGCAAAAAAATTTGTTCATGGTATTGGTATTTTGTGAAAAGAGCGGGTTTCATCGTATGATGAAACCCGCTCTTTTCTGGTCGGAGTGAG
>JBBRWP010000260.1:0-4449 GCA_038249175.1 Acetivibrionales bacterium
GACGGTTCTACTGTCACAACACCGCTAGGCGGCGTTGTGACAGTAGAACCGTCCCCGTGTCACACAGTGGAGCCGTGATGTAACCGGTGAAAAAGCCGTTTCTTTCGTCAGCATCGATTCCGAAGCCGATTTGTCAGTGGTGGAGAAGCTGAAAGGAATTCCTGGTGTTTTGAAGGTTTCACGCTTACATTTTTAATGGATGTTGTGACACGGGGACGGTTCTGTTGTCACAACATCTGTAACAACAGGTGTTGTGACAACAGAACCGTCCCCGTGTCACATTTTCGCAAGTTATAAGACGCAGCAAGACCTTATCAGAAGAACAGTTGCACAGAGTTTGTCGACTTGGGATGAAACCAAAAATTGAGGTTTATATGAAGAAAAATACCCGGCTGTATGCCGCCATCGATATAGGATCGCATCGCTTGCGCATGAAAATAGTGCAGATTCAAAAAGACGGATCCACACGAGATTTGGAGAATGTCGACCAGCTTGTGCCATTGGGTCGGGATACATTCAACGATGGAAAACTGAGCTTTGAGTCTGTGCGTGCAACATGTGCCGCCATTGTCGGGTTCAAACAGCTCATGACCGATTATGGTGTGGCGGAAAGCCGTGTGGTGGCTACCAGTGCCTTGCGTGAAGCAACCAACCGCGATTACATGATAGACCAGATTCGCATGCTAACAGGCTTTGACGTTGAAATTATTAACAATGCACAGGAAAAGTTTTTTACCTATCAGGCAGTCAAAAAACTGTTGCTTCAGAATCTCGCACCGGAATCTCGGGGTACCCTTATCCTGCTGGATATCGGCGCGGGAAATATTCAGCTGTCGCAATGTGAAAACTTGCGGCTTATCACAAGCCAAAGCATGAAGATTGGTGCACTGCGGATTAACGAAGCCATGTCCAAAATTGAAAAACATACTTTGCGCTTTTATAAGGTGCTGGAAGAGTATATTGAAGCGCATGTCGAGAATATTGAATCGTTTCAGGGGGTTGCCGGAGAAACGTTCTATGCGGTAGTGACCGGGGAATCGGAATCTTTGGAGAAACTGACCGGCTGCGCTCGTGTAGGCAATGTATCCCGCGTTGGGCGGGAACCCTTCGACAAAACATTTAAAAAAGCATCGGGCATGTCTGCGGAAGCTTTGGCGGAGCTTTGCGATGTGTCCATGGCAGATGCAGAAATCATTGCACCATCGCTTATCCTCATGCGGAAATTTTTTGATAAAACAGCAGCTTCTGAATTGCTTTTGCCCTTTGTAACGCTTGTCGATGGCCTGATTGCAGAGCATTTATTAAAAACCGCTCCGCAGTCGGAGTCCATGGTTTTTGAAGAGGATATCCTTTCAAATGCAAGCCATATCGCACAGCGTTACCATTACAACGAAAAGCACACCACTTATATTACAAGTGCGTGTCTGATGCTCTTTGATGGTCTTCAGTCGGTTCACAATATGACAAAGCGGGATCGCTTTCTTCTACAGGTTGCCGCCCTCCTGCATGATATCGGGAAGTTCATCGGTGCGGACCCCCACTGTGTGTATTCCTATAATATTATCAAAGCGTCACAGTTGTCCGGTCTTTCGGATGGTGAACTGGCGACAGTCGCCAATATTGCCCGCTTCCATTCGGCAGAAGAACCGGCTTCGAACAACGAAAGCATACGAAAACTCGATGCCCCCAGTCAAATCAAAGCCGTGAAAATGATTGCCCTGATTCGGGTGGCAGATGCCATGGATACCAGCCACAAACAAAAAATTCACCGCCTGCGCATCCAGGTGCCGCAAGACGGGGTCTGTAAAATTCAAGGTCAGAGCAAGGAAGAAACAGCATTGGAGCAATGGACCTTTCAGACCAAGTCAGAATTTTTTCATGAGGTCTTTGGTATAAAACCGGTGTTGCTTGTCACCAATGTGGCGGGAAAACAAGTGGAGGAATGGTAAGGGCACGGGTTTATGAGGGGGGTTTACTGTCACCACTGTCGTGGTGAAAAACAGATGGAGGAATGGTAAGGGCACGGGTTTATGAGGGGGTTTTCTGTCACCACCGTCGTGGTGAAAAACAGATGGGTGAATGGTAAGGGAGCGGCTTATAAATACGATCACCGTCCCCACCAATGTGGCAGGAAGACAGACAAGTGAATGGTAAGGAGCATTTTATGAAGGAGTTCGACGTCACAAAACCGGAATATTATCTGAACAGGGAATTGGGGTGGCTCGAGTTCAACCAAAGGGTCTTTGAGGAAGCTGCTGACAAAGTGAACCCCCTGTTTGAACGCTTAAAATTCCTGGCCATTACAGCGTCCAATCTGGACGAGTTTTATATGGTACGGGTGGGTTCATTGAATGACCAGGTGGAAGCCGGTTATGACAAACCGGATGCATCCGGCATCAACCCGGTACAACAGCTGATAAAAATCAGTGAACGGGTTCATCAAATGGCCAAAGATATTGATACCCTTTGGCAAAGGCGGCTTTCACTTCGTCTCAAAGAAGGCGGGTTTCATTTGAAACGCATCGCTGAACTGGACGCCCGAAGCGGAGACTGGATTTCTGACTATTTTGATCAATTCATTTACCCTGTCCTGACCCCGATGGCGGTCGATTCGGGCAGGCCCTTTCCACTGATTCAGAACAAATCATTGAATATTGGGGTTCTTGTGGAAGAACCATTGGAAGAAAATGGTGTTATTTTTGCCACCGTTCAGGTGCCTTCAGTTTTGGACAGGGTCATCCTCCTGCCGGAAGAAATGGGCGACGGGGTTTGCTTCCTGCTGATGGAAGACGTCATCGCAAAATTCATTGACCGCCTGTTCATCGGTAAAAAAATCAGAACGACGGCTGTCTATCGTGTCACACGCAACGGAGATCTGGCTATTGATGAAGATGAAGCGGAAGATTTGCTGCTGGAAATTGAAAAATCCATTCGGAAACGGCGTTGGGGAGTTGCCCTGCGTCTGGAAATTGAAAAAACTGCGGATCCCTTGCTGCTAAAGTTTCTCATGGATGAATTGGAGTTGGAAACTGCTGATTTGTTTGAAGTGCGCACATTGTTGGATTTTACAGTACTCTTCCGCCTCTACGGTCTGCCAAACTCGGCGCAGTACAAGTATCCCCCATACAAACCGCAGGCGATTCCTGCATTGCTGCCTTTCACAAGCATTTTTGAAGCCATGAAGCACAAGGATGTTTTGATGCACCATCCCTATGAAGATTTTTCACCGGTCGTGGAGATGATACGGACAGCAGCTCAAGATCCGGCAGTTCTGGCTATTAAACAGACACTATACCGTGTGGGTGGCACTTCCCCTATCGTAAAATCCCTGGCCGAAGCAGCAGAAAACGGCAAACAGGTGACGGTACTGGTGGAACTGAAGGCACGTTTTGATGAGGAAAACAACATACAGTGGGCTAAACAGCTGGAAAAGGCAGGATGCCATGTCATCTATGGTCTGATTGGGCTAAAGACACACTGTAAAATTACGCTGATTGTGCGCATGGAAGAAGACGGGATACAACGCTATGTCCACCTTTCCACAGGCAATTATAATGATGTCACAGCAAAAATTTATACAGATATGAGTCTTTTAACGACAAATAAGTATATTGGCGAAGATGCTTCCGCTGTTTTCAATGCATTGTCTGGCTATTCAGAAAGGCCGCGTTTGCGGAAGCTACTCATGGCGCCGACCATGCTGCGGGACGCTTTTGAAAGCAGAATTGACCGGGAGGCGGCATTTGCACAAAAAGGTAAGCCTGCATCCATCCGTGTCAAGGTGAATTCTCTGGTGGATCCGGGTATTATTGAGCACCTGTATCGGGCGTCCATGGCCGGTGTTAAGATAGAATTGCTGGTGCGCGGCATGTGCAGTCTACGACCCGGAATACCCAAAGTCAGTGAAAACATCACTGTCAGAAGCATTGTCGGCCGGTATTTAGAGCATAGCCGTGTGTATCGTTTTGAAAATGGTGGTGAACCGGAGTTGTTCCTTTCCAGCGCTGACTGGATGGAGCGCAACCTGGACCGTCGAGTTGAATTGATGTTCCCAATTGAGGATGAGAATATTCGAAAAAGCGTCGAAGACATTTTGCAGGTATATTTTGAAGACACGGAAAAGACGCGCGTGATGCAATCGGATGGCAGTTATATAAAAATGAGCAAAAAACGGGTGAAACGGGTGGAGGCACAGGCATATTTCATGGAAAATGCCGTGAAGAATGCCGTATTGCCTGAAGCTGACGGTTTACGTTTGTTTACAGTACAATCGGCTGAGGAGAAATGAAGCAGGGGAACTTGCCGAAAAGTGCTTTGTTTGTGCATAAAAATCAGCAGAAGAGAAATGCGTCATGTCCAATACAGATTAACACTACAGCGTGACTTCGATATTTACGCCAAATCTAGCATCATTTTTGAGGATTCTGACTTGTTGTAAGTCCGCATAAA
>JBBRWP010000261.1:0-4443 GCA_038249175.1 Acetivibrionales bacterium
GATGTATGGCGACAATCTGGTGATTGAATCTCACAATGGTGTTCATATATACACCTTCAAATTCAAGGATAACCGTCTTGTCTTTCCACTCCTTTGGTACAAAAAGCTTCTTTTCGTAGGTTCCTATCCCCCCTTGGAAATATCCATTATGTGCGCCGGATTTGGAATGGGCATCTCTTTTAAGACCAATGGAGAAATCATGTGGTAAATTCAACAGGACATTTGTATTCTCGTTCAGCTTGATAGATGGATCTATCAGCATGAATTGCCACTGCAGGTTGAAATTTTGTCGAAACATTTGTATATCCTCCTCTTAATTCTTGAATACGCTGCTGCTAAAAAACCTACTATAAAAAAAGACGATGAACAATGAATCACCGCCTTTTGAAAAATAATTATTCACTTATCAGAAAAACTGTAATATTTCAATAACATATCTCAACCATCTGATGACATAGCAGTTCCGGCACTGTATAGCTGATTTTTTCGCCTTGCTGTATAAACGCAAGAGGGGTATTGGCGGGCTGAAGGGTCACGGTAGAAATTTTTTCTTCTTCAGGCATAATGACAGTCACCGCTACATTGTAGACTGGCAGAATATCTTCTATCACCTCAACACCATCACCGCGCTTCACCGGGCTGGCATAAAGCAAGTGATTGATATAACGGTTTTGCAAAGGTTGTTTCATGAGCGTCACAATCCCCTGTGCCGGCAAAGATGTTTGCAATGTTTTTCCCGGCAACAGGCGGTTTAATGCATAAAGGAAGCTTTCCCGCAAAACAAGACTGCCCTTCGTGGCATAGTCTTCAAAGATATTCCAGGCAACATAAATACCTGCAGGTCCTTCGACCATGCCGGCTCCGCCGGATTTGCCACTGCTTGGCGTGTGTTGATGGGAACAGAATGTGAATGTTCTGCGGTTGAAGTAAGGATCCTCGCGTTCACCCAAAACCGTGCCGCCATCGACAGCAATGCGTTGGCCTTTGGCATAGAAGATATAAGCCGCCTCATATAAGTTTTCCATTGAGAAGTCAGGACGGAAGTAATCCGGTTGGAAGCGGTTCTCCTCCAGCCACTTGGCTCCAAAATCAAAGGCAAAGCCTTCACGCCCTTCGTTATTGCAAGCATAGAGGCCTGATTCTCCCGTCGCCAGCAATTTCCCGCCGTCGCTGACAAAGGCGGTTATTTTGCTCTTGAGTGCTTCTGTGATGCGAATTTTATCTGGCAGCACCAGTACTTTGTACCTTGAAAAATCAGATTCGAGGTCCAACACATCGAAGAGAATCTTCCCTTCAAGCAACATCCGTACTGTACCGGCATCCGATACACCGGCACGGCCATGTTCTCCGGTTGTGGCATCCTTGACACCGCAAGCTTCCACGGATAAAACACCGACATCGGCCACATTTTCAACATTACCGCACCATGCTTCTTTCGCCTCCGCTTCAGCATAAGCATGTCCAATGAGACGATAAGTGGCTTCATCCATCTTGCCTTCCGGGTGCAACTGGTCTCCGATAGAGCACTTTGCCCCATTCGCCATATTTAAGGCAACTTCATATCGCAACGCATTCGGGTGCTTGAATCCGCCAAACTCTCCCCATGACGTGTGAAATTTCCCAGTCATGCCTAAAAACTCCATACCCAGCTGTTGAACATATCGTGCAGACAGTGGGAAGTGGTCATAACCCCAACCGCCAGTAGGCAAGGATTCCAACTCCAAATGGGTGTCCATAAAGGCCAGGTCACGTCGGCCCCGCAGAATATGACCACCATTATGAAAAATACGCAAGCCCGGCTTCACATCATGAATGGTCTTATTCATCCGTGCTGTGTAGGTGGCGTAGGTTTTCTCCCATAAGGATTGCATTGCCTCTTTGTCATCCGGGGTTTTTCCCAGTTTTCGGATAGACGTTACACAATGCTGACAATAACATTCACGTACGCCGACGATGTCCAGGAAGATGCCATCCGCATCATAATTCTCAACGACTTCCTTCACCTGTGCTGCTAAATAGTCCAGGTAAGGAGAGTTCATGCAGAATTCGTGATAGCCCGGTTGCATAAAGTCTTTTACCCAGGCAGTACTTTCATCCTTGTTCCGGAACAACCAATCCGGGTGACGACGTGCCATTTTCTCATCCAAACCAGCCGATATGTATACCGGCGTTTTTACGTTAATCTCATGCGCAGCTTCAATTTGAGCTGCAAGCAGGTCGAAGGATAGCCCGGGGTGCTGCTCATTGGCGTTGGATGGGTGGTAAGCCCAGCCATGATGGCATTTTGAAAAAACAGTAATGGAATTGACATGTCCCAGTTTTAATGCTTTTTGAAATTGTTCCTTTGAAAATTCTCCACCTATATTAGCAATGGCTTCTGAGGTGTGAAAATCGAGGTGGATTTGACGAAACGGTAAAGCATCCATGATGAAGTCCTCCTAAACGCGCTGCGGTCCATGTTTTTACGTATTTATCCTCCAACAACTTCCATTGCGATTTCTGCCCAACGTGTTAATCGCTCCGGTTCATGCCGTACGGTTGAAATGTCTTTTAAAATGAGCTCCAGGTTC
This sequence comes from Acetivibrionales bacterium, assembly GCA_038249175.1. Taxonomy (GTDB): domain Bacteria; phylum Bacillota; class Clostridia; order DSM-8532; family DSM-8532; genus JAEWSN01. Next base: position 2,571 of record JBBRWP010000261.1, read on the forward strand.
ACCTCATTGGCCTTTGCCAGATCAACCGTTAACTGCAAATCTCTCCTGATTTCATCCCAATCCACAGAAGGCATGGCAATGAAGGCCGGCGTGGGTTTGTTTGAAAGAATAAGTTTATTGCCAATATTCTCTGCAAAACGTTTGCGATCGCTCCAGGGGCTACATGAAACTTTCCTGACATTTGGAATACGCTTGATAACCTCCAGTCTATCATCCAGACGGTCGCAACAACCATAATAAATCATACCAAAGTATTCCGCCATTTTTGTGATATAGGGAAGCTCAAATTCTTCGGTCACTTTCGGTGAAACAGCTGTAAAGAGCTGTGCCAGACCAAAGGCCCAGGAATTTTTTGATACAGGTCCCTTTCCCTGACCAAATTCAGGCAAGAGTTCATCCGTGTAGACATAAGAACAATGGCAGGTGTTGGATATCTCGTTGTGCACCTGCAATGCATTGGCTTGCTGAATGCCGGCAATCGTAGCATCTGTCATTCTTTCCATACAAGCATGGATGAAATCCGGCCTATCAATAATCTCAAGGTAGCAATCTTCCACAGGCATCACTTGCGATAAATAATCCCATACGCCGAGATGAAACTGAAGTCCATGGCTTTGTACAACAGGGGCAATACCATCAAATATATCTGAGGCCACCTGCATCCGTTCCTGATTTTTTGCAGTGTCTACAGATACTTTCAAATCCTTAATTTTATCAATGTCTTCAAATTCTTTCAGAACCCTTGTGAAATGCTGTGAAGGCGCTGTATCACCCTCGGCAAGTGACAATTTATCAACATCTGGCCGCAGGCCGTAGTCACTACAATGAATCGCTTGCGGTACCGTGATAAACGGTTCAATGACCATATCCACAGGAAAGTGCTGCCACATGTAGATTGTTTTACGAAGTGACAATTCTACTTCTTTTAAAAAAGGGTTCTGTGTCACACATGTGAGGACGTCATTCACATTAAGTTCATTCCAGGGCAACTGGTCCATGACGACCATAGGGCGTTGCATTTTACTGCGGTTAATAGCCTTCCAAAGCAGCATTTTTTCTTTGTGTACTGGTAGTGCGGCAATGTCCATATACTGTGAGCCTAACTTTCTAAGAACATCCTTATCTTGTTGCGAAACGTTCATATCCATTTACCTCCTGCTGGATGTGAGACCATGTAGTTCGTGCAATGTCGTTTCTTTAAAAAAAGAAATCAACCTGTAGATACACAATATCATAATACCTCTACAGACACATCATCTTTTTTCAAAAACTTGAACTGTGCCATAAACAACTTCCAATACGCTCCCTGCGCATCCATCAGCTCTGCATGCGTCCCGGCTTCGCTAATGCCGCCATTTTCAATGACCATAATGCGATCGGCGCTTTGTATTGTGGAAAGCCGGTGGGCAATAACAAAAGACGTCCTGTTTTTCAGCAGTTTTTTAATGCCTTCCTGAACCAGCTTTTCAGTGTGGGTATCGATACTGGCTGTTGCTTCATCCAATATCAAAATTTGCGGATCGGCCAGAAGTGCCCGCGCAAAGGCAATAAGTTGGCGTTGTCCGCCGGAAAGTCTTGCCCCACGCTCATTCACATCGGTATCATAGCCTTTTTCAAACTGCATAATAAAATCATGGGCCTGCACCACTTTGGCCGCATCTTCGGTTTCTGCATCTGTTGCATCCAATTTTCCATAGCGGATATTGTCCCGTATGGTGCCGGAGAAAAGAAAACTATCCTGCATCATAATGCCCATCTGGCTGCGCAGACTTTCGATAGAAACCTTCGTCACATCAAATCCATCAATCAGGACACGGCCTTCCTGGGCTTCATAAAAACGGGAAATAAGATTCACAACGGTGGTTTTTCCAAC
>JBBRWP010000262.1:0-4432 GCA_038249175.1 Acetivibrionales bacterium
GATGCAGCATGACTTCGGCCTTCATACGCTGAAAGGACATGAGCAATATATAAGGACTCCCGTTTTGTGGTGATAAAGAGATAACATCTTCCTGCAAAGTTTCCGTAATGCAGTTTAGAAGCGCATCTCGCAAAGAGGTAACGTGATGAAGATTTTTTTCCATAAGCTGTGTTCTCATCTGCGCTGCCTGTGCAAAGCCACAAATCCCGGGCACATTCAACGTACCGGACCGCATGCCGCCTTCCTGCCCCCCACCCAGCTGTTGAACGGCCAGACGTGTGCCTTTTCTCATGTACAGCGCACCAACACCTTTGGGTCCGTTTAGTTTATGTGCACTGAACGTCACAAAATCTGCCTGCAGTTCTTTGGGCAGCACAGGTATTTTTCCCAGTGCCTGCACAGCATCCACATGAACCAGCACCTTCGGATTTATATTTTTACAGGCACGTACAGTATTGGCAACTGCTTGAATAGAACCGGTTTCGTTGTTTACAAGCATCAGACTGATAAGCCTGGTGTCTGGACGAACAAGGGATACCAGTTGTTCGCAAAGGGATTGAAGATTGGGAATAAACACTTCGGGGTCTGACTGTTTATCGACACTAGGCAACCCATTCAAATGTGCAGGTGCATCGCCTTTTACTTGTTTATAACCGTTAGGTATTCTATTAGGAATGCTATTTGGGGTGCCAATTGCTGATACATTAAGGGTTCCATTATTTGATTCATTCATGGTTCTATTAGGCGTTCCACTAGACAGCCTGTGCAACGATGCAAAGCTCGTTTCAAAGCCAATACTTTCCAGGTATTTGAACGGTTCCAAAACGGACGCATGTTCCATGGCCGTTGTGACGACATGTTTTCCAAGCCGGTCCGGCAGGAGTGTGATACCGCGCAAGGCCAGATTGTTCGCTTCTGTCCCACAGGAAGTAAAAATAATTTCTGAAGGCAGAACATCCAGAATTTCAGCCAATGTCTTCCTGGCTTCATTCACAGCGCGTTCCGCCGACACACCAAAAGAATGCAAGGCATGCGGGTTGGCATAAGTCTGCTCGGAAAGTGACCGAACAGTATCCAGCACTTCGGGATAGGGTTTTGTTGTGGCGGCATTGTCCAGGTAAATCATAGGTTCTCCTAACCTACACTTCCATCAGCCTTGTCTCTATCAATCCGCTTCCAATTTCAACAAGTGCATATGTACCATAGTTAACGTTTTTCGGAAAAGTTAAACTGCCGGGGTTCAACAAGTGGCAACCACTCTCTTGGGTGTCCACTGCCAGATGCGTATGCCCAAAGAGTGTCAAATCGGCCTTCAGGGTTTTGGCACGATGAACAAGCTTTTCATAGCCATCTTTCACACCCAGTCGATGCCCATGCACCAGCAGCAGGGTCTTCCCACCTACCTGGTAGGTCCTTTCATCCGGATACGCTTCCCTGTTACCAAATGTATCGCAATTACCTGAAACACCGATTACTGTTTTCTCTGGAAACATTTTTTGCAGCAGGCCGGCATCACCCACATAATCCCCCAGGTGAAGGATGACTTCTGCCTGCGGAAATTGCTGAATAACTTTTTTTGCATCCGTAATATCGCCGTGGGTATCACTAAAAACCAGTATCAATTTCATTTTGTCTTTCCTCCAAATGTTACATATTAAGTAATGAATTTAGAATTTTGATGAAATATCCTCATATCCTTCACCATATCAGTTTCCATCAATTTCCTTAAGGCTCTTCCTCTGTGACTGACAAGGTTTTTTTCTTCATCGGACATTTCGGCGGCTGTTTTCCCGGAATCTTCTACTAAAAAGACCGGATCATAACCAAAACCATTCACTCCATGGGGTTCAAACAGAATATGACCTTCCACTTCCCCGCGCACCACCACACTGGCGGCATTAGAAACCATAGCAGCTGCACAGACAAAGCGTGCACATCGCGCTTCCATGGAAAAGCCTTGCAGATTTTTCAACAACAACAGGGTGCGTCCGTGGTCATCCAAACCTTCGCCGCCATAACGCGCCGAATAGATGCCCGGTTCACCTAATAAGGCGTCTACTTCCAAACCGCTGTCGTCTGACAAAACCGTACCACCGCTTATTTTCTGAATTTCTCTTGCTTTGATCAGCGCGTTTTCTTCAAAAGTGGCACCACTTTCGTCCACATCCAAATCCACGCCGACCTCTTCCATCGACAAAACAACATAAGGAAAACCCGCAAACAACTTGCGGATCTCCTTCATTTTCCCTTTGTTTTTTGTTGCGACAATCAGATTTTCCATCTACGATAATCCTTCGAAAACCACTCGCTAGTGTAATGTATAGCTGGCATATAAGTTATTGTAAATCTATTGTATTAGGCCGGAGCATCACATATAAACCCACGTGAATAAAATTGAAAAGCGCACTAATCTAAATATCAACGATACAGTACACTAGTTCGCAAAAATCTGCAAAATCCCATTGGCAATGGCAACCGCTACGGTCTGTCTGTAAGCATCAGTCTTCACAACCTGCATATCTGCTGTATTGGACATACAAGCACCTTCAACCAGAATGGCCGGCATCTTTGTTTTTCGGAGTACCACCAGCTGACTGCTGCTCCTTAACCCTAAATTGCCAAGACCCAGTGCCGGAGCCACCGTGTTTTGCATGATTTCAGCATAACGTCGACCGTTCACACTGGATGCATAATACAAGGTCATGGTGCCTTTGGTATTTGGATCCGGCATGGAATTCTGATGGATGCTCACAAATAACGAGGCGCTGACATTATTGGCCAGATTACAGCGGTCATCAAGACTTACAGCCACGTCTGCACGTCGTGTCAACACCACGTCCACACCTTGTTGCTTCAAAATGGCTTCCACACGCAGGGTAATATCCAAATTTACAGAAGATTCATATACCCCTTCAAAAACCGCACCCGGATCGGTACCGCCATGGCCGGCATCCAGTACAACACGCTTGCCGCCGGAAGGCGTTACCATGGGCACTTCTGCCACGCTTTTTTTAATCGTGAGTGTATTGCCATCGGCTTCTTCCACCAGCTTAAACTGTGTGGTGCCAACCCGTTTCGCAATGCTTAAGAAGCTGCTGTTGCCAGTGGTCAGGACGGCAATGTTTTTGGATAAAAGGTCGTTCGTCGGCGCAACACCGTTACCCATATTGATTACAGAAATGGGGAACATAAAGGTAAAAGCCCCCAGTTGCAGGTCTTCATCCACCCTTATCTGATCAATAGCAGCACGATATTTCGCCACAAGATCCGGACCGCTTAAGCGCAGAATAACATCCGCATCATCCCCACCCGTAATGTTTTGAATGTTTGTCGGGTTGAATTTTACGACCAGTTTTCCCGGGGTTTCAGTCACAGTCCATGCCGGGAAAACAGTGGTTTTCACCGTTAATGCCACACGGCCGCTTTTGGAAACACTGCTGACTTCCTGAATTAAAGCGGAACTCACCGCCAATGTCCTGGCAACTGCCACGCCGGGCACTTCGATAATGGTGTTATTCCCAACCCGGTAGACACGGGATGCCGTGACATCGTCTGATGTTATCGTCACGGTGGTTGCGTCTGCTGTAAAAGCTACCGGCAGGACACGTTGCGTGCCCCTGTTTGAGGTGCCATCAGATGCTGTGGCGAGTGAAGTAATGCCAGTTTCGGTATTGGCTGCAACGATATTGGGGATGGTGCCTGTTGTGCTGCCGTTAGCAGTTGTCCCGGTTGTTGGGGTACTGGATGAACCACTGGTACCTGTTGTATTGCTATTGACTGTTGTATTGCTACTGACTGTTGGCCCTACGGTAGAATTGGTACCCGTTGTTGAACCACCAGTACCTGTAGCTGCAGGGCTGCCGGTTCCACTGTTTCCAGAAGTCCCTGTTTTGCCTGCCAGACTACCTTTGCCGCTTGTGCTTCCGGTCGTTGAACTGCTTGGCAGGGTGGTTGTTGGTTTCCAGGAAGCCGCCGGTGTAGAACCATCGGTACGCAATGTTAAAACTGTATCTGTACCAGATTGTGCCAAAGAGTAAACGAGCGGTGTTCTGCCGGAGATGCGCAGGGTTGTGTTGCCACGGGAACCGTTGTTGGAAATTAAAATCCCGAAAATAACAGCATTTCCGGCAACCGAGCCGGTAATAAAACGTGTATCAATACCGTTGATGGTAATCTGCAGAAGTTTTTCACGGTTTCTGTTCTCCACAACGGCAGCGCCGCGGGCAACAAGATCCGAGAGGTTCGTATTGGCAATTCTGAGGATACAGGCATCGCCTTGCATCGCAGCAGATACAGGACCTTTGGCTGTGAGTGCTGCCAGTGCCTGAGCCAAACTGGTACCGGCAGTACTACCTCGGGAGGATAGATTTGTATCCGAAGTATTGGAATTACTGCCACTTACAGGCGTTGCTGGTTTTGTAGCAGTTGTTGC
>JBBRWP010000263.1:0-4423 GCA_038249175.1 Acetivibrionales bacterium
ACAATGTTTGGATATGTGCTTCCGGATAAACCGGAATTGAAAATTCGGGAATATGAAGTGTATCGTGCTTATTACTGTGCAGTTTGCAAGGCTATTGGACGCCAAAGCGGCCAACTGCCAAGGATGACGCTCAGTTATGACCTGGCGTTTTTGGCGTTGTTGCTTGATGCATTGTCGAATACCCCAAACCGGATGAAACTGGAGCGCTGTGTGGCACATGTGGCGAACAAACACGCAATTCTGGAAGAAAATCCGATTATCCGCTATGCGGCAGACATGAATGTCCTCCTTGCGTATTATAACGCAAGGGATAAATGGTCAGATGACCGCAGCCTGCAAGGTGCCGGGGCGGCATTATTTCTGGCTTATGCAGCAAAAAAAGCCGGGCAACGGTGGCCGCGACAGCAGGCATGCATTGAAAAGGAACTTCGCAACTTGCGGAAATTGGAAGAGGAAGGCTGCCCGCAGATGGATGAAGCGGCTGAGCCTTTTGCAAAACTAATGGAAGGCATTTTCACGTATCCTGATATAGCAGAAGCTTCTGTCGAAAAGGCGCTGGCATGGCTTGGTTACCATCTTGGGCGTTGGATTTACTTTCTGGACGCAGTGGATGATATAACCGAAGATCGGAAGAGCGGCAATTACAACCCCATTTTGAAACAATACAAGGACGTGGATAAAGTTCCACTGGAAACGATAGAATTCACCCTTTTCTACACCCTTAGTGAGGTGGATAAAGCACTAAAAGTGCTGAATATACAGAAAAACAGTGATCTTATCAACAATATTGTGGAATCTGGCCTGGCACAAAGAACAACGGCCGTTTTGAAAGGAAGAAAGACTGGCGATGAGTGAGAATCCGTATAAAATTCTGGGTGTTAAAGAAGGCGCATCTTATGATGAGATTAAGCGTGCCTACCGTGATATGGCAAAAAAATACCATCCTGACAAGTATAAAGACAACCCCTTGGCCGATTTGGCTAATGTGAAGATGCGCGAGATTAATCTGGCATATGACACCATCATGAAAAATGCTGGCGGCGCTTACCAGTACCAGTATGAATCCGGTGAAACACAGGATTACAGTGCATACTCTTCAACTTCTGGAAAGCAATCTCAATACCAGTCACAATCTCAGTCCCAGAATACTCAAGGCAATCAGGGAGCAAGCCAAAGTTCTCAAGGCAATCAGGGCGCAAGCCAAAATTCTCAAAGCAATCAGGGTACAAGCCAAAGTTCTCAAGGCAATCAGGGAGCAAACCAATATTCTCAAGGCAATCAGGGTGCAAATCAATATTCTCAAGGCAATCAGGGAGCAAATCAAACCAACGGCGGTTGGAACAATCAACAGTCCGGCTATGCGGACAATGGCTCACTCCTGGGTCAGGTTCGTAACAGCCTGAACAGCGGCAATTTGACCGAAGCACAGCGTGTTTTGGACAGAATGCAGCTTCGAAATGCGGAATGGCAATACTTGCAAGGACTGGTCTTTATCCGTAAGGGCTGGAGTGACCGTGCCTATGCGTCTTTTCAACGTGCGGTTTCCATGGACCCGGGTAATTTTGAATACCGCAATGCCCTTAATGGCATGAACAATCAGTTTCAAGGCTACCGTCAGCAGTATCAAAACCGTAATGTTTCACAGAGCCCGGATATGTGCCAGATTTGTGGTACCCTCTGGTGTGCAGATTCTTGCTGTGAATGCGCAGGCGGAGACCTGATCGGGTGCTGCTGATGAAGTTGAACGGGAAAATGCAAAGTAGAAAACTTGCTTTTTCAGGTATTTTAACGGCGATGACGGTGATTGCCTTGTACCTCGAGAGCATTGTGCCCACAGGCAGGGCGGGTTTTTTTGTTCTAACATCATTTTTTCTTTGCGCTGTGTTGTTGGAAACCAGCATGAAATGGGCTTTTAGCGCTTATGTGGCATCGGCGGCACTGTCTTTTTTGCTGGTGCCCGACAAGCTGGGTTTGTTGCCGTTCCTGTTCTTTTTTGGTATTTATCCCATGATAAAGAATTGGATAGAACGCCTCAAAAAGCTGTGGCTTGAATGGTTATTAAAAGTTTCCGGATTCTCATTGCTTCTGCTTCTGGGTTTTCAGATGTTTCAAAAACTGCTGCCAACCGTTATTTTAAAAGGTTACGGCCTATGGCTTGCTGTTCTTGTGCTGGAACTGGGCTTTGTTTTATATGATTATTTGTGTACGCGCTGGATTCATTTTTATTTCGAACGCATTGCACACCATATCCGGAAGACTTAGGTGTTATAAAATTGTGTGCAACCGTCAATTTTTGATATGGAGGAATGATGGATCAAAAAGCACTTCGTTTGCTTGAATTCGATAAAATACTGCTCAAACTGGAGGAATTGACTGCGACCACGATGGGGCGGGAACTGGTTCGTGAACTGGCACCATTTTCGACACGGGAAGAGGTGGAAAACGCTCAGGCGGAAACTTCTGACGCCCAAAAAGTTTATTGGCGAAAAGGCACGCCACCCTTTGGCGGGTTTGCCGATTTGCGAACGGTCTTCCGTAGAATTACCCTCGGATCTATTCTTTCTTGTGGGGAGCTGTTGAAGGTGGGGGAGTTTCTCCATGGTGTTCGCTCGCTGAAACAATACACCAGCGGGGATGTACCGGAAGATTGGTCGGAGAATCTTGTGGTAACGCTGGGGAGGCAACTGGTACCGCAGCGCAGTACGGAAGATGAAATTTTTCGCTGTGTTGCCAATGAAGATGATTTGAACGACCATGCCAGCTCTGAGCTGGCATCGATAAGGCGCAACATCCGTACCCGTCAGGATGGCATTAAAGACAAACTGAATGCCCTGTTGCGCTCCAGTGATCTGAAAAAAATGATGCAGGACGCGGTGGTTACCATGCGTGGTGACCGTTATGTCATTCCAGTGAAGCAAGAATACCGCAGTTCCGTCCCCGGCCTGGTACACGACATGTCCTCAAGTGGTGCCACTGTATTTATTGAGCCCATGGCTGTGGTGGAAGCGAATAATGAAATTCGCGCCCTGATGAGCCGTGAGAACCAGGAAATTGAGCGCATTTTGGCCGAGTTAACGGCTTTGGTTGCAGAAAATACAGAAGCCCTTCAAAGCAACCTGACATTGGCGACGGAATTGGATTTTCTTTTTGCCAAAGCAAAACTTTCCCGTGATATGGATGCCATATCGCCAAAACTAGTGGATACACAGATGCTGGATATTCGCAAGGGACGTCATCCGCTCCTGGATAAGAAAACGGTGGTGCCGGTCAATCTGCAGCTGGGAAAGCAATTCACTTCGCTGATTATTACCGGTCCGAATACCGGCGGGAAAACGGTCACCCTCAAAACCGCCGGTCTTTTTGTGCTGATGACGCAGGCCGGTCTTCACATACCTGCCATGGAAGGCACGGAAATGGGCATTTTCTCCAATGTCTTTGCGGATATTGGCGATGAACAGAGCATAGAACAGAGCCTTTCCACGTTTTCCTCCCATATGCGCAATATTGTGCACATTTTGGCTGAATCGGACATTGCCTCTTTCATTCTCTTTGACGAATTGGGTGCTGGAACAGACCCGACAGAGGGTGCTGCTCTTGCCATGGCTATTCTGGAAGGCTTGCGTGAAAAAGGCATCTGTAACATGGCCACCACCCATTACAGTGAACTGAAGATTTATGCCATGACCACCCGTGGTGTTGAAAACGCCTGCTGTGAGTTTGATGTGGAAACCCTGAGCCCTACCTACCGATTGCTGGTGGGTGTTCCAGGCAAGAGCAACGCCTTTGCGATATCGGCCCGCCTTGGTTTGACCGAGGATGTCATTGCCCGTGCCAGAGAAACCCTGAGCCAGGAAAGTGTTCGTTTTGAAGATGTTTTGGGAGATATCGAAAAAAAGCGCTCTGAAACCGAAAGGGATCAGGACAAAGCCAGGTCGCTGCGGCTTGAAATGGAACGTCTGGAGCAGAATTTGCAAGTGGAGCGGAAGAAGACAGAAGAAGAACGGCGGAAAATATTAGACAAGTCACGGCAGGAAGCCAGGCAAATTTTGCTCGATGCCAGGCTGGCGTCGGAACGTTTATTAGACCAGGTGAAAATTCTGGAAAAAAATGCCCGGGAAGGTGAACGGGAAGCCGTACTTCGGGACTTAAAACAAGATATGAAATCCAAATTGAATGACCTGGAGAATTCGCTGTCAGAAGCGGCGCTTCCCAGGGGTGGCTATGCGGAACCACCCGTTAACCTGAAACCGGGGGAAACGGTTCAAGTGATGAGCCTGAACCAGCGTGCATCTGTTGTGGATGGACCGGATAGTGACGGGCAGGTGCTGCTGCAGGCGGGCATTATGAAAGTGAAAATTCACATTAGCCAACTAAAGCGTATTGATGTGCAAAAAGAAACCGTGGACAAGATGCAAACCCGTCG
>JBBRWP010000264.1:0-4414 GCA_038249175.1 Acetivibrionales bacterium
AATCTGGTTAAACCTGCAGCTGGTGAAAAAGCCCAAAGGCTGTCTTCAGTATGTGGTTGTGCATGAGCTGGCGCATTTGTTGGAAAAAAGACATAATGCGAATTTTTATGCACACATGGCTTCTTTTCTCCCGGATTGGCGGAGTTGGAAGAAAACCTTGAATCAGTCTGATGGCATTGGGCAAAGTGAGTAAATTTGAACTAAGGGTGCCTTTACAGCTATTAATAATTCCGCGTCTCATGCTATAGAGCATAGTGAGTAAGTCCGAACTGCTCGCTTTTCAACTCTTCATCAGACCACCTGTTCCATGCGTGACAGGATTTCCGCCTGGACATCGCGACCTAGTTTCGTGAAATACGCACTGTATCCGGCTACCCGTATAATGAGGTCCTCATATTGTTCCGGATGGTCCATGGCGGAGATCAGGGTTTGCGCATCCACCACGTTGACCTGGAGTTCCTGACCGCCCAGGCGCAGGAACGTCGTCGTCAAGTCGCGCATCCGGCCGATACCGTCCCCCGAATGGATGCCCATGGCGGAGAACTTGATGTTGCAGGTGTTCCCGGCCGTCCAGTGGTCATTGTTGTTCAGCCGAGCCACGGATTTGAGCAACGCTGTCGGACCCTTCCGGTCTGCTCCCTGGCAGGCACCGACACCATCCACCAGGGGAGCTCCCCTATGACGACCATCCGGCGTTGCGGCAACCCAGTGCCCGGTTCCGACATGGGTCGTGACAGGCCAGACGCCGCAGGTGTAGCGACCGTTGCGGGAATCCACCTGTTTCCAGAAAAAATCGGCATGGACGGCTGTTATTTCGTTGTACAACGCATCCACCTCAGGGATGTCGTTGCCGAAGCGGGGCGTTCTGTTTGCAAACAGCAAACGGATATCCTCATATCCCTCAAAATCAGCCAGGAGAATTTTCCGAAGTGTCTTCCAGGACACCTGACCGGTTTCACATACCCACTTTCGGATGGCCATCATGCCATCGCACGTATTCGCGGGTCCGAACACACCGACGCCGGGCAGATTGTATCGCGTTCCCCCGTATACCATGTCTCGTCTATTCGCCAGGCAATCGTCCAGAAGGGAGGACATCAGTGGACAATGCCCGAACTGTTTTTGCATTTCCCCGGATATGTGGGTGGCCAAAACATTGAGGCCGGCCAGGTATTCGACCTGTGCCACATAGGCCGTCCACAGATCGCCGAAATCCTGGAAGCCGTCAGGGTTATTGGTCGTTAAGCCAATCTGTTGACCGGTGATCATCGATCTCCCCTCATTCAGCGCCAGTTCCAACGCCTTGGCACAATTGATGTGGCCACCGGCCGTCATACCCTGCTGCTTGCCTGGCACACTCGCCTCGACGCAACCGACAAGGGCATACCAGACAGCATCCGCCCGATCAACACCATGCGTGACCAGGGCAGGAATGATGATTTCATCGTTGAAGAGCGCGGGCAGCCCAATCCCGCTGGCAATGGCCTCATGCGCCTGTTGCCAGAATTCCGGATCGATGCCTTCATGCCATCGGAGTGAAAGGGCCGGTTGGTTGAACCGGAGTACCATCGTGGCCTCAAGGCACATCCGGGATAACGCATTGCACTGATCCCGCCCTTGCTCATCCTGCCCGCCCAGCGTCAGGTTCTGGAACACTGTGTCCTTGACCCCGGAATGCACATTTTCCATGAACTTGACCCAGAGGTTCAGCACCAGCTCCCAGGCTTGTTTTTCTGAAATGGTTCCGGACACCAGGTCGGATTGGAAATAGGGAAAAAGGTACTGGTCCAGTCGCCCCGCTGAAATTGACCAGCCATACTGCTCCAGGTGCATGGCCAGGTGAACGAACCAGAAGCACTGGATCGCATCCGTCAGATTCCTTGCCGGTTCAGCGGGAACCCGGCGGCATGTGTCGGCGATGACAAGCAACTCATTCTTGCGGACGGGATCTTGTACTGTTCCGGCCATTTCTTCCGCCAAATCCGCATATCGCCCGGCCCATGCCATGATGCCTTCAGCCGAAATGACAACGGCCTGCAAAAACGCCGTTCCTTCCAAATCCTCTTCCGGCGTGCTTTCCAGCAAGACTTCCGCTTCCGAAAGAATGGATCGGAATCCCTTCCGGATTGCCTTTTCATAATCTATGACAACGTGTCCGTACCCGCTGTCATTACCGGTGACGAAACCGGTAGCCATTTCACTCTCTGCCAGAACCAGTCTTTCCGGGTAGGCATTCCGCACCCGGTCTCCAATCGACTTTCCCCTCCAGTAGCTGGGAATCTCCGGCGGCATGGAAGGGTGGTCGAAATCGGTCCGGTTGTATTCCGGATACACGGACCGTCCAGCCAGCAGGGAAGCCCGTTGGCCAACGATGAGTTCTCCTTCGCGGAGGAAGATGGGCATCTGCCGGAAGACATTCCGCATAGCCTTGGCGCGGCGAATAGCCTGATGCTCACCTTCTGTTTCCCTGTAGGACTGCGTGACAAGTATGGCACGAGAGAAACAGACCTCCGTGGTTGTGGAAAACAATTCTTCCTTGAGCTGCACGATGCATGCCGGGACTTCCCGGATTGGTTGCTTTGTCATAAGTCGCGCCTCATCTTTCAACCGAGTTCTACCCGATTCCGACCGTTTTCTTTCGCTAAGTACATTGCTGTGTCTGCCCGTTATCACATGTGCACCATTTCTGGCTGCAGTCAAAGCAGCAGCGATGCCCGCAATACCGCCACCCGCAACAAGCACATCACAAGACATTTTAATCTGTACGGTTTTTTCTTTTTCCTGAAAATCTTTCATAAAAATTTGACTGACTTCCGTTCGATGATACTATCACTATTAACAATAATACTGTTAACCTTATTTCCTGAAATTTTCGCCAGCAAGAGTTCTGCAGCTGTTTTTCCCATGTTCATTTTGTCATAACTGACTGTGGTTAGGGGTGGATTGACATAACGGCTCAAAAGAATATCATCAATACTGATCAAGGAGATATCTTCCGGCACTGACAAGCCTCTGGATTGAATTTCACTCATTGCATCAATGGCATGAATGTCTCCAACACAACAGATTGCGGTTGGCTTTTTGTGACAATCCAGGATATTTCGAATGCAGAAAATGGTGCTTTCCGTATCATTGGCTGACTTTTGTATCCATGCTGCCTGAATGGGCAGGTTGTCTTCAGACAAAGCTTTCTGGTACCCGGTCAGGCACTGGAGATAATAGCTTGGTAGAAAGTCGGATCCACAAAAAGCGATATCTTGATGCCCGTGGTTAATGAGATATTTTACAGCAACATAGATAGACTGTTCACTGTCTACGCTGACATGTGTATGTACGGTATCTGGAACGTGCAGGTCTATGAGAACATATGGAATTTTCAGTTCATCGATATCTTTTAGTATTGCAGGATCAATATCCTGTAAAAGGATTACCCCATCCGCATCACGCTCCAATAAAATGCGAGGCAGGCGGTTGCTTGTCGTTGTTGGTTTCAGACTTGCGAACACTACGTTATAGTCTTCTTCCGAAAACTTTTCGGTTAATCCCCGAACGATTTCATAATAATACAAGTCTGAAAATGGGGAAGCAGTGGAAGGATAAACCAGGGCAATATTAAAACTTTTCTTAAGTGCCAGCCTGCGAGAGGAAGCGTTCGGCCGAAAGCCGGTTGCTGCAATAACGCCCAATACTTTATCACGCGTTGCAGGGCCTATACCATCTTTACCGTTCAGGACAAACGATACGGCCGTAGGCGATACGCCTGCAAGTTTTGCGATATCATCGATTGTTAATCTTTTATGATCTGCCATTTGAGCCCTCTTTTATTCTTTCTGATGATAGACCACCCATGAAAAATGCTTATATGAAAAAAACGTGCACTCAAAAAAACATTTGTTTGTATTATATGCTAAACCCTTTTTATAAACAACAAAAACACTGGCAGATGGTGATGATTCAAAAACACAGGCAGATGGTGATGATTACACCCCAAAAAGTCACTATGCGACTTTTTGGGGTCAAGTTGTCTCCGTGTCACACATCCTTTTTGTGCTTGAGTGAATCGAAAGGAATGTTTACAAATCTGAAAATGAACAGCATTTTCAGTAAGTTTTGAGCGAACTCGCCGGGGACGCACGGGGTACAATCATGGTGATGATATAATGGGCTGAATCCAGAAACATACGATCAAAAGTATTCACTTGCTAAAAAACACTAAACTGATTTATAATAATCGTGTTCCGTGCGTTTAATTCAAGTGATTTTTCATAAACTTCATTATAGAACAATTATTACATATTGAACGTTCGAAAGCAATGCTTGAATACTGCATAATAATGAAATTATGTTATCATTCACTAAAATGCTTTATTTGTTGAAATTGGCATTAGGAGTATGCAAGTATTTGGACCGGGTA
>JBBRWP010000265.1:0-4409 GCA_038249175.1 Acetivibrionales bacterium
AACCGCAATGGATGGCGATCAAATTTTGGCATTGCCCAGATTGCATTATGGCTATGAATGCGAAACATCATTCATTTGGACCCGCCAGGACTGGATGGCAGCCTCTGGCGTGACTGAGGTAAAATCCGTACAAGATCTTGAATCACTGATGACAACGTTTAAAACCAAAAATGGTTCGAAATATGGGACGATGTTGGATAAAACATTGGATCAATTTTTTAAGTCAACGGGAATGTTCCATGCCTATCCTAGAATTTGGCTAGATGCAGCAGACGGGTCGCTTGTGTATGGTGCTACGTTGCCTGAAACGAAAAACGCTTTAGCAAAGTGGGCCGAATGGTATAAAAACGGCCTCATCAGACAAGATTTTGCATCCCTTGACGGTGCTGCAATGCTCGAAGATGCAAACAACGGGCTGGTTGGAACTTTCTTTCAGTTAAACTGGGCCGGTTGGCAGGTCGGCAGTCAAATTGTTGAAAATCAAGGCGAAGGAACCTATTTTATGGGTCATAATGTTCCTTCGGTAGACAGCAGCAAAGTCATGTACCCGGTTATATTCAATAACTACTGGTACAATGTTGTCCGCAAGGATTATAAGAATCCGGAAGCCATGGTTAAACTGATCAATGAGTACTGCTTTGTGTTAAATGATTCCATTGCAGAAGGAACGATGACGATTGATGAGGTTATGCCGTTCGGATCGAATAATATGCACCATGTCACGGGTCCTTTCAAGGTGGAGTTTGCATCTTATAATGACACGGCAGAAGTACATAAGGCGTTTGAGACAGGCGATGAAAAATTCTCGACAGGCTATGCATCATTGTACTATTATGAGGCAAAGAAATGGATTATAGACAAAGATCTCACATCTTTGGGTCGTTGGCTGCAAATGGGTACGAAAGATGCAACATTGTTCTTGGGCAATGGGCATGTAGACAATGATCAAATCTTGAAGTCCAAACTGTGGGGAGCGAGTCCGCAGGCCGTGCTGGATTATGGCTCAACGCTGGATGATCTTCTTATTGAAGGCTATACAAAAATTATTATGGGGGTTGAGGATATCAGCTATTACGATACACTCATAGACAATTGGAAAAAAGCTGGTGGTGACGAAGAAACTGCAGCAATCAATGCGATGTATGGTAAGAAATAAAATAATTTATCCTGATAAGTTGGAGATATAGCAAGACTAAATTACAATGATTCTGGTGTATTATTTCAGCTTCGAATCCGTGAGGTTTGAATCAGATATTTTACACCAGAATCATTTATCGATGCTTAAGGAGTTGTCGCAATGAACGCATTGAAGATGAATTTTCGTAAACAATGGCAATACCATGTTTTATTGATCCCTGCAGTGGTTTTGGTGTTTATCTTTAGTTACATTCCCTTATATGGGCTGGTCATCGCATTTCAAAAATATAACCCGGCTATGGGTTTCAATTCTCCGTGGATAGGACTTGAAAATTTTCAACGTCTTTTCAACCAACCCAATTTTGTACGAACCATTTGGAATACCTTCTATATCGCCGTACTTAAAATTATTGGGGGCATTTTTGTACCGGTTCTTTTTTCCTTACTGCTCAATGAAGTCAGAACAATCAGCGTAAAACGCACATTTCAAACCGTTGTTTATATGCCCAATTTTTTATCCTGGGTTATTTTATCAGGCGTTATGATTGATTTGCTGAGTCCGGATGGCATTGTCAATTTATCATTGGGAAATTTAGGAATTGACCCCGTTTCCTTTTTAGGGGACAACAAAGTTTTTCCAATGACAATGGTCTTATCAGATATCTGGAAAACCTTCGGCTTTGGTACAGTCATCTACTTGGCCACATTAACCAGTATCGATCCCGGTTTGTATGAAGCAGCGATTATGGATGGTGCAAAGCGCTGGAAACAAACCATATACATTACAATCCCTTTGTTGATGCCAATGGTTGTTTTAATGACCATTTTATCCTTGGGTAATGTTTTGAATGCCGGATTTGATCAGATATATAACCTTTACTCACCTATTGTATATCAATCGGGCGATATTATCGATACTTATGTCTATCGTTTGGGCATTGTGCAGGCACAATACTCGGTTGGTACAGCCGTTGGGTTATTCAAGTCATTAATATCTGCAGTACTCATGGTGTCATCCTATTATATGGCTGATCGTTTTGCAGGGTATAGAGTTTTTTAGAACATAAAAAAGTTGATTTGAGTTCTCGGTGGATGTGGTATTGATGCAGCAACAGAGCAACCTTATTCAATATCCTGAGTATGATAAAACGAAAGCGTTGTCTAGTGGATGAATGGGTGCAATGCATTTTTTCAAGTTGCCGGCAATGGAGTGAAACTATGTTAGAAAGGATTCTAAAATGCAAGATAAATCAATGTCTCGAAAAGCGTTTTTAGTCTTTAATACTATCTTTTTAACCATATCAGCCATTGTTTGTGTTTTACCTTTTATTCACCTGCTTGCACTCTCCTTTAGTTCGAGTGCGGCTGTTGAAGCTGGGAGTGTTGGGTTTTGGCCTGTCAATTTCACACTGGCTGCTTATGAATTTGCAATAAGAGGCGGAAAATTTACTTCGGCGATATGGATAAGTATTCAGCGTGTTTTATTGGGATTAATTGTCAACTTAACACTCATCGTTTTAACAGCATACCCGCTTTCAAGACCAAAAGAAAAATTTGCCTGGCGTAATGTTTATATGGTATTTTTTGCACTGACGATGATTATCAGTGGTGGATTGATTCCGACATTTATAATTGTTGGGAAGTTAAAACTTATGAATACACTGTGGGCATTGGTTCTTCCGGGGGCATTGCCGGTTTTCAGCATGATTATCATGATGAACTTTATCAGAGGCGTACCTCAGGAAATTGAAGATGCAGCTATGATTGATGGTGCAGGAGCGATATCTGTACTAGCCCTGGTACTTCTTCCGTTACTGACACCATCCATTGCCACCGTCGGATTATTCTCCATTGTGTGGCATTGGAATGATTGGTTCAGTGGTCTGATTTATATGCAAAAAACCAGTATGTATCCATTACAAACCTATCTTCAGACCATCATCAGAAAATTTGAGGAAATGATTCGCATGGCGCAAGGGGATACGCGAATGCTATTGGCGATGATGAATGCAAGAACCGGTCGTGCATCACAGCTGTTCCTTGGTGCATTGCCTGTACTTATTGTTTACCCCTTTATACAAAAATACTTCACAACAGGCCTGGTTCTTGGCAGTGTGAAAGGATAACGGGTATGGGCGTTCACCAGAATTTATCCTTGACAGAAAAAACCTATTTAAGGGAATTGGCACGTGATGTCCTGGAAAGTGCAAATCTTCCCATTATGGAAAAAAGAAAGCAGCTGTGGTATGCGCACAATGCTTTAAAATCGGATAAGCCCCTTGTTGTTATGGAAGAGGCTTCTTTTTTAGATGATTTACTTCCTGAATCTCACTGTGAATCCATAGCGGCCAAAGAAATTGAACGCAGCCTTCAAACTGTACTGGTGAACTTTCGACTGGTCGGAGACGACAAGGTGGTCGCACCGAATTACCCTATCTATTGGCGTATTCAAGAGCCCTGGTATGGTGTTTCAATTGATAAGGAATTCGCTTCTGACAGTGAAGGGCGAAAAATTGGCTTCAAACAAGAACATTCGATAGCAACGTTGTCAGAAGATTTTCTAAAGCTAAAGCATATGCCGTTTCAAGTCGATAAAAATGGAACGATAGCATGGCAATCTGTTGTGGATGACACAATCGGTGATATTTTACCGACTGTCATCAAGAATGCATCACTGCGATGGCACACATCCCCTTCTCAGAAAGTCGTAGAATTGATGGGTCTTGAAAACATGATGATTGCCATGATGGATGAACCGGATGAAATGCATGCATTGTATAGCTTCATTGTTGATGAAATGGCAGCATTTCTACGTTGGCAGGAAGCAGAAGGACTTCTGGTTTTGAATAATGGCAATGATTACGCCGGAGCCGGCAGTTATGGGTTTTCGCATGAGCTACCGGGCAAAATGAATGCCGGAGAAACATCCCTGACCACTAAAAATCTTTGGGGCAATATGAATTCCCAGGAAACCGTTGGCATTTCACCACAGATGTTTGAAACACATGTCTACCCGCATTACAAAAGACTGTCAGAGAACTTTGGTTTAACTTATTTCGGCTGCTGTGAGCCTGTGCATGCGATTTGGGACACGTGTATCAGTCGGTTGACAAACCTACGGAAAGTGTCTATTTCGGCCTGGTGCAATGAAGAAATGATGGGTCAGCGTCTTGCACAGTGTCCTGTGATTTATTCCAGAAAACCCAGTCCGAATTATATCGGTATTGGAAAATCATTGGATGAAGATGCATTTCGCACACATATCAAGAAAA
>JBBRWP010000266.1:0-4405 GCA_038249175.1 Acetivibrionales bacterium
ATCATCACCAATACCGGTACCCATCACATCGCGGTAAATTTGGGCCAGTAAGCTGCTTTTGGTCATTTTGTTTTTTCCAGATTCCGCCAGAACTTTGGGCATGGGGCGACGTCGCTTATGGCAGTAATACCGTATGAGTTGCAGTGAAAAACTGTGAATGGTAGAAAAAGATGGCATGTTGAACACAGCTGTCGACGGAATCAAATCATCCGACATGAACGGATCAAGGCTTCCACATCCAGTGATGTCGAGATCATGTTTCAAACAAGCCGCGGATTTTATAACTTCTGATGCTTTCGGACCAACACGGATCCGCTCTGAAAATACTTCTGTTTCAGAGCCATAGTACCCAAATAGCGCCTCATAACGCCTGACCATATCGCTTGCGGCTGCTTTTGTGAACGTCAGCGTTAAGATACGGTCCGCAGAGACTCCTGAGGCAATCAGGGCTGCTGTTCTGTACACCATGGTGGTTGTTTTGCCAGAACCCGGAACGGCCAAAAGCGCCGCCGGTCCTTCCCGATGGCGCACAAAGGCCTGCTGTTGTTCATTTAGCTCCATCAAATCTCCAAAAGAATTCCTACATTAAGCCGGCAATGGCTGTGCCAATCAGGTTGGCATTCTCAGCTTTCACAAACTCGCAGTACAAGCCACGGTCCCCGTTCATGTGTTCGGTAATATAGTGATCCAGTTTGCCACGGAATAACTTCGATTTATAGAAGGTGGAGCCATCTGCAGCAATGCAAACCGGGAACAGCGGGTTGTCCCCCTTACCCGATTTCACAACGGCTGCCGTCAGGTTGATGGCCGTTAGTTTGGCCGCACGCTCAATAATTACATCGATGATATGGTACAAAATCAAACGATCTTTTTGTACATTTTCTGCATCACCAAACCCGCAGCACCTGGCCAACACACTCCGCTCAGACAGCGGATAGAAAAGGAAATCATCCACATCTTTGGAAATAAGGGTATCCAGTTTTCCATATTTTTCGGCAAAAGCTGCTGAAAATAAACCAGCTTCCACCGTCTTATGCAAAATGGTATAAAACAGACCTCCCTGATAGCCGCCCGATATCATTTTTTCAAAGGCATAGCGCCCGGGATTGACCGTGGCCGCATCAAAAGCCAAATCAAATTTACCGCGTGGTGCGCCTTCGTACCCGCCGGATTCCACATTAATAAGCATATTGCCAGCCTTTGCAGCCACATCGGGCAGTTTCACAATATTCTTCATGTCTTCAATGTAGCAAGTGTTCGTACCGGTGCCAAGAATAAAACCCACATAACCGTCAAAAACACGTTCCGGGAAGGCTGCACGGCCGCCAAGCAATGTCGCAACGGTGTCATTTAACAGCACAATGCTTTTCGGACGCGGGAAGCCTTTTTTTTCAATGGCATTGAGCAGCCCTTGTCCCACCATTTCGCCATCCATGCTGCTGACTTTCACTTCTTTAGTAAAGAACAGCAGCTTACCATCTTTATTCGGTTGAATTTCGGTCGGATACGAAAAGCAGAACCCGATTTTTTTGCTCTTGGACAAGACCGGTGCCAGATAATCAGCCATGGTATTGAAGAAGGTTTCCTTATCGATCTGTCCGCGGGTTCCCGGCATGGGGTGGTTCTGAAAGTCTGATACCACCGGCTTCCCATCATAATCGAACTGTACAATGGCAATACGCAGATTGGTGCCACCGGCGTCAATGACAATGACCGGTTCATTCGCCGGCACATTGTCCTCCATGGAAATATATGTTGGAATCATGGGCAGCGAGCACACCTTGCCAGCAAGGCCTATGTCCATTTCTTCAATAAAGCGGGCCACATTCTGGTCAAAGTCTATCGTGTCGTGGTGCATGTCGTTTTTTCTTAAAAAATCTGACACGGCTTTGCCAATTTCTTGAGAAACGGAGGTGGAACTTAACTGCATCTTGCTCATTTTCATACTCCTTGTTGTTTACCTGTTGTTCTCACATATTTTGTTATCACATATTTTATTATCACTTATTTTCATGTTAAAATTTATTTTTTTTGTTGGCATCGTACATTCTGTTTTTACAAATCATTCATTTCAGCATCATCATCGCTCTTTTTAGACTGATTTGCACGAATTAGAGGCCATTATATCACCATCCCGCCGCCAAAACTAGGGGACAATTGACAGCTGACCGAATTTGACAAACAAGTTGAACGGATTTACAAAATCCTCACCTCTGCCCCCCCTTTTTATTATTGCGCGAAACAGGTAAAATAGGTGTTATATGCCATACAAATACCATCCACAGGAGGTTGCCATGCAAATTCAGGTTAATCCCGCGGTCATCCCCATCTTCGATCCGAACTTTCAGCCAGCTGTTCTGGTTTATCAGGCTTTTCAGAAATCACTTGAGCAGACAGGCAGTGGAACGCCGCTGATCATCACCATTGAACGCGGCAGCGGCATGACGTCCGTTTTTAAAACAAAAATATTCGCAGAAGGTCCGGATAGTATAAAACAGAACAATGCTTACGTGGAACGCATCGTAAAATCATTGCTTTGGATTTATGGTGGCTGGAAAATCACGGTTGCCGGATCGGACGCCGTTGCCGCTTATATCAAAAGTATTTATAACACTGGCGGTCTTCGCGCCTTTGATAGCACTTTCATGAGCCGCGTATATGAAAAACCGTTTACGGTGGAAGCCTGTTCTCTGGAAAATGCACCAAAAGAAAAAAGCGTGGCCAATCCGGTGGGGCGTCACTTGGATGGCTGCAGAATAGGGTTTGATGCCGGCGGCAGCGACAGAAAAGTATCAGCTGTTATCGATGGTCAGGTCGTATACAGCGAAGAAGTAATTTGGCACCCCAAGGTTCAAGCAGATCCGGATTACCACTACGAAGAAATTTTGAAAGCGGTTCAATCAGCAGCTGGCAAAATGCCACGGGTAGATGCGTTGGGTGTCAGCTCTGCCGGCGTCTTTGTAGACAACCACGTCATGGTGGCCTCCCTGTTTTTGAAGGTGCCGGAAAACCTGTTCAACGAAAAAGTGAAAGATATTTATCTGCGTGTGGCCAAAGCCATAGGTGATGTGCCGGTAGAAGTGGCCAATGACGGCGATGTAACAGCACTGGCCGGGGCTATTGATTTGGATGACACCTGCGTTTTGGGCATTGCCATGGGCACTGCCGAAGCCGGCGGTTATGTAGATACGCACGGCAACATTACCGGTTGGCTGAATGAGTTGGCCTTTGTACCGGTCGATTTCCACCCCGATGCCATGGTGGACGAATGGTCCGGAGACTTTGGCTGCGGTGTGAAGTATTTCTCACAGGATGCTGTTATCAAACTGGCCCCGGCCGCAGGCATTGTCCTCGATGAAGACGCTACCCCGGCAGAAAAACTAAAGGCGGTGCAAGACTTGCATGCAGCCGGTGATGCCCGTGCTGCCGGAATTTTTGATACAATCGGCGTTTATCTGGGTTATGCCATTGCCTGGTACGCAACGTTTTACGATATCAAGCACGTGCTGGTTCTGGGTCGCGTTACTTCCGGCAAAGGCGGTGAATGTATTCTGGAAAAAGCACATGAAGTACTCAACAAAGAATTCCCTGATCTTGTCAAGAAGTTAACCGTTGCCATGCCGGACGAATCCAACAAACGGGTCGGACAGTCCATTGCTGCGGCCTCTTTGCCCAAGTTGCGATAACCAGGCACCACACATAAGCCGTTAAAGCATCGTGTGGGCATGATGATTGTTTAGCGGTTACATCCCGATACCCCATCATGCAAACACGTGCAACTCATGATGAGAAACACAACAAAAGACTTTTTAACGGGCAATCCGAAAAAACAAGATTCCACCACTTTTGGGTAGAAAGGAAAAACAATATGAAATTGAATAAACCCAACGCCAGCCTCTTTATTCCGGACAATCTGGCCGAAGATGCCGCCATTGCCCGTACCACTGTCATGGGCATCGGCGCCCATCAGGACGATCTGGAGATTATGTCTTTCCAGGGTATCCTGGAATGTTTTGGCAAAGATGACGCCTGGTATATGGGCGTGGTGGTCACCAACGGTGCTGGCAGCCCACGCAGTGGCTTGTATGAAAAATATACCGATGAAGACATGCAGCGCATCCGTAAGCATGAACAGAATAAAGCTGCCTTTGTCGGCGAATACAGTGCCATGGCGATGCTTGACTATACTTCTTCTGAAGTCAAAGACGCCAAAAGTGACGTTGTGGCGGATGAGCTCAAGGCACTCATTCAAAAAGCAAAGCCAAAAGTTATCTTTACACACAACCTGGCAGACAAGCACGATACCCACGTCAGCGTTGCATTGCGCGTCATCCGTGCCGTACGGGAACTGCCGGAAGCCGACAGACCGGAAAAGGTCTACGGCTGTGAAGTCTGGCGTGCTTTG
>JBBRWP010000267.1:0-4399 GCA_038249175.1 Acetivibrionales bacterium
CCTTGACAATGGCCAGAGCATCCAACCCGTTTGCGGCTTCATAAACATCACCGATGCCCAAAGTTTCAAAGGGAATCAGTTGTAGTATGCCTTTTCTGATAACGGGTTCATCATCGACAATCAATAGTTTGACCATTTGTTTATCCTTTTTTTGAAACCATAAATGTGCCGAAAAGGCTCCAGACGCTTCAAGTCATGTGCGCTGGAACCATTTTCAACAACAGGTTATAACTATTTTATCACAAGAAAAGGCAATCACGGTGTGACGGCTGAAATAAGCTGTCCATATCCTTCCGTTTCCATATCTTCTAGAGAAATGAAACGAACGGAAGAGCTGTTTATACAGTAGCGAAGCCCCCCTTTGTCTTTGGGACCGTCATCAAAGACATGCCCCATGTGAGAATCGCCAACACGGCTTCTGACCTCAGTGCGTTTCATGCCGAATGTACTGTCGGTCTCTTCTGTCACCACTTCCGGTGCGATGGGCTTCGTGAAACTAGGCCAGCCGCAGCCGGAATCATATTTGTCTTTTGAGCTGAACATGGGTTCACCGGTTGCCACGTCCACATAGAGACCCGGCGCATGGTTGTCCCAGTATTCATTGGAGAAAGCACGATCGGTGTTGCTGTTTTGGGTCACATCATACTGTTCCGGTGTCAGCGTTTTCCGCAGCGTTGCATCATCCGGTTTGGAGTACAGGTTTGCGTCGATCACAATAGGTTCAATTTTCATGGCGTTTTCATCCTTCCCATTCATTGTCTTTGTTTCTGACATGACAGTCTGGTCATAAAGGGGATCAAAATCCACATGGCAGTAGCCATTCGGGTTTTTCTCCAGATAATCCTGATGGTAGTCTTCCGCCAGGGTATAGCCTGCAAGCGAGGCAACTTCTACAACAATGGGTTTATCCTGTTTCTTTTGCTCAGCGGCAACCACAGCTTGAATCGTTGACAGGTCTTTTTCGTCTTGATAGTAAATTCCTGTGCGGTATTGCGTGCCCATATCGTTGCCTTGTTTGTTCACACTTGTCGGGTCTATAATCTTAAAATAGTACTTTAGCAGTGTGGTCAGGTCCGTTTTGGTCGGGTCGTATTGCACATGCACTGCTTCTGCATGGCCGGTGTTGCGGTAGGAAACCTCTTCATAGGTCGGGTTTTCAGTATTTCCGTTTGTGTAGCCACTCGTGACATCTGCCACCCCGTAGATACGGGCCATATATGCTTCGACACCCCAGAAACAACCGCCAGCCAGCCAAATTTCATCTAGTTGAACCGCACTGTAATCGATGGTTTTATTGATGTTTTCAGGAAAGATACCGTTAGCTTCGGTTTTTATGGTCAGTTTTTGTCCAGCCACAGCGGCCGTTTGACCACTGATCTTTTCACTTGACATTTCCTGTCCGTCTTTGGTGGTAAGCCCTGCCAGTATGCTTAGGATATCCTCATTACCCACATGTCCGGGCCGTTTTTCAGCAATCTGACCCTTTGAATCAATGAATACAAATGTTGGGTAACCGCGAATGTCGAAATCTCTGGCGACAACACCGCCTTCATCCAGCACCACCGGGAAGGTGTAACCTTGTTTTGTGTACCAGTTTTTGAAATCTTCCGACGACATTTCACCTTTGGTCCCGGGAGAAACCACGGTCAAAATAACCGTATCATCCATTGTCTTGACTTCTTCAACCAGCTGTGTCAGTTCATCCATGCCGCCAAGACAGATGGGACACCAGGTTGCCCAAAACTTGATTACTATTTTTTTACCCGCATAATCGGAGAGTGAAACCGTTTCGTTGCTCATGTTTGTCAGGGTAAAATTCTTTTCCATGATAAGCGCTTTTGCCCCAGATGTTTCTGTTGACATGTCCTGCGTTGTGCTTTGTGCAGTAGTACTGCTGCTGCCACAGGCTGAAAATAAGAAGAGGGAAGCCATAAGACCAGACAAAACAACCAGCCAAGGTTTTCTGGCGGGACTTTTCTCATCGGGCTTTTTCGGTTCTGTCCTATATTCGTTTGTATGATTCATCATTTTTTTCATTTTGCACATCCTTTCATTCATCCTAAAGATCTGTGTCGGTCTGGCGTTGAAGAGGTTTTAGGGTTCTGTTCATTCATCCTAAAGATCTGTGTCGGTCTAGCGTTGAAGAGGTTTTAGGGTTCTGTTCATTCATCCTAAGAATTGGTGTTGGTCTGATGTTGAAGAGGTTTTAGGGTTCTGTTCATTCATCCTAAACATTTGGTGTCAGCCAGGAACTGAACAGGTTTAAGTTGTCTGTGAGTAATAAAATGCCCATCAAGATAATGAGTACGCCGCCAACAATGCGGATGACAGGCAGGAAGCGGTTCACCTTTTTAAAGGCTTTGAGCAGGTAGTCTGTAAAGATGGACATCAGCAAAAAGGGTAGAGCCAGACCCAGGGTATAGACCAGCATCATGCCGGCACCGTATAGGGCTTGATTCCCGTTGGAAGACAGCACCAGTACGGTAGCCAGAACAGGACCGACACAGGGTGTCCAGCCAAAGCTGAAGGTAAACCCAAGGAGGTAAGAACCCAACACACCGGATTTTGGCGCTATTTGCACTTTCTTCTCTTTTTCAAGAAACAAGAGGTGAAATAAGCCTGTCTGGTGTAGACCAAGCAGGATGACAATTCCGCCGCCGATATAGAGGAATAGCCGACTGTTGAATAAACCGCCGATGGCACCGGCACCAAAGCCCATTAAAACGAATGTGGTGGCCAACCCCCCGACAAAAACCATTGTTTGTAAAATGAGCCGCCACCGCGGTTGAAATTTCCTTTTAGGTTCTTCACCGGCAACCAAAACGTTTTGTGTTGCGCTGCTTGAAAGTCTTGCGATGTATACCGGTAACAATGGTATAATGCAGGGCGCAAAAAAGGAAAGTACTCCTGCTGCAAAAACACTGAAAACGAAAACAATTGTAAAATCTGTCATGACTGTCACCCCGTTTACTTTTTATAGGACTGGGTCTGTGAGGTCCAGAACCGTATTGCCAGAATCACAACCGGTCTAAAATCCGAACCCTAAATAGAGTATGAAGCATTTATAACGACAATACATTCGATTCATTTCGGATAAAACTTGATTATGAACGGGAGGTAACCCTAAACCCATTTGCGGACGTACTGAAACGTGAGAATAACAGCCACTTTATCATGGATATCGGCAATGAAATTCTTATTGACAGTGTACCCAGCCAACACAATGTTTTCAAGACCTTCACGTATCTTAATGCATTTTCATCTGATGCATTGGCTGAAGGTATTTGCCGGGGCCGAAATATGGGGACTTCCGGTCCGTTGCTTTGGGTGCGCGTAAAAAAGCTCCGGCGTTTGTATACAAACGATGCAATATGATAAAATAAGAGGCATCACAAATAACGAATAATAAGGAGTCAGTAATATGAGTAAAAATCCAGTTGTAACAATCACCATGACTTCCGGCAACACCATCAACATAGAATTATTCCCGGAAGTGGCACCGAACACCGTCAATAATTTTATTTCATTGGTACAGACCGGCTTTTATGATGGGATTGTTTTCCACCGTGTCATCAAGGGTTTTATGCTGCAGGGAGGCGACCCGAATGGTACAGGCACGGGCGGACCCGGCTATGGCATTAAAGGAGAATTCAGCGGAAACGGTTTTGTGAACGACTTGAAGCATGAACGTGGGGTCATCTCCATGGCGCGTTCACAGCACCCGGATTCGGCCGGTTCACAATTCTTTTTGATGCATCAAAATGCGCCGCATCTGAACAAGCAGTACGCCGGTTTTGGTAAAATGATCGACGGCTTTGAAGAATTGGACCGCATTGCGAACTTGCAAACAAATTCGCAGGATAGACCGGCAGAAGAGCAAAAGATTGTTTCCATGACAGTGGACCTGGGTGATTTTGTGCCAGCTGAACCAGTAAAAAACGCCGAGCGTTAAGCGCAACAAACCTTTATAGACCTATAGTACGAACAAAAAAGAGCTGCTCTAAATGGAGTGGCTTTTTTTTACAGAAAAATGTTGTTCAACCTGAAAAAATGATAAATGACTATAAATGTGTTCAAAATGTGTTTGGTTACGATGAAATTATTGTATTTTTGTTTATACATGATCAATTTTGTATAAATATAAATACAAAGCTTCATATAACGTTCACAATTCAATGATAGACTGAAAATAAACAACGAAGGATTGTTTTGTTGTTTTCCCGTTATTGCATACACCATCATAACTTTGTATCACATCTTTGGTTCGCTTACTTTGTATCGCTTCATCGGTTACATCTAGCGCATCGCATCTTTGGTTCGCCTACTTTGTATCGCTTCATCGGTTACATCTAGCGTATCGCATCTTTGGTTCGCTTGCTTTGTATCGCTTCTTTGGCAC
>JBBRWP010000268.1:0-4375 GCA_038249175.1 Acetivibrionales bacterium
CATTTTCCGGAAATAAATTGCGAAACAGATAGGAAGACAAGATCTCATGAAAGTCATTTTTACCAAGGAAGCCGGCGTCCAGAAAAGCCGGTGTGAACACACAGTTAAAAACGACCGGTTCATAAGCCCCTTTCGTGAAAAAGCGGTGCGGGACATCGTAGTTGATAACGAATAAATCTCCCGGGCGAATATCGTAATACTGTTCGCCGACCTGGTGGATTCCGTAACCCGACAAGACATAGGCAATCTCAATGAAATCATGCTGGTGCAGTACCTGCATGTAATCCTGGTAAGCCTCGTCAGAGCGGTTTATATACACCTGTACATTTTCCCGGAACAGTTGGCTCCCGTGAAGAATTGGGGCTTGTTTCATGCGATAGTTCTCCTCAAAAAAATATTGATGGGAACATCTTGAGAGAGCGAAAGAACATCGACTTCAGGTCTTTCGAGACAGTTATCGGTGTTCTTTCATTGCTGTTCTTTATCTTCTGCCACTGTGGCTTTTTCGGAGTGAGACTGGTTTTCCTAGAATTTCAGCCAGAATGATGCCGTTGGAAAGCTGTTCGGGTGTTAAAGTCTGCAAAACTCTAGACAGTCTGCTTGCCGGCGTGGTTTGTTTGGCTGTTTCCCATGACGGGTTGTTGTAAGAAGCAACTGTCTGTTCAACGGTTGCCTCCACATCCGTCTGATAGGGGGCTTCCATTCTGGACGCAGTAGCCGGAGCCATGCGCGTTGTTCTCATTACTTTCATCTTTCACCACCTAAAAAGTATAAGGAGGCTGCAACAGTTTTGCAGTCCATGCATTCTCGTTGCTTTCACACAAAGCCTGCTGAAAATGCTGTGCATTTTCAGAGTTACAGCCTCCGTTTTCATATTAATACCCCATGTGTCCTCGTCGTGTTCGCACAAAGCCTGCTGAAAATGCTGTGCATTTTCAGAGTTACAGCCCATGCATCCTCGGTGAGTTCACACAAAACCTACTGAAAATGCTGTGCATTTTCAGAGTTATTTACCTTCTCCAGATTCCGGTTTTGTTCCGGTCGCAATAGAAGAACGCATGTTGGTATCAGAAATAACATTTTGCATGTTGTAATAGTCCATAACACCCAGTTTACCTTCACGCAAGGCTTGCGCCATGGCTTTGGGTACTTCGGCTTCAGCTTCAACCACTTTCGCACGCATTTCCACAACAGCCGCCTTCATTTCCTGTTCACGGGCCACAGCCATGGCACGGCGTTCTTCCGCTTTGGCCTGGGCAATGCGTTTGTCTGCTTCCGCCTGATCGGTTTGCAGTTGGGCACCGATGTTTCGACCGACATCCACATCTGCGATATCGATTGAAAGAATTTCAAAGGCAGTACCGGCATCCAGACCTTTGCTCAAAACTGTTTTTGAGATACGATCTGGATTTTCGAGCACGTCTTTGTGTGTCATGGCCGAACCGATGGTGGTAACAATGCCTTCACCGACACGGGCGATAATGGTTTGTTCACCAGCACCACCAACCAAGCGTTCAATATTGGCGCGTACAGTGACACGGGCTTTGGCTTTCAATTCAATACCATCTTTGGCAATGGCTGCGACCAATGGTGTTTCAATAACCCTTGGGTTAACACTCATCTGAACCGCTTCCAGTACGTCGCGACCGGCAAGGTCTATGGCCGCTGCACGTTCAAATACCAAAGGAATATCTGCGCGTTGTGCGGCGATAAGGGCATTCACAACCCTGTCCACATTACCACCGGCAAGGAAGTGGGCTTCCAACTGGTTGATATCCACTTTCAAACCGGCCTTGATTGCTTTGATGAGCGGGTTAACGACACGTGTGGGGGCAACGCGACGCAAACGCATACCAATGAGGTTAAAAATACTGACCTTGACGCTGGCAGCCGCCGCCGATATCCACAATCCAACCGGGACAAAGCTGAAGAAGAGAGAGATGAGGGTGATAATCGCTGCCAATACGAGTACATAACCGAGCAATGATGTTCCGTCCATAGTGTTATCCCTTTCTGATGGTCTTATTTTGATTTGTCTGTCAGCGGGTATGGCGTTTTACATTGACAAAGTCCATACGCCTTCTGATAGTTTTTTTGTTTGTCTGTCAGTGATCGACTGCTGGTTCAACAACAATCCTTCTGCCTTCAACAGCGGTGACGATAACAACGGTCCCTTTGACAATAAAATCTCCTTCAGAAACCACATCCAGTCTTTCACCATCAAAATCGGCGCTGCCGGCTGGCCTTAAGACTGTGATTGCCGTGCCTTTCTGTCCAAGATACGCTGACAGGTTCGGTGTTGCACTGTAACCGTTTTCCCGGCTGGATGCAGATGACAGTACCATTTTTCGTTGTAAGGTTCCATTCTTTGCTGATCTTAAAATAAAAAACAGTAGGAGCCCAACCACCAACAACAAGATGACGAACATAACAAAGGCTTCAAACCATGTCCTTGCTGTCAAAACAATGCCAATAATCAGTAGCAGTAAACCCGTGCCTCCGGCGACACCAAAGCCTGGCGTAAAAACTTCAACAATCATGAAAACGAGTCCCGAAATCAGTAATATGGCCTGTAGGGTCTGTATTCCATCAATGAAACTAAAAATTTGCATATTATTCCCTCCTTTAATCTTATTATACCCCTTTCTGCAGGAGATAATATACCCATGCATAAAAAGCATTGTTTTGGTACACTATATAGGTACTGTGCTGTTTATGGTTTGTAAATTCTCCGGAGGAGCCAGTGTTCCGGTTGTCCCCCTTGCAGCTGTGGGCGTGGGTATCGTGTTGCAGACTGTCTGGATAACGGTGTGTGATGTTTTGTTTAACAATAAGACGATGGTAGGGATGAAATGTCTGTATGAAGATAGGAGGGTGCACATGAAATTACTGGCATTCGATTTTGGGGCGAGCAGCGGACGCGCTGTCCTTGGACATTATGATGGTAACACCATCAGAACAGAAGTTTTGCACCGCTTTTCCAATGATCCGGTGCAGGTGGGTAATACACTGTACTGGGATATCTTGCGCTTGCTGCACGAGACCAAACAGGGTATTTATGCTGCGAAACGTGAAGGCTATACCCTTGACGGCATTGGTGTGGACACCTGGGGAGTTGATTTCGGGCTCCTGGACAAAAACGGCAGGTTGCTAGAAAATCCTGTTCACTATAGAGATTATCGCACCAGCGGGTATATGCAAAAAGCCATAGATACGGTGGGAAAACAAAATATCTATGCGAACACAGGCATACAATTCATGGAGATTAACACACTTTACCATGTCATGGCACTGGCAGAACAGATGCCGGAACTCCTGGAACGTGCAGCGTCCCTCTTGTTTACCCCGGACCTGATGGGGTATTTCCTTACCGGGGAGCGGGTGTGTGAACGCACCATTGCCTCGACCTCCCAGATGCTGAACCCGACCACCGGCACCTGGGCTTATGACATGCTCAAAGCGCTCGACATCCCAAGCCATATGCTGTTACCGGTTACGGATCCCTTGCAGAAAAATGGCCTGTTAACACGCGGCTTGCAAGATGAACTTGGCATTTCTGCGGTCCCGGTACTATCGGTTGGTGGACACGATACCGCATCGGCCGTTATTGCCGTACCGACAGAGGCGACAGATGGCAATTTCGCCTATTTGTCCAGCGGCACCTGGTCGCTGATGGGGGTTGAATTGGACAAACCGGTGTTGTCTGAAACAGCCTACCAACTGAATATGACCAATGAGGGCGGTGTGATGGGCACCACGCGGCTGCTAAAAAATATTATGGGGTTATGGATTTTGCAGGAATGTAAACGGGAATGGGATCGCGCCGGTGCCACGGAATCTTTTGACGACTTGGCAGTAATGGCCATGAATGCGCCTGCATTTACTGCTTTTATCAATCCGGACAGTGAAGAATTTGGAAAACCCGGGCATATGGTTCAAAAAATTCAAGATTTTTGCCTTCGTACCGGTCAAACTGTGCCAGAATCGAAGGGGGCTGTTGTTCGGTGTATTTTGGAAAGTCTCGCCACGAAGTACCGCAAAACTTTTGGTGAATTGGAAGAACTTCGCGGGCAGTCCATTCCCGTCTTGCATGTTGTTGGTGGCGGTTCACGCGATACCTTGTTAAATCAGTTTACCGCGGATGCCCTGAGAAGGCCGGTTATTACCGGGCCATCAGAAGCTACAGCCCTGGGTAATCTGACCGGCCAGCTCATGGCTCTGGGCGAAATCAAATATATGCAGGAGGCGCGAGCGCTTATACGGCGTTCGGTGGCCCCTGGAGTGGTGCAGGTACAAAATCCGGATGTCTGGGACGATGCGTATCTGAAATTTCAGGCTATACTTTGAACAGAAATATAACCGGTTTTATGCGCAA
>JBBRWP010000269.1:0-4333 GCA_038249175.1 Acetivibrionales bacterium
ATCAAAGGAGTTTCAACCTGCCCGGTCTCCAAATAAGCATCCATGGTGGCTTCGTCACACATGGCCAGTGCATCATAGAAAGCTTCCGTATGCCCATCATCAAATGCAATACAGCCATCACCCAGTTGGCTTTTTAGTTCTTGCATCCGTTTGTCTTTATCGGTCCCAACCTGGTCCATCTTGTTGATGAATATAAAAACAGGCAGATGAACTTTCTCGAACAAGCGCCACAGTGTTCTGGTATGGCCTTGCACCCCATCTGCGGCGCTGATCACCAGAACAGCGTAATCCAGAACCTGCAGCGTTCTTTCCATTTCAGCAGAGAAGTCCACATGCCCCGGTGTATCCAGCATAGTGATTCGGGTATCTGCGATATCGAAGATGGCCTGTTTCGAAAATATGGTAATACCTCTCGCCCGCTCCAGCTCAAAATTATCCAGATACGCATCTTGTTTGTCCACCCGACCCAGTTTAGCAATTTTTCCGCTCAAAAAAAGAAGGCCTTCCGACAGTGTCGTCTTGCCTGCATCTACGTGTGCCAATATGCCAATAACCAAATTTTTCATATCAATTGATGATTCCCTATGGGTATTTTCAATGCCATTTTATGGGTAAAATTTTCATTTCATTATGTAGTATCAATAACTGCTACAGAAAATTTCATGGAGATACCTAATCTCCATTACCTGATTTTGATGGCCTTCTCGTCTAAATTATTTTTTTATCAACAACACATTATCCTAACCGCTCCTCAATCAATTTCACCAGTTCCACCGCTTTTTGTGTGATGTATACCTGATCTTTTCCTTCAATCATCACGCGAACCAAGGGTTCTGTCCCGGATGGCCGAATCAGGACACGGCCTTCGCCGTGAAAGGTTTTTTCCAGTGCCGCACAGCTTTCTGCTATCATCAGGTCATCCAGGTATTGATGTTTTTTCTGGTTGCTGACCCGCGCATTTTTTAACACCTGCGGAAACATCTGCATCACAGAAGCCAGTTCTGACAGGGCTTTTCCGGAATCCCGCAAGGCCATCAGCAGTTGCAATCCGGTCACCAAGCCATCACCGGTGGTATTAAACTGCCGCAGAATAATATGGCCGGACTGCTCCCCGCCAATGACATGGTCTTTTTCTATCATTTTTTCCAACACATAGCGATCGCCAACTTTGGTTTTTTCAAGGTATATACCGTTTTCACGCGCCATCACATCCAGGCCAAGATTGCTCATAACGGTTGCCACAATGGTATTGTTGGCCAGCTTGTTCTGGGCTTTCAAAGAAAGCGCAATCATGGCCATCATACGGTCACCATCCACCAAAGCACCGTTTTCATCCACAGCCAAAACACGGTCGGCATCACCATCAAAAGCCAGACCCGCCGAACAACCATGGGTTCTGACAAAGGCAGCCAAGCCTTCCATGTGGGTGGAGCCGCAGTTGAGGTTAATATTCATGCCATCAGGGGCATCATTGAGCACCAAAACCTCGGCCCCCAAACTTCGGAGCGCCCGTGGTGAAACAACAGAAGCCGCACCATTGGCACAGTCGATGGCAACTTTCATCCCTTGCAATGTACCTTTGACCGTTCCAACGGCGAAAGATTCATACAAAGAGAGCAGCGCTTCCTCATGTGTTACACGACCCAATTTGGAGCCGGTTGGATGGGGTATTTCCTGCAGCGTGTCCAGCATAATTCCTTCAATATGATCTTCCAGAGCGTCTGGCAGTTTATAACCGACACCGTTAAAAAACTTGATACCATTAAATTCTGCCGGATTATGGGAGGCAGAAATAACAACCCCGGCATCATAGCCGCCATTCCTCAACAACCAGGCAATACCGGGTGTTGGTATTACACCCACCAGAACTGCGTCAGCTCCGGCAGAACAAATCCCGGCTACCAGAGCCGCTTCAAGCATATCACAGGAACGTCTTGTATCTTTCCCGACCAGTATCCTCGGTGTGTGGTGTGTCTCTCCGGCCAAAACATAGGCACCGGCTCGACCCAGTTGAAAGGCCAGTTCACCTGTCAATTCATGGTTTGCCACACCACGAACACCATCTGTTCCAAAAAGTCTACCCATTGCTGTCCTCCAAAAAACCCAGATTCATTGCTTTCAAAAAAGAGCTCACCCTATTGCTGTAGAATACTTTTCATAACTGTTCATATTCTGCGTCGTTCAGACATTATCATACTGATTCCGATTCTAAAAAGATTGAAATCGGAGGTATCGCATTGCAATTATACATAAATAAAGATTTATTCACAAGAAGCATTGACATTTGCTCATAAGAACGCAAGCATTGACATTTGGTTCATAAGAACGCTTCTTTCTTTTTCTGAGGACACTTAGCCTTTATTCACAATAACGCTTCTTTCTTTTTTACAAGAACCTTAGCCTTTATTCACAAGAACGCTTCTTTCTTTTTCTGAGGACACTTAGCCTTTATTCACAATAACTTCTGCCAGTATATCGGCCACTTCATAGCGTGTACAAAAGGCGACTCCCGGCTTTGCCACGGTCGCACTGCCAGACGCACACATCCAGGCGGCAATTTCTTTTTTCGAAAAGCCCGACAGCCAGCCATAGATCATGGCTGCAAGGGTGGCATCCCCCGCCCCGGTAGCACAAGCAACGGTCACTGGTGGTGATGTCGCATGCCATACATCCTGTCCGTCCAGAACAAGGACGCCTTCGGGTCCCATGGTCGCTGCAACAAGCATTGGTCCAAAGGTGCAAAACTGTGCCATGGCAGCCTGCCAGTCGACCAACCTTTGAAGCGTTGCGCCTGAAAACTGGTTCAATTCATCCCGATTGGGTTTGACGGCATAAGGCTTCCCTGCAAGACCGAAGCGCAGATTTTCGCCATCTGCATCCAGAAAAACAGGTATCTTGTACGTTTCCGCCAATACCCCAATCTGGTAATAGGCATCCGTCGGTGTTCCAGCCGGTATGCTTCCTGTTAGAACAAGAGCCGAAGCACCCGGCAAGAGGGTGCACAGTTTTTCTATCAACGCGGCCAGCATTGCTTCGGACGCAGAAAAACCGGGCTGGTTTAACTCTGTGGTTAAACCAGTACCGGTTTCAGTTATTTTTAAATTGGTGCGCACAGAACCGTCTGTTTTAATAAAGTGATAAGGAATACCCTCCAGTCCAAGGGTTTTTTCAATCAGGTCAGAACCGGCTTCCCCAATAAAGCCTATCGCAAATGTTTCCACACCGAACTTCTTCAGGGCTCTGGCAACATTAATGCCTTTGCCCCCGGCCATGGACTGGCTGCTAAGGGTGCGGTTCATACTACCGGACACCAGGCGCTCCAGCATTATCACCTGGTCAATGGCCGGGTTAAGGGTTACCGTAATAACAGGTTTGTTCATCATGACATGTCATCCGTTTCTATCACCACATCCGATATGGCTTTCCCCGGTGCAACCATAGGAAAGACCTTCACATCCTGTCCTATTTCACAGTTGATGACCACTGTACGCCTGGCCGCAATCGCCTGTTTTAATACCGGTTCAATATCCGCCTGCTTTTCAATGGTCAATCCCAAGGCGCCGAAGGCTTCCGCCAGTTTTACAAAATTGGTGGAGCGATCAATCGTTGTGTGTGAAAAACGCTTGTCATAAAACATATCCTGCCATTGCCGTACCATACCCAAAACATGATTATTCATAATGACCACAATAACAGGTAAATTGTACTCTACGGCTGTTGCAAGCTCCGTCAGGTTCATCCTGAAACTGCCGTCACCGGCGATATTAAAAACCAGTTTTTCAGGAAAAGCCACCTGAGCACCAATCGCCGCGCCCAAACCGTAACCCATCGTACCGGCACCGCCGGAGGTTAAAAATGTTCTGGGCTTTGTAAAACCATAATGCTGACAGGTCCACATTTGATGCTGTCCCACTTCTGTGGCTACAATAGCCTCCGGACCGGCGAGTTCACGAATTTTCTTAATAATGGCCTGCGGCATGACATCACAGACGTCCATAAACATCAGCGGGTAGTCTTTTTTCAATTGTTCGATGCGTTCATCCCATTCAGGTCTTTCCACTTTTTCAATCATGGGCGTCAGTCGGGACAAAACCGCTTTTGCATCGCCTATAATATGATGATGTGTCCTTACATTTTTGTTCACTTCCGCCGAATCAATATCCATGTGCAGTATTTGTGCATGTGGTGCAAAGGTGGCCACATTGCTGGTGGCACGGTCCGAAAAACGCACGCCCACGGCAATAAGCAAATCACATTCTGATACGGCAATGTTGGTGGTTTTAGATCCATGCATGCCAATCATACCTGTAAAGAGCGGGTGACCTGCCGGGAA
>JBBRWP010000270.1:0-4299 GCA_038249175.1 Acetivibrionales bacterium
TACCCAGGGATAGCCTGCTATGATACAGGCTTTTTGGGTCAGCGGGTTATTAACAACCAGTTGGTTGACTGCCTGTGCCAGGCGCCTTAAAAACGGCGGGTTTTCGGAACTGGCAAACGGAAGGGCGGCAAGACGCGCCCATTCTCTTTGTACACAAAGGGCGCCATCTGTTTCCGGACTGCGTTCATTCAGGCTGACCGTTAACGTCACCGATTTCTCTTCATAGGGGGCCAACGAAACAACATAATAACCCGGTATAAAATGATCTTCTGTGGAAGGCAGTCCGCGTTGGCGATCCAGCGGATAATCCATATTGTAAAACCATGTTTTGTCCCGTTTCACAACGCTGCCTTCATTGCATTCGATGTAGATGACATCGGTAGAACCATAAGGGCGAACCATAACCTGTCGTCCCAAAAAGTCTGTTTCAAAGTGCATATACTGGTTATAGGTTAAAAAATGGTGATTGCGATAATTGACCAAAGGGGTCAGATGAACCTCTACCGGCTTGTCCCCGTTATGCATGCTGTAATGAACCACAACTTCGTTTTTACCCTGAGTCAGAACAATGCTTTTGGTCATGAAGACTGCCCCAATTTGATAATGCCATGTTGGAATACCGTCCCATTCAAATAGCGTCAGGTATTCCTCCCCACGGTAATTCTGTTCCCTTGTGTGAAACGACAGCAAAGACTCGTAGTGGCTTTCTGTCACAACGGCTTCGGAAATTTGAGACAATAAAAGGTAGCGGTCTTTTTCTCCCGCCATAGATGCAAACAAAAGACCATGGTAGCGACTGTTGTTGGCACCGTTCATGGAAGTAGCTGCATAACCCCCTATGCCATTGGTTAACAACCATTCCCTTTGCATGCCGTTTTCAGAGGTTCTCCATGCAGACGGACCAAATTTCATACGATCACCTGCTCTCATAGGGCTTGAAGATGTTCAATGCACACGCAAAATATCCATGATGGCCTGCGCTAATTTATCTGGATTGTGGCGGATTTTTTCATCGATGATATCCACCAAATCATTCTCTACAATTCTTATATCCATTTTTTTCAGTTTTGAAAGGTCTACCATCACCAGTTCAGCTTCATCTTTTTCATAGCGCCTTTTATTGTCTTCCGGAACATCCCCATTGTTCATCAGACAGTATTGGAAAAGCTCCGGGCTTGTATGGTCCCATATGGCCTTTATATGCTCAGAAACGGTCATATTTTCTGTTTCGCCGGGCTGTGTCATCACATTGCAAACATAGACTTTGGCTGCTTTACACGCCTGTATCGCATCCACAACGCCCCCCACCAGAAAATTCGGCAGGATACTGGTGTAGAGACTCCCCGGACCAATCACAATGAGGTCCGCCAAATCAATGGCGGATAACACCGGTGTCAGCGGGATGGCTTCCCTGTTCAGCCGCACCGATGCAATTTTCCCGGGATGGTGGATGTGGTGATGGCCGATGTTGGATTCCCCAACAATTTCCGATCCGTCTTCGAGCGTTGCAATTAACCTGACATCAGTTTCTGTGACCGGCAAAACCAGACCAGTGACAGCCAGAACATCGCTTGTGTAGCGCACGGCCTGTTCAAAATTCTCTGAAATACCATTCATGGCAGCCAGAAAAAGATTGCCAAAGCTTTGCCCCTTCAATCGACCTTCGGTGAACCGGTACTGCATCAGTTTTTCCATGACTGATTCGGTTTCTGCCAGCGCAATCATACAGTTACGAATATCACCCGGCGGCAGTATACCCAAGTCTTCACGCAGCACGCCGGAGCCACCCCCGTCATCTGCAACCGTGATGACCGCTGTGATGTTGCTGCTAAATTTTTTCAGCCCGCGCAGCAGGGTTGAAATACCGGATCCACCACCAATCACAACAATACGGGGTCCTGCAGCCATCAATTTCCGGCGGTATAAAACATCGCCCACTTCTTCCATATTTTCTGGTTTTTTATAAATGCCTTTTGGGTAAACATGGAGGAATTTTAGCAGAATTGTCCGAAAACAAACAAGAATGCTGACAATACCCGTAGCGGCCAAGGTCAGGGATATGCCAATCTGGTATGGGCCAATGGCAATGTCCTTTAATAAAACACCAACTGAAAGCAGTAGCAGCAATACACCGACAGCGGCGCCGACAAGCCACTTTCGGAAACGAAAACCGATACGAAACCATTTCATTGTTTTCATGATTTATTATCCTTGTCAATATCACGGTGCTCCAGAACGACGGTTTCTTCCTGTTTCTCCAGTGCATCCGCCAAACGGCAGGCCAAGGTCACCGACCGGTGTTTCCCACCTGTACAACCGATGGCAATGACCAGCTGCGACTTCCCCTCTTTCATATACAAAGGCAGGAGAAAGCTAACCATGTCCAGCATTTTAGAAAGGAAAGCCTGACTCTCCACCTGCTCCATCACATAGGTGGAGACGGCTTCATGGAGTCCTGTCAAGGGCTTCAAATGCTCAATGTAATAGGGATTGGGGATGAAGCGAACATCAAAAACCAAATCGGCATCCAAGGGCAGGCCGTATTTAAAGCCAAAAGAACGGATGTTCACGGTAACACCTTTATTCTTTTTGCCTTCGACAAACAAATGAATAATTTCTTCTCGCAGTTGCCTTGTCTGCATATTGGAGGTATCCAGAAGCACATCGGCCTTCTCCCGCACCGGACGTAGAATTTCCCGTTCCTGATCAATACCGTCCTGTACTTTGCCATCCGGCGCCAGTGGGTGCATCCGTCGGGTTTCCTTAAAACGTTTGATGAGCACCGCATCAGAAGCATCCAGAAAGAAGATGCGATAAGGTACATCCAGCATGGTCAACTGATCCAGTGAAGGGAAGAGTTCTTGAAACATGTCGCCGCCACGGATATCCACAATGAGTGCAATTTTATCCAGCGCATTTGTCTGCCGTCCCAAAATAGCGAACGTAGGAATTAAGGATGGCGGCAGGTTGTCCACACAAAAATAGCCAATGTCTTCAAAAAATTTGACACAGTGGCTTTTCCCAGCCCCGGACATGCCGGTAATAATTAAAAACTGCATACCTTATCCCCCATGGATCTGGACTAAAACATGGTTGTTAAAACGGTATTTGACTGTCTCCTTTTAGCAACTTCACTTCGGGTTCCAGTCGCACACCGGTGCGCTCAAAAACCATTTCACGCACCTTTTGCACCAACATCACGACATCGGTGGCGGTGGCATTTCCGGTGTTTACAATAAAACCGGCATGTTTTTCTGAAATCTGAGCACCTCCGACAGTCAGCCCTTTCAGGCCGCAGTCTTCAATCAGCTTGCCTGAAAAATAACCGACCGGACGCTTGAAGGTACTGCCGGCAGA
Organism: Acetivibrionales bacterium; assembly: GCA_038249175.1. GTDB lineage: Bacteria > Bacillota > Clostridia > DSM-8532 > DSM-8532 > JAEWSN01. Next base: position 3,358 of record JBBRWP010000270.1, read on the forward strand.
GGGAAAATTTAAGGGTTGCTTGCTGAGTCGTTTGCCATTGAGGTCTTTCATCGTTTCTAAAATAAGTTGCTTATCGCCTTTTATCAGTTGCAACCTGGCGGAAACAGCCACATAGCCGGATGCCGTAATGCGGCTGTGACGGTAAGAAAAATCGTGTTCATCTCCTTGTAAAACAATGGCATTACCATTCCCGTCTATACAACGTGTTGTCAAGACGACATCCTTCATTTCCCTGCCATATGCACCGGCATTCATGGCCAGGGCACCACCCAAACTGCCCGGGATGCCGGAAGCGAATTCCAAGCCGCTCAATCCATTTTCATACGCCACTTTTGAAAGTGCGGAGAGTAAAATGCCGGCACCGGCTGACAGTAAGGTGTCTTGGATATTCACAGTGGAAAACCCGGAGCCAATGTGCATGAGAACCCCGTCAAAGCCTTCATCTGCCACAATCAGGTTTGAACCGTTTCCAAGAATAGCAAAAGGAACCTTCTCCCGGGTCAGCAGGCGCAAAAGTTTTTGAAGTGCGTCCTCATGAGGCACATCCACCACCATGGCAGCACGACCACCCACACGCATGCTGGTGTAGGGCTTCATGTCCACATCCGTTTGAACCGATTTCTCACCGCATATGTCTTTTATAAGAGGCAGATTATACGTCATCTGTTAATCCCTGCTGGCGGCTGATGCGTTGCGAAAACACCTGTGCCGCATTGTAGCCCATTTTTTTCTGTCGGTTGTTCATGGCTGCCACTTCAATAATAATGGCCAAATTGCGTCCTGGTCGCACCGGTATCGTCAGTGACGGAATACGCAAGCCCAGAATTTCCGTGAATTGCTCATCCATGCCAAGGCGTTCATACTGTTTAGTAGCGTTCCACAATTCCATGTTCACAACAAGGTTAATACTCTCCGTCATTTTGACTGAACCGACACCGTAAA
>JBBRWP010000271.1:0-4259 GCA_038249175.1 Acetivibrionales bacterium
ACCGTTTGTCCATCGTCATATACCGGCATATCATCGCGATCAAGAAAACTGGCTTTTGACGTGTAGCTCTCTTCCGTAACAACAAAGCGGATACCTGCTGCACGTGCCTTGTAGTTAAGCATAGTCATAAAAAGTTCATACGGTATTGCAACGAAGTTTTGTTTGTTGGTGCGGTTCATCTTAATATATTGCTTCCAGCCATTGTTCTTACCTAAAACGATTGTATCAATACTGTTTGCGAGGCAGTAGCTTATGATGAGCTGTGATGTTTTGTGGAAATAGTCTTTCAGGAAGGAACGCCGGCCCGTGTCTAATTGATTCAGCTGCTTTGAGGTGAACGAACCTCCATCCTTAGTCTTTCCAGTCCTGAGCACACTATACAAATAAGCTCTTCTCTTATTGTACCATTGGTTACGCGCTTTCATTGTGCCACCCTTGAAAACAATTGGTAGGTAAACCGATGTCCCGATACAAGAGCTTTAACGTCTGCTGGTTGACCTGTGAAGGCATGGCGACATAGTCTGGTTGACATGTGAGTTTGAGGATGCCATCAAGAATGTTGTAGCAAAGAAATGGTTTTTCTTTGTTCGGAGCATTGAGACGGGTTGGCTCTTCTTGTCCGAAAGTCTCTCCCTTTAATATATGCTTGGCTTTCTGCTTGTCAAAGGTGCTTGATTTGACAGCATTGACTTGTTCGATTTGGAACTCTATCTTTTCAAGGACTTCAATTTCGTTCTGGTGACGGAATTCCGAATCCTTCGAAAGTCCACTGAAAACCAGACGGATATGAAAGTTCCCGACGTTGTACAGGTTCTTGGAGGCAAAGCAGGCATCGTCGCAAAACTGGAATAAGGCGTGGGACTTTTTGATGCGAATCTGGACGACTCGGTAGTTGGATTTCTCTTCACTTTTCATTACGTTATTTCACCTCCTTTTTAACATGAACATATGTTCTATTATACACCGAAAGCACTCTGTTTGCAAGTCTTTCAATGGTTAAAAATGTTCGATTCATCACCCACCTACGCTACGCTTTGCGGTGGGCGTCCTCTCGAACATTGCGATAGAGACAACCTGGCGACCTATTCTCTTGATGAAGTTGAGAAGGGGCTTGGGTACCACGATTAAACAATTTCTTTTTGATGCTGCAATAGGGGGAATCCCAGAATGATTTTTCAATGCTAAACTTTATTCTGTCCTCAACAATTTTCTTCTTCTTTTCAATAAAACATCGATAAATATATCAGTGTTTTAATTGACATTTACATTGCTATTCCATATAATCAATAGTAATAATAGTGATTTTTAAGGTGCAATCATTCAGTTTATTTTGCTGGTACCGAGACTTATTCAAATTATATACCTGCGAATGAAGATGCACCATAAAAAGAGGGAGATCCTATGACAAAAGCAGAAATTTCAATGAAAAATGTTATACATTCACTTATACCTATTTCCAGATTCAATCGTGGCGAAGCAAACAAAATCTTCGATGAAGTCAATGAGGACGGAACCAAGATTGTTCTTAAAAACAATTTGCCAATTAGTGTTTTAATGAGTACGTCTCGTTATGATGAACTCCTTGATGCTTTAGAGGATTATGCCCTGTATTTTGAGGCCGAAAAGAGAGTTGCTGCCGCGCAGGATAAATACCTTTCTTCTGAAGAAGTTCTATCGCGCCTTGGTATAAAGGAATCAGACCTTGATGAAGTTGAGGTTGACATTGAATGAGTGAATGGTCAATTGTGTACACAAAAGAAGCAAATGAAGATTTAAAGGTGTTAGATCACTCACAACAACTTCAAGTGTTAAAGGCAATCAAAAAGGTGTCTATCAACCCCCTTCCAAATTCCGAAGGAGGGCTCGGAAAGCCTCTTGGCAACAGAGTTTCCACAAAACTGGCTGGCTATCTTAAAATCAAGCTCAGAAAAGCAGGACTTCGTGTGGTATATCGTCTCGTTATGGATTGTTATATAATGAGAATTATTGTTATTTCTGTTCGCGATGACGATACAGTTTACAAATTGGCACAATATCGAAAAAAAGATATATGATCTGACGGCATATTAAAAAACGATAGTTGTATATTAAGACAACCCTGTAACCTAAACCCTAGATGCCGTAGTAAAATAGGTAATACCAAAGTAAATCGGAGGTTCCCAAATGAAACAAAAATACGATATCGCCGCCTATATATGGCCAGCATACACCGGCGATGAAATAAGAACAAGACTGTTTTGGCCGGAAGGCATTGGTGAATGGCAGTCCGTCAAAAATGCTGTCAGGAAATTCCCTGAACATAACTGGCCAAGAAAACCTCTGTGGGGCTATGTGAATGAAGCAGATCCCGGTGTTATGGAAATGCAGATTGACGCAGCAGCAGACCACGGCGTGAATGTATTTATATATGACTGGTACTGGTACGACAGACGGCCATTTTTAGAGAACTGCTTAAACGACGGCTACCTGAAAGCGAAAAATAATGACAGGGTTCAATTCTATCTGATGTGGGCAAATCACAATGTAAATTATACCTGGGATATTCGAAATTCTCACTTGGAAGACGGCCTCATTTGGAATGCCGCAGTAGACCGTCATGAATTTGAGATCATCGCCGACAGGCTCATAGAAAAATACTTCAAACACCCTTCGTATTACAAAATTGATGGGAAACCTGTTTTCATGATTTATGATCTTGAAAATCTTATGAAAGGTCTCGGTGGCGCAGATGAAACCAAGGCGGCATTTGATTGGTTCAGAAATCAGGCCGTTAAGGCCGGGTTGCCAGGACTTCATTTGCAGATGACACTATGGGGCGAGATGAATTTCAACCTCAGTGGCGTCGATGATGGTCATAAAGCGACGACGGGAGAGATCATAAAGCGCCTGCAGTTCGACAGCATGTCACATTATCAGTTCGTACATTTTACCGATATCGACAGAGATTACAACGACATTATTTCTGATGTACAAAAGGAATGGGCTCGGATTGAAAAGACTTATGACATCACCTATTTCCCGCACATTTCGATTGGCTGGGACAACAACCCGCGGTTTAAGGAATTTCGTAAAGGCATTGTTCAGAACAATACCCCGGAGAACATACAGCTCGCTTTCGAAAAAGCCAAAGCTTTTGTTGACGCGCATCCTGGACAGCCGCCGCTGATTACCGTAAACAGTTGGAATGAATGGACTGAAACAAGTTATTTGGAGCCGGATGACTTGTTTGGTTATGGATATCTTGAGGCGATAAAGCGTGTGTTCAAAGAGTAAACGGGGCAGGTTTTAGAGACTGTAGCCTTTAATTGCAATGTTTAGATATAGGGCAGCTGACATAGCAGTTTCCAATGTTCTGGATGCGGCATCCCAAACTTGCGCTACAGTAGAACAGACACATGCTTAAACATACACATCCTTCTTACGCATCACATTCTTCTTACGCATCACATTCTTCTTACGCATCACATTCTTCTTACGCATACACATCCTTAAGCAAACCCATCAACTTTTCCAGTTCTTCGGACGCTTTCTTTGCCAGCACAAAATCAGCATTCTTTAGTGCTTGTGCTATTTTTGTTTCAATGGCCTTCTTCTTTTGTTCAATTTCCAAATAATCCTTATCGTAGTGATTGACATAAATCATCTTACGGAATTTCCGTATACTCATTTTCCGTATATTTTTGTCTTCAATGAGCAGCACATAATCCATGCAGTTTGCAATGGTATAAAAGTCATGTGAAATCATCAGGATAGCGCCTTTATAGTCATCTATGGCTTTTTCCAAGGCCATTTGTGCATACGTGTCCAGATGGCTGGTCGGCTCATCCAATAGCAACAAATCTGCTTTTCCGGCAGAAATTTTCGCCAATTGCAGTATGTTTTTTTCTCCGCCAGACAGAGATGCTATCTTTTGATCCAGCATTTCGCCTTCAAAACCAAATTGGCCAGCATAGTCTTCAATTTCTTGCCTTGTTTGGAAACCGGCATCAAAAAATTCTGCCACAATGGTCTGTGACTCATTCAGCACTTCGCTTTGCAGTTGGGACAGATACGCAACCTTTACGTTATTCTTGAGGGTAATGGCATCGTTGCTATTCCTGTAGATGTCCCGCATCAAGCTTGTTTTCCCTGTGCCGTTTGAACCAATGAGGGCGACTTTATCGCTTGCTTTTATTTCAAAACACACATTTTCAAAAAGTGTCGTATCATAAGCGAGTTTATATCCATTGACCGCCAGGACGACGTCATCCACGTTATTC
>JBBRWP010000272.1:0-4251 GCA_038249175.1 Acetivibrionales bacterium
ATTGCGATGATTGACAAGAAAATGCCTGGTATGGATGGTGTGACCCTTGGTAAAAGCATAAAGGCGGAGGAATGCCTGGGAGAAACGCTGCTTATTCTCCTTTCGTCGTTTTCTCATGATGCCGGGAAGGCATCGGACTTCCCGGATACGATATTCACAGCTTTCTTGTCCAAACCATTTCATCAACAACGGGTTATAGATGCTGTTACGGTTGTTTCACTCTGTTTGCAGCAGAGAGAAAACGATTTATCTGCAGTGAACAATGTATCTGTACCGGCTGATTCTGAAGAGAATTGCGCTCCGGAAAATTTTAAGAAGATGCATGTTCTTGTCGCTGAGGATGATCCTTCCAGCCAGGTTGTAGCGGCAACCATGCTGGAGTTCATCGGTTGCAAGGTGGATGTTGTCTCATGCGGGAGGGACGCCGTCATGATGGTAAGCCGACATCACTATGATATTGTGTTTATGGATTGCAACATGCCGGATATGAATGGTTTTGAGGCAACTAAACAGATACGGCGGCTTGAGAGTAATAAAAACCGCACTATTATTATTGCTCTCACCGCAAATGCTATCAGCGGTTTTCGTGAACAGTGCCTCGCGTCCGGGATGGATGAGTATCTGAGTAAACCGATACGCTCCAGCAAACTGCTGGAGATTCTAACTCGCTGGGCAGGGCCCTTTTGTCCGCGTTCGGCTGAGACGTGTGAACCGCTTATGGAGAAGAACGTTTGTGAAATAGCCTCTGGTTCAGTGTTTGATCTGACGCGACTGCAAAAACTGCTGCGTATGTTTAAAAAAACAGGGAAAGATTTCGTACCGGCGGTTATAGAGCCGTATTTAATGCATGTAGAAAAAAACATACCAACACTGTATGCAGCAATTGAGGAACAAAATTATTCAGGGGTGTACGAAACAGCACATAAGCTGCTGGGCGGGAGTAGAAACCTGGGGTTGTTGAAGATTTCAGAAATCTGCTCGGCTCTGCAGGCTAACTCTACCAATGGCAATGTCAAAGAACTTGTTATCGCTTTGGAACGGGAACTGCCGCTTGTGAAGGAATATGTGGATGACATGAAGGCAAATGGGCTGGTCGGTTGATTTCTCCCGCATGTGGAGCTTGGCAGGAGGCTTGACATCATGAAGGATAAGAGAAGTGTGCAGAGGGCCTCGTGCGTTTCAAAATGCCTGCTTTATTATAGGGGCTCAAAATATCTTGGTATATTAGAAGACATATCACTTGAAGGGGCCTTGGTTACTATGACCAGTTCACTGCCGTATGTTATCGGGGTAGGGGATTCATGCCGGTTGCTGTTTTGTGGCGATCAGGAGTTTTGTCCCAATGAGTATAATAGCAAAGTAGTTCGAATCAGTTCACCAAAAGTCGGATTGCAATTCATTGGAAAAGAAGAACAGCCTGTTGCGGTATGAACGTGACGGAATAAGGGGGAATGGGTCTGATTTACTTGTTCTAGGCAAACGCCGTCGGTTTTTTTAGTATCAGTGTGACAATTGGTCTTTTGCCGATGGTGAGTCTAAGGTTGAGAGAAGATTGTTTTGAGCGGCCCTTTCCATCTGAGCTATTCTCCGTTTTGTGCGCATGTTTTTTTGGGTGAAATCCTGAAGGTCCATTGAATCAGAGAAAAATCTAAACGTATTTCTTCCACATCTTTTTGCAACATACATGGCCATATCGGCTTTTTTCAGCAACGTCTCGATGGTTGTTCCGTGGAGAGGGAATATTGCCACCCCGATGCTTGTTGTCACATACGTCTGATGCCCGAGTATATCGAATGGTTCCTTAAAGACCGACTGAACTTTTTCAGCAAACGTGATGATATCCTTTATTGAGCCGGCATCATTGATGATGATAACAAATTCGTCACCACCCAATCGGCCGACAGTGTCATATTGACGCATGCTTTTCTGTAAACCCTGTGCCACTTTTTTCAGAAGAATGTCGCCGGACAGATGGCCCATTCTATCATTGATGCTTTTAAAATTATCCAGATCAAGGATCATCAATGCTATCAACGTCTCGTTGTGGCGCTCTTCGAAAGCGAACGCCTGTTTTAAACGGTCAAAAAGAAGAACCCGATTAGGCAGGCCGGTAAGATAATCGTGCGTAGCTTTATACCGCAGCTGTTTTTCTATTTTCAGCCGTAAGGTGATCTCCTGGTTGAGCCCTTTGTTTATGGAATTAAGCGCCTTGTTTAACTGGCTTATTTCCTGCTCGGCCAATTTGAACTCGGAAATATCGTTCATAGAAAATATACGAGAGTCGCTGCCGGGTATTTTTTTGACATTCATATAGACAACCCGTGTGTTTCCTTTCGTGTCAACGAGTATTGACTCGAAATGATGCCGGGTTGTTGTCGCATCAACTTCTTCCTGATGGATCCGTTCCTTCAGCCGTAACCGCTCACTCTCCTCAAAGAATTCAGTCCAGCTTTTCAGATTTTCCACCGATTCTTTTGAAGACCCCGTCATTTTTACGAATTGGTCATTCACCATAGTAATGGTTGAATGTTCATCGACCAGCATCATGGCATTATCACTCACCTCAAATATTGTTCGATACCTGTTTTCACTTTCCTTCAACTGATCTTTCAGTGCGTGCTTGTACAGGGCAATCTCGATCGAGTTCTGCAACTGATAGATATCGTAGGGCTTAATAAGATAGGCATAGGGTTCTGTTATTTTGGCGCGTTCAAACTCGTTGTTGTCATAGTTTGCAGTTATATAGATAACGGGGATGTCCGTTTTGGCATGGACTTTTTGTATAGCGCAGACACCGTCAATTTTACCACCAAGCTTAATATCAATAAGAATGATATCCGGCATATTTTTAGTAACATTTTTTATAACATCTTCACCGGTATTAACCACACCTGTGACATTGTATCCAAAACTGAGCAAAGACCTGTTTAAATGGCTTGCAGTAATGGTGTCATTTTCTGCTAATAGTATATTTGCATGTGTAGTCATGCCAAGCCCCCAGACTTATAGTTATAATGCATGCAAGTTTACTGAATAATTAATTGTGTATGTATTTTTTTGCCTGTAAATATAAAAAACTTTTATTGACAAATAGTATGCACATTAACATTGTCGTGAAATTTTACGTCGTCTTCCCCAGAAAGACAAACTGCACAGTCCGGCACCAAGAAGCAGCAGGGTTGAGGGATCCGGTGCCGACGCGTTGTAATTGTAGGTAATATTCACGCTCTGCAAGGATGGTGGAGACGTTATAGTAAAAACTTCGGCGGTACTTGTGGACCACAGAGCCATTAATTCAGAACAGACTGCTATCAGAATCAGCATTTTCATGATATCTCCTCTGTTTATATAAGAAATTGATCGCAGGTTCTTCCATGACAAATATTATTGTTAGCTAATGCATCATGTGTGCCAAGCTGTAACTAGCTGTTATTTATGGGCAGTTGTGCGTGAAGTGATTGTTGCTGTCGAGAGATACGTAAAGCAGACCGACAGAGCGGATAGCAATTCTTTACATCAGACGGTGTTTTTAAAAAACAGGTGTGTGACAGGCACGATTAACATCGGTCATATTTTTTACCATTTATTAGATCCCTTTTAAATTCTGCTTCCAGGCAAAGTCCCCCCCTCGTATATCATATAATCTAACATGCCCTCCTTATGCCATGTGACTCATAATGTACTGTATTGCCTGGTAATTTAAGTGCCTAACCGCATGGCACACTATGTGATAACTAATTGTATGAATGTGACAGCAACCCCGGATGTACCGTGGGTGTTATTACGATCTTTTTGGCCGGTGCTGTAGTGCACGTTGATGTGTTCTCTACTGTTGGTTTGCTGGTGTGGGCCATTATGATTCAAGGGACGCGATATGGAACAGAACAAGCGATTAATACTTCTGATTGTCGGTGATGCCGTGGCATCTTTTCTGGCCATACTGGTCGCAATCTCATTCGAGCTGCGCAAGAGTGTGAGCTTAGAGGATGTGTATCAGCTTGGAGCCGTGAAGATATCTGTATTTATCGGTGTTGTTGTCTTTCTGTCATTTCTGGTCGAGATCTATAAAAACCATCACGAACTGATTGCCTGGGATATCGCGGTCAAGATCGGTGCTTCCCTTGGAGTTTCATGCTTTATTTTTTATTTTTTATCCTATTCGTTCAAGCTCAACGAGAATGACACCAGGATTCTGGTGCTATCCATAATGAACTTCGCCATCCTCCAGTTCATGTGTCACATCTCCTACCG
>JBBRWP010000273.1:0-4246 GCA_038249175.1 Acetivibrionales bacterium
ACTAAAAAGAGAAACCCCTGTAACTGATCCAAACAGCAGACGGCCTATCTACCGGATCAACGATCCGTTTTTCCGATTTTGGTTTACTTTTATTCCTAAAAACATGGCATCTATATTATCTGGCAGAATTGAGAAGACATACACTGTATCTGTTGAAAAGAGACTTTCAGATTATATGGGCTTGATATTTGAAGATATGTGCAGGGATTTTATTCTGTTTCACGATGACCATATGCCGTTAAATATTGGTGAAGTAGGCCAGTGGTGGGGTGGAAATCCCACCACACAAAAACAGGCTCAAATTGATATTGTTGTAACATCTGTAGATGATCGCAGCGGCATTATTGGATCCTGCAAATTCCGTAACGAATCTGTTGGCGAGGATGAACTGTATAAAATGATAGACTACGCCAAGGCAATGGGCTACTTCAAGAAGTGTTTCTATTTCTTCTTTTCAAAATCCGGCTTTAGCACAGCCCTCACGAAATATGAAGGAGACGTGGCATTGCGGCTTATCACACTTGAAGATATGTATATGCTACCTCTTCTGTGACACGTCCCCGTGTCACGCATGTGCGCATGTGGTGTGTCAGTAGAACCGTCCCCGTGTCACACCCCGGTGTAACTGTGTCAAGAAACGCGTCCCCGTGACACGGGCGAAATAGGAGTCAGCTATGCGTATATGCGATTGAAATTTTGGCTAAACCTGCAAATGGCATAAAAAGCCACTAGAAATATTTTATTCGACGTAATTCGACGTTTTTCGACACATTATTTTCCAAGGAACTTATTGACAATTGTCCTGTTTATGCGATAAACTACACCTAGGTTTAACAATTGAGTAATTGACTATCGTCTTAAACCTGCGATAAACTACACCTAGGTTTAACAATTGAGTAATTGACTATCGTCTTAAACATGCGTTAAACTACATTGAAACAATTGAATAATTCTAAACCAATACACTGGCCGGGGGGCATTTGATTATTGGAATGGTGACCTGAACCAATGAAAATTGAAATATTTGTCAGGATGGCATTCTGTAAACCGTTTTTGTTTTGCCCCTCTGTTTTTTTTGCAAAAAAATGAAGAACATTCAGAAAAGGCAGAATATGAAGCGCAATAAGGTGTACAATGAAAACCAGAATTAACAAGCTATGCTCAGTACAAAAGATAACTGCTTTACTGGATCTAAAAGAAGAGAAGGAGGAGATTTCATGAAAAAGAACAATGCCATTGCGATTGCCGTCTATTGCTTTTTTCTGGCTTTTATCTCCGTTTTTTTTATTAGCGCCGGCAGTGTCTCTGCGCTGATGAACATGTTTAAGTAACAAATTCCATAGGAAATGAAATCGTGTTTCGGCCGTTTCACGACTATGGAGGTCAGGTGTTGTTTCGTATTTGATCATTGTAAGATGACCGAAGTGGCGAAGCACGCCTACAAAGACTTCATCCGTCCAATTCGGAAAGGAGCTACTCATGAACACAACAAATCAAGGGAAAATCCTAAGTTCCAAGCTTGGCAAAAAACAGACAAACCTGGTAGAAGACTACACAATGGTCGCACGTCAGTCGTTCAAAAACCTTCCGGAGATAAATACATCAATGTCAGAAGCGAATCGTCCGGTACGGCGGTACCATCCGGTACAGAACATTGTATACCGTCTCTTTGGTGCCAAAACCGGCAGTAACAACTCCAACAACTCCAACAGAAACAATAGCACCAGCACTTCCTTTCCCAAAAAAATGCTGGCGGTAATGATTGCTTTGTTTCTACTTGTCTCGGCCATTCCATCACCGGCTTTTGCTGTTGTCCCGGACAATGCATCCCTTACATTGGGTACACGCCTTGCGAACCAGCTGTTTGCTGAAACCGACGTGAATGGTACCATGACGCCTGTTTTCAGCGAAAAAGATATGAACATGCTTACCCGTTTGGTGAAGTTGTTCATTGACGTGGATGATGGTGCCAACATGGCAGCAGCATTTGGTAAAGCTTTGTATGCCTTGGTGCCATCTGGTCAGGCAGGCCGTCTCATCGATAATGGCGGCAGCTTTGAAACCGCTTTAGCCATAGCACTCTATATAAAAAATAATGAGACCGGTCTTACCTACACGAATCTCAGGACTTATTTGGGTCTTGATAACAACACACGTAACAAAGCCGCCTTCATATTGGCCATTGATGAACGGGAGGATATCTTCCGTGCCATGATGGTCAACGCACGGGCCGATCAAGATAACTTTGACCAGGGCATGTCCCGCATGGACAAAATTTTTACTTTCATGAACAAGATGATGGTTATCCATTTGAATATTTTTGAATGGTCCAGAACAACGCTGGTATACGCTAATAACGGCACTCTATCATTGCTCACAGCACGTGCCGATGAGATTATAGACGCAGCAAATGAAGAACTGACCAATAAAATAGACAAAACACCAGCTACGTATGCTGCCATTCGTGAAATTCCAAATTACTACAACAACATCAGCACCAGCCCAAACAACAACGACCGCATAGCCATGTTTGACTATCTCAAAGAGTTTTTCTTTCTGAGTGCTGCCCCGGATAACGGCGGTGGCGGCAATAATGGCGGCAATAATGGCGGCAATAATGGCGGCAATAATGGCGGCAATAATGGTGGCAATACAGGCGGCAATAATGGTGGCAACACCGGGGGCAATAACGGTAACGCCACCGGCCTTGAAGTCATCGACGACCCCCTTAATCCACTCGCAGCCGGCAGCTTCCAAGTCAAAACCACAGTAGAAAACGGCGTGGCAACCACCATCTTCCGTATGGCCGATTGGGATGCCATCAAAGATCAGATAAAACCCAAAAGTGTCATTCTTAACGGCTTCTCTACTCAGAATGTGAACCTCTGCACCTTTGGCATAGAATACAACGTTCTTCTGGCCATGCAGGCAGCCAAGGTGAAGAAATTAACCCTGCAAACCGATGCCGGTGATGTCAGTTATGATCCAAGTGCCTTTAAGACGCTCATGAATGCCTATCTGCAAGGCAATGCAAATGCACTGCCTGATACGGCTGTTCTTTACTTTGACGTTAACAAACTCAGCATGGCAGAAGCCTATCCCTTTGGCATGTCAGCCCGCCAGAAAATGACCTATCAAACCGGCAACCTCATCTATGCCAATAACCTGCGAATATCGACCACCGGTGTGAACCCCACAACGAAAGTTGAAAGTGAAAGCGTCGAAACGGTTCCGTCTTCAACCCGCTTCGACAAACCCGTTGTAATCTCCTGGCCTTATACACCGAATGCTGGTGTGAACATGGACAAACTGACCGCATGGTGCTTAGTTGCAGATGGCACTGTTGAGAACACGGGTGGCCGTTACGACGAAACCACCGGCCTGTTCCAGACCTTTGTGCGACATTTCAGTTACCATACTATTTCAAAAACAATGGTCAGCTTCCCGGATGCTGTGTCCAACTGGGCAAACAGCTTCGTTAACCGCCTGGCATCCATGGATGTTGTCGCCGGCAATAATGGTAAGTTCAGTCCGACCGGTACGGTAACACGTGCTGAATTTGCTAAAATGCTGGTATTGGCACAAAAGTTTTCTGTTGGTACCGAAACAACTAAATTCCCGGATGTGAAGGCTGGACTTTGGTACAATCCATATGTGGCAGCATCTGTTGCCAATGGCTTAATTAAAGGAAACGCCGATGGCACCTTTGCACCGATGCGTCCGGTCAGCCGTCAGGAAATGGCTGTCATGCTGTTGCGTGCATTGGATGATGAAACATTGACAGGCGATTACAACACGCTGACCTTCAACGACAAGGCTAAAATTGCATCCTATGCCAGAAATGCTGTACCTGTTATGGTGGACCTGGGCATTATGACCGGTAAGCCAAACAACCTTTTCGATCCGACTGGGAATGCCAGTCGTGCAGAAGCAGCCACTGTTATCTATCGTTATTTGGACTATCTTTTAACCGAATAGTTGGCATGAACCCTTCTTTATAATGTCTTTTGCGATGTGGGCGTTGTCATTGACAACGGCCACATCGCGCTATACTGGAACAATACAGATCCGTCTCGAAACAGGTTGTTTTAAGAGCTATATTGAAAACCCTCTACACATCCATTCTTAAATAGACCCCGGATCCGAATCAGAAAAAAACCGATATAGATCCGAATCAGAAAAAAACCGATACAGATCCGAATCAGAAAAAAACCGATACAGATCCGAATCAGAAAAAAACCGATAC
>JBBRWP010000274.1:0-4136 GCA_038249175.1 Acetivibrionales bacterium
TAAAACCCGAATGAGAAATCAGTGATGAACCGCATGAGGTTAATTGATGTGGAGGTAGAGAATGAAATCATTAAAAGCGGAACTTGTTGTGGCCATTGGGGGGCTTGTTCTTGCGGTCAGCATCTTGATTGGGGCATCGGCCACTTTGGTTGCCAGCAATGCCATGCGACAGATGACAACGGATATGTTGGAAGTATCGGCTAAGGATGCGGCAGTAATTATTGGCGGCATCGCGGGAAAAGAATTGGAAGTACTCAAGCAGGTGGCAGCTCAAGCGCGATTGGCAAATCCTGCATCCAGTGATGCGGACAATTTGTCTGTCTTGAATGAGGCGCAACAACGGAATGGGTACATCCGGATATTCTTTATTTCACCGGATGGGAAGGCAGTGTATTATGATGGCGCCACGGCGGATCTTAGTTCCCGTGCATATTTCAAATGGCTCTGCAAGGAACCCCAAACGTTTCAGATACCATATTGAGTACTTCTGACGGCAGCACCGTGGTCGCCTTCGCTGTGCCGGTGAACTTTGACGGGAAAACAGTCGGGGTGCTGGGGGCCACGCGTGACTCGGGTTACTTGAGTGATTCCATCGATCAAGTGAATCTGGGGGGCACCAGTTACGCCTTTGTTGTATCCAAAGATGGCATCATACAAGCGCACAAAAATCGTGATCTGGTCAAGACCCAGTACAACCTGTATGAGGAAGCCAAGACGGATCCTCGCATGGAAAGGCTAAAGGTACTTATAGAGCGATTGAACAATGGCGAAAGTGCTTCCGGACAATACTGGTTCAAGGAGGAAGAAAAACTCATGGGCTTTGCGCCGGTTCCCGGTGTCACCTGGGGTGCAGCCATTACCATGCCCTTGGCTGAAGCGATGGCCGGCGTGACACGGACTGTGACTTCAGTTATTCTGGTTGCTTTGATTATGATGCTGATTGGCGTTGCACTCTCCTTCTACATGGGTTCCCGCCTCGCCAAACCCATTCAGCAAGCGGCCCGTTATGCCTTGGTATTGGCGGATGGTGATTTGAGCCAGGAAGTGCCGGCTGGTTCCCTGAAACAGAAAAATGAGGTCGGACAACTTTCCCGGGCCATGAAGACCATGTCGGAGAGTTTCCGTGGATTGGTGGGAACCATCACTTCCCTTGCCGAGCAGGTGGCTGCCTCTTCAGAAGAGTTGACCGCCACAGCAGAAAATGTGCAGCACGTCTCCACGGAGATTTCACGAACCATTGGCGATATTGCCGGAGGGGCAACGGATCAGGCGCTGAACACAGAGTCCGGTGTGCGTCGTACCAACGAAATCGGCGAGATCATCGAAGAGACGGTTCACCAGCTTGAGGGACTCAGTACTTCATCGGACAAAATGCATCAACGCATCCTCAATGGTCTGCTAGTTGTTGAATCCCTTCGAGAGACGGCGGATACGACACTCAAGGGTACAGAACAGATTGGAGACATTACACGAAAAACCAGTGAGAGCGTTTCCCGCATCGGTGTTGCCAGCAGCCTTATCACAGCCATTGCGGATCAGACAAACCTGCTGGCGCTCAATGCAGCCATTGAAGCCGCTCGCGCGGGGGAGCAAGGGCGTGGGTTTGCCGTTGTCGCGGAAGAAATCCGCAAACTGGCGGAGCAGTCAGCCACCGCCACACGGACAATCGACGCGATGGTCCACGAATTGACGGGACACTCAGCCGTTTCCGTTCGAAGTACCGGAGAAGTGACCAGCAGCATGTCCAAACAAATGGAAAGTGTTCGGCATACGGATGAGACCTACCGTAATATCGAAGAAGCAGTCAATCAATCGTTGGAAGCCATTCGAAAAGTGGCGGAGCAGACTGGGGCGCTGAAGGAACGCAAGGAGGCCATCATGGATGCCATGCAGGGCTTGCTGGCCATTGCCCAGGAAAATGCGGCAAGTACCGAGGAAGTCTCTTCTTCCGTACAGATGCAGACGTCTTCCATCAGAGAAATGTCGGATGCCAGCCGGCAGTTGGCCATGATGGCTCAGGAGTTGACTGAACAGACCAGCAGGTTCCGCCTGTAAGATGTGAATCAGTGCGTGTCAGAGACTGTTGTAACAGAACGTAGCGGAGACTGTTGACGCAGTGCGTGTCAAAGACTGTTGAAGCAGTGCGTGTCAAAGACTTCTGAAGCAGTGCGTGTCAAAGACTTCTGAAGCAGTGCGTGTCAAAGACTTCTGAAGCAGTCCGTGTCTGAGCCTGCTGAATCAGTGCGTGTCAGAGACTGCTGGATCAGTGCGTGTCAGAGACTGCTGAAACAGAACGTAGCGAAATGAAAGCCCCGGTGCTTCCCGAAAGGGAAATTCGACCGGGGCTTTTCTATATTTCGTGAACCGGGGCTTTTTTATATTCCGTGAACCTTGACACACATACCCCCATGGGGTATACTGTTCATAGATACCCCCATGGGGTATACAGGAATCATTTTAAGAATTATGCGTAAGCACAGCGTGTTTTGAGGTATATGATCGATATGACGGATATGGTGGATATAACGGATATAACGGATATAACGGATATGATGGATATGATAGATATGATGGATATGACGGATATGGTGGATATGGTGGATATAACGGATATGATAGATATGATAGATATGATGGATATGATGGATTTTGAGGTGTATGATGGATCATGAAGAAACAAAAACAGTGACTGTTCCTATATCAGGAATGACCTGTGCATCCTGCTCTCGTGCTATTGAAACACGTGTGGGAAAAATGCAGGGTGTTTCAATAGCAAATGTCAATCTCGCCACTGAGACAGCCGTTTTTACCTACAACCCGGAAATGGTAAGGTTGTCTGAAATCAAACAAAAAATACTGGCGCTTGGTTACACGCCAAGAGAAGTTGACGTGAAAGAAAAAACAGACGAGGATGCAAATCGCAAAGCCGCTGAAATCAAACGCATGTGGCGCAATTTTATCTGGTCTGCCCTATTTACCATTCCGCTGTTATATATTGCGATGGGGCCGATGCTCCCGATTGCACCACTACCGGTACCACGATTTATGCATCCAATGGATTATCCGCTGATTTATGCATATGTACAAATTCTATTGCTAATCCCCGTTGTTTTCTTTGGCAGAAAATTTTACACCGTTGGGTTTCGTGCTTTATTCCATGCATCACCCAATATGGATTCACTGGTTGCCATCGGTACATCAGCCGCTGTTCTATACAGTCTGGGCTCGACAATTCGCATCATGACCGGAGACTTTGCAGGCGTTAATCAACTCTATTTTGAAACAGCAGCTGTTATATTAACGCTGATCATGCTCGGTAAAAATCTTGAGGCTGTCTCCAAGGGCAAGACATCAGAAGCCATTAAGCGCCTGATGGGCTTAGCCCCGAAAACAGCTGTCGTGATGCATGGTGATCAGCAAATAACCCTGCCAATCGATGAAGTGGAACCTGGCGACATCGTTTTGACGCGTCCGGGAGAAAAAATCGCTCTCGATGGCATCGTACAGGAAGGTCACTCCTCTGTAGACGAATCTATGTTGACTGGCGAAAGCATCCCCATCGAAAAAAATGTTGGTGATAAGGTCATCGGGGCAAGTCTCAACAAAACAGGGATGTTGCAGGTGCGCGTTACGCATGTCGGTGCGGATACTGCGCTTTCCCGCATTATACAGCTTGTTGAAGAAGCACAGGGCAGCAAAGCGCCGATTGCCCGACTCGCAGATATTATTTCCGGCTGGTTTGTTCCAATTGTTATGGGCATCGCTTTACTCGTCGGTCTGGCGTGGCTCATTTCAGGAGAATCGATACCGTTTTCGCTTTCGGTATTCATTGCCATTCTGGTCATCGCCTGCCCCTGTGCGCTTGGACTTGCAACACCCACTGCGATTATGGTAGGTTCCGGAAAGGGTGCGGAGTTAGGCATTCTGATTAAAGGCGGTGAAGCCCTTGAAAATGCCTACAAAACAACCACTGTCATATTTGATAAAACAGGAACATTGACGCAGGGTGCGCCGGAAGTAACTGAAATTGTCCCGGCAGCAGGTTTTTCCGCCGATCAGGTTCTCATCTACGCCGCGTCTGCAGAATTTGGAAGCGAGCACCCGCTTGGAGAAGCCATCATCAAAAAAGCAGAGCA
>JBBRWP010000275.1:0-4102 GCA_038249175.1 Acetivibrionales bacterium
CTTTTTTTGATTGCCTCTATACTCAATCAGGGCGTTCTTTAATGGCAAATGCTTGGACTTACCGTCTGAACCGACGGAAGCAGCGTAGGTAGCCAGAAAGGCGAAGGGGAAATCCCCTTGTTTATTTTCAACCAGGTGGAAAAAAATACGGCCAACCGTATGGATGTGGGGATTTTGCGCTATGAAAAATTCAGCAACCGAACCCGCGTAGCCCTTTATTTCTTTTGCAAAAACGGCATTCAGCTTAGCCCACAACAGCTTCAGCCAATTCAGGTCCAAGTATTCCTGACCATTCAGAAAGGGTGCGCTTTGCAGGAGTTGTGCTGCATCTTGTGGTTCCAGCGTCACCATAACTTTTTCCCGTAGGAATTCTATATCCGGAAGGTTGGATAATAATTTGATAAAACGTGCTGCCAACACATGAAGGTAGCGCGTCGTATCGTGCAGCGACACGGATGCATCCGTAAACCCAAAATAGAAGTGAGCGCGGTTGGCATCTGCATGATATTCATCATAGAACTTTTGCTGCAACAGCATTTGTCTACTGTCTATCAGGTCTTTGGTTTCCTGCCAATCCAAAAGAAAGCCTTCCTGGGTAATTAGGGCGATGAGTTCTTTAGGGTAGGGTGAATTGGATGACTGCTGAGGCAGATGGTTATCCCCTTGATAAAAATCTTTCTTATTGCTTGTATCCACAGAAGCCTATTTCCTTTCGTTAGTGACTTTTCTTCTGTAACCTTAATCAGTAGTAGGGCCTTAAAATTGCTGTGCAATTCAAATACACATACGATGCATGTTGCGTGCTTCGTTTAAAGATCAAATACAAAATGCCGCGTAAAGCGGAATCGTTTTCTTCTTGTCTTCAAAACCAAAATTTTTGGTCGACAGTTTGATGGCATATCGGGGCTTGTAATTTTCGATATAAAGATTCAAGCTTTTTGCTCTTGTATTATCTGCACTTTTTACCTCAATCGGAATAATATCGCCAGCGCGCTGAACTATGAAATCGACTTCTGCACCACGGTCAGATTGCCAGTAAAAGCGTTTGTAGCCATTCGCAGCGAGTTGAGAATTCACATAGTTCTCAACCATACCGCCTTTAAAATCATCCAACTCATCCGACATATAAAGAATGTCCTCTGCAATAATATTTTTTTTTGCGCAGAGCAAACCAACATCTGATACAAATATTTTGAATGCGTCTATATCACGATAATTGTCCAGGGGTTTTTTCACCGTCTCTACACGATAGACTTGTGATACGATACCAGACAAGTTCAACCATTCAATCGCATTTTCGAATTCGGAGGCACGACCACCTTTCTTCACCAATTTGTACGAAAATCGTGTGTTCTTTTTGGAAAGCTGAACAGTGATATTGTCATATACCAAATGTGTTTTTTTAATTTCATTCAGTGGATTATACTTGCTCATATCGTTGAGATAGCCTGCCAATATCGTCGATTGCATATGCCGGATAAGAATATAATCCTTTGTATCAAGAAATGCTGAAACACACTCCGGCATGCCGCCAACAACAAGGTATTGGCGATAAAGCTGCAACGCTATCTCGTGTAATGCACTTGGCATTGGCTCATCGTGTTCAAAACAGTCACGAATTTTCGTAACCAATTCCTTTTCGCCAGCAGCTATCAAAAACTCTTCAATGTCCATGGGATACATGGTTTGCATGTCTACTTTCCCGACGGGAAATGAAAATTGTTGTCGATTCACCGCCACACCGAGTAAGCTTCCCAATGCGATGACGTGATATTCTGATGCCTCTTCACAGAAATACTTAAGACTTGTAACCGCTCTTTCACAAACTTGTATCTCATCAAAAATGATCAATGTTTTTTCACGAATGATGGTTTGCCCGGCAATGCGAGACAGAATAGGCAGCAGATAATCAGGCGAAATGCTTTCGCTGAAAGTATCAGCCAGAATTGGACTGGTTTCAAAATTGAAATAGGCTACATTTTCGTAATGATTCCGTCCAAATTCCAGCACCGTATATGTTTTCCCAACTTGACGTGCGCCTTGAAGTATCAAGGGTTTACGATTTTTGCTGTTTTGCCAGTGTTCAAGATACTCTGTTGTTTTTCTGTACATTTTTTTCCTCCGAAGCTACACTTCTACATCAGTATAATTTCTTTTCATGTAATTATCAACATAAATCGATTGTTAATTCACACTAAATGACACGAATATTTTTGATATTCTCACACTAAACGACACAAATAGCACATACCATCCATTTTCCCCTAATTTTTTTCATTCAAATAGCCTGCCGAAGATACTTTGACAGTCATCGATTACGCTGCGTCGACGATGCTTTGACAGCCATCTCTTCCGCAGCTATTATAATAATCAAAATTTGATGCTAAAACGTCTTCTTACTATCCAACAACAGCGTCACCGGACCATCATTCACAAGTGATACTTTCATATCTTCTTGAAAGATGCCTGTTTCCACCTGCAATCCACTTTCTTTTAATAAAGACACAACCTTCTCATATAGTGGTACAGCCAATTCTGGCCTAGCCGCAGAAGAAAAGCCGGGACGGTTTCCTTTGCGACAATCGCCGTAGAGTGTGAATTGCGACACGGCCAATACCGCGCCGGAGATATCTTTCACCGAAAGGTTCATCTTACCTTGGGCATCTTCAAAGATGCGCAAGTCACGAACTTTGCCCACCATCCAAACAGCATCTACTTCTGTGTCTTCGTCACCAACACCAATAAAAACCAGCAAACCTTTCCCTATGGCCCCGACAATCTGGCCTTCTACACGAACAGCCGCTTCAGATACCCTTTGAACAATAACCCTCATGTATTCAATCCTACTTCCCTCTGCCATAAGGCTTCGGCCAATCCACTTCAACACCAAATTTTCTTGCGGCATCCAGCGTCCAATAGGGATTTCTCAAAAGAGCCCTGGCCAAAAACACCAAATCGGTACGGTTGTTGCTTACAATTTCATCCGCAAATTCCGCCTCTGTAACCAGGCCGCCACCAATTACCGGCAAGCCTGTTTTTTCTTTTATCGTTTCTGCAAAGCGAATCTGGTAGCCGGGCCAGGTGTCCATTTTTACCGGCAATGTGCCGCCGGAGCTGACATGAACCATGTCCAAACCGCTCTCTTTAACCAGATTCATCTGCTCTGCCACCATGTCCGGATGGTTCCCGTTTTCCGCATATTCTTCCGCCGAAACACGCACAGCCAGTGGTTTTTCAGCTGGCCATTCTTTGCGAACCGCTGTTATCACTTCTTTCAAAAAGCGTGCCCGTTTCTCGGGTGAACCGCCATAAGAATCAGCCTTTTTGTTCACCGCCGGGGACAGGAATTGATTAATCAAATAGCCGTGAGCACCATGCAGTTCAATAAGATCAAAGCCTGCAGCAAGCACACGTTTTGCTGCAGAACCAAAGGCGTTCACAATACGGGTAATACCTGCTTCATCTAATATTAGTGGTGCTTTATAATCCTCGTTGAACGCCTCATCCGTACTGGAAAGAATATCAACACCCTCTAAATCAGCTTTTCTTCCTGCATGGGCCAGCTGAATACCAATCTTACAGCCTTCGGCATGAATCGCATCCACAATTTCGGAAAGTCCTTGAATCTGAACATCGTCCCATAACCCAAGATCCTTGTATGAAATACGTCCTTCCGGGGTTACCGCAGTTGCTTCCACGATAACCAACCCGACGCCACCCACTGCGCGGCTGGCATAATGCACCAGGTGCCAGCGGTTCGCAATTCCGTCTTCCGCACTATACATGCACATCGGTGCCATGACTACACGGTTCTTCAGTGTCATGTCCTTGAGTTGATACTCCTGAAATAGTTTTCCCATAGGTTCTCCTTATTTATGCGTCGCAACAAACTCCCTGTAATCAGCCAGCATGGTCTTTAGGAGTTCCGGCGTATCCAGGCCATACGGGCAATGGTCAATGCAGTGGCCGCAATGAATGCATCCTTCAATGCTGTCCATTTTCTCCTGCCATTCAGGTGTTAAGAATCCTTCATACGGTGCACGCCGTAATAACAGGGACATTCTAGCCGCCATTGGAATGGGAATTTCAGCAGGACACGGCA
>JBBRWP010000276.1:0-4088 GCA_038249175.1 Acetivibrionales bacterium
GGCGGAAACATGAATAACCTCATGAAACAAGCCCAGAAAATGCAGCAGGAAATGCTGAAAAAACAAGATGAAGTGAAAACTCAGAAGCTGGAAGTGACTGTGGGTGGTGGTGCTGTGACGGTGGTTGCCACCGGTGCAAAAATTATTGAAGAAATTCGCATTGCCAAAGAAGCCGTGGACCCGGACGATGTGGAAACCTTGCAGGATATGATACTCACGGCGGTGAATGAAGTGCTGCGACAGGCAGATGAACTCTCTGAAAGCGCCATGAGTGGTATAACCGGTGGTTTGGGTGGCCTTGAGGGCTTGTTCTAAAAGTGCTGTTCACCGTGGGAAAGCCTTCCTGGAAGAAACCTTGTTTCCAATTGGAAGGGTATTCTGAAAGAAGCCTTATTTCCATGGGAATGCGTATTTGGCAGTTCTCTTGGAAAGGGGATTCTACCCGCACTGTACCTTGCGAAAATGAACACAAAGGAGGAAGTCGCCGTACTCCCTGCCACCAGGAACAACGATAGTTCTTTATTACAGACAGGTGTTGGCGTTATCGGATGGAACAATTTTCTTTACCCATTGCACGACTCATTGAAGAATTTGAAAAATTACCGGGCATTGGTCACAAAACAGCCCAAAGACTGGCGTTTCATATTTTGAATCAGCCAGACGCCAAGGTTGTGGCGTTTGCCAATGCCCTCGTGGATGCACGTCGCAAAACTATGTTTTGTTCGGTTTGCGGCAACCTCACCGATACCGATCCCTGCCGTATATGTACCGGTCTAAAACGTGATCGAGCAACCATTTGTGTGGTTGAAAATGCGCGGGATGTGGTGGCCATTGAACGGATGCGTGAATATAAAGGTTTATACCATGTGCTCAATGGGGTTATTTCGCCGCTGGAGGGTCGCGGTCCCAATGATATCAATATTAAAACCCTCATGATACGCTTATCGGATGGCACGGTCAAAGAGGTCATCCTGGCCACAAACCCGAATGTTGAAGGTGAAGCCACAGCGGTCTACCTGTCAAGGCTCATTAAACCAATGGGGGTTCGCACGTCACGCATTGCCTACGGTATTTCGGTGGGTGGCGATTTGGAATATGCCGATGAGGTGACACTCGCAAAATCTATCGAAGGACGCCGGGAAATGTAATGCGGCTGTCCATGAAGGGGAAACTATGAAAGTACGCAAAGCCATTATTCCCGCCGCCGGTTTGGGGACAAGGTTTTTACCGGCAACAAAGGCACAGCCCAAGGAAATGATGCCCATTGTGGATAAGCCGACCATTCAATATATTGTGGAAGAGGCTATTGCTTCCGGTATTGAACAAATCCTCATCATTACCGGCCGTGGCAAACGCGCTATTGAAGACCACTTCGACCGGTCGCTTGAGCTGGAAGAAGAATTGCGACGCAAAGGTCAGGAAGAACTGCTCAATGAGGTTGTTGAAATTGCCAACCTGGTGGATATTCACTATATCCGCCAAAAAGAGCCGCGTGGCCTGGGGCATGCCATTTTTTGTGCACGGGCCTTTATCGGGGATGAACCTTTTGCAGTCCTCCTGGGCGATGATATTGTGGCCTCGGAAAAGCCCTGTCTGCGCCAGCTGATGGACGTGTTTGAAGAATACCATACCACGGTTTTAGGCGTACAGCCGGTACCGTGGGAAGAGGTTTCGAAATACGGTATCGTGGCCGGGAAAGAAATTGACGAACGTATTTTTAAAATCAAAGACATGATTGAAAAACCGGAAAAAGAACAGGCCCCATCCAACATTGCCATTTTGGGCCGGTACATTATTCGGCCATCCATTTTTGATTATCTTGAAAATGCACAACCGGGGAAAAATGGGGAAATTCAGTTGACCGATGCCTTGCACCGGCAAATGGAAAACGAAGCCATGTACGCTTATTCTTTTGAAGGCAAGCGTTATGATGTTGGCAACAAACTGGGCTTTTTGCAGGCGACTGTCGAATTTGCGCTGCAACGACCGGCCCTCAAAGATGAGTTTGAAGCATATTTGCGCAATTTACTGCAATCCAGACAGTAAGTCGACGGCGTCTGATGCAATAAGTTTTATACCGTACTCATTCAAGTATCCTTCAAAAAAAGATGTGTTTTCGACCACTTTGCCATACTCCGAGAGAATATCAAGGAAGCGTTTATATCCGTTCTGCTGGGCATCCATGCCATAAAACACCAGGTAATATTGATCACAGCAGCGCCAGGCGGCGCTGCTGCCGCGATGATAGGGTTGGATGTGCATGCAGGCATCACTCATGGCATCATAATCTGAAAACCCGTAGATTGAAACCGTGGATACCAGAACAGCTGCTTTTTTGCGTACCACCAAATCCTTCTTTTTATAGCGGCCTTTGATAAACTTCTGTATCGATTCAAACTCACCTTCTTCATCCATGCGGGTGATGGTAATAATAAAGCCTTCCGAGGCGTCGGTCATTGCTTCAACGCACAGGTTGGTGGCAATTGTGTCAAAACCCAACTCGGTTTCAGCCTGTTCCATCAACTCCCAAAACAATTTTTGTGTTTCCGGTGTGTCATAGTTCAGCCCATCCAGTTGAATATCGCGGTCTTCCAAGTCTTCAAGTGAAACAAAGACGCGTAGCTTATTTTCGTTAATTCTTTCTATTCTCATCATTGCCTCTTTTCTATTCTGTATACCTGATTCTACCGTAAGAACCCGAAAATGCTGCAATTTGATGCCAAATCAGTCTTCGACACTGTGCTATGCACAGCGCACACCGCATGATATTGGCCTGAAATTGGTCATTTTCAATCAATTTCAGCCCCTCCGGAGTCGAAATCGGGGTTATTACACTAGAATCATACCTGCATTTCCACTGCCTGCAGTAAGCCTGGCTTTAGTGTGTGAAGTCACTGGTTCATCGTATGAAAAACCCTGTCCTGTGGCGGGGACTGTCTTAGTACATACCTTTATTTACCCAGGACAACAGAAAATATTCAAAACGTATACCCGTGTGTTCACTACAGAGGTGCATGTGACTTATTTGGGCAGGCTGAAATCCTTCACACCATAAACCGTACTGTTATTATATCCATGACATCGGCAAAAATGAAGTGTATAATGAGTAAGTCGCAAATTTTTTTGGAGGACGACCATGGTAAGAATTGTTTTAGCATCCGGTTCACCCCGGCGGCGAGAACTGCTAGAAAAAATAGGAATCCCTTTTATCACAAGGGTTTCGGATGTTGATGAGAACATGGAAGGTTATGTCCTTGCCCATGAATATGCCATGGCCATGGCCTATAAAAAAGCCATGGATATTCAAGTGGAAGTTCTAAAAACCGCTGATGCGGAAGACATTATTGTGGCTGCCGATACAGTTGTCGCTTTGGATGACCATATTTTGGGGAAACCACAGAACAGAGAAGATGCCCAAAATATGTTGCAGATGCTTTCCGGGAAGTGGCACGAGGTGCTGACAGCCATGGTGCTTATCCGGGTATCAGATGGGATGCTTCGACAAAGCATTGAACTTACCCGTGTCAAGTTTCAAAAACTGGATGCTGAAGACATCATATGCTACCTCAATACCGGAGAAGCCTTTGACAAAGCCGGCGCCTATGGCATTCAAGGCCTTGGGGCTCTACTGGTAGAACAGATAGAAGGGGATTATTACAATGTGATGGGGTTGCCCCTCTACCGACTTTCGCAAATGCTCAAAGACTTTGGTGTGATGCCGTATCGGTGGCTGGCACTGACTGCTTTATGTGATGAACGGTAAACCGCGAAGAAAGTGGCTGTACAAAGTGTCATAAAAATCATACCTATTCCTATGCCCGCAATGCAATCACCTATAGACATAAGCAAATAAAAAACTTCACGAACAACCAGGAATAGCATCCGTTACAAAAACGAAGGAGTAACACATGGGCTTTTTTACAAGAGAAATCGGTATCGACCTAGGTACGGCCAATACACTGGTATATTTGAAAGACAAGGGCATTGTGCTGCGTGAACCATCGGTGGTTGCCGTAAACAACAACACCGGGCAGGTGCTTTCTGTTGGTTCGGACGCGAAAAAAATGATTGGAAGAACCCCGGGGAAC
>JBBRWP010000277.1:0-3999 GCA_038249175.1 Acetivibrionales bacterium
AGCAAAAATGACCGCCTGCGGATATGTTTTTGAATTAGCAATGCGATCGAGTTTTTCCATGGCTTCTGGAAAATCGAGCGTGGTTATTTCAATACAGCGCGCAAAGTCGTTGACCTTGGCCACTTTCCCAAGATTAATGGCCCGTGTTTTGATACGACGGACAATAGAAAGCGGGCTTTGTTTCCCACCAATAGAGGCAAAGACGCCGGTTGGCAGGACAAAGGGTTCACTGCTATAACCATAGGCAAGACAAATCCGGCTGATGGTTTCTTCGACGCGGTAGGTTTCTGCACCGTTCCTCAAGAGAATTTCACCGGCGAGTACGGCAATTTGCAAGACTTCTTCGCGCGCTGTGTTGCTCTTACCGGTATCGCTCATTGGATGAATCGGGCAGGTTTCAGAAATATCGTCATTCAATGGGACCTCCATGGGGTCTATATTTTTTTCGGGGTGAACATTTTACAGGCCTCCCCGGAAGAAGCGCGGACGGTTTCGCTTGGCATCTCAAAGCTTTTAAAGCCAAAATAGCGACAACCCTTCGGCTTGGCAGCATCCCATGTGATAAAATAATATTTGCAGAGCAAACAATTAATTTTTTCAGCCATAACACATTATAGCAAATGGGAGAGCAGAAACTCAACAAAGATTCTGATGTAAAGAGTCGTGAAGCTTTTTCGCATACAGAAAAAGCACTTGATTGATAGCTGCCAGAAGCATGGGGTATGAAAAATAAATCGCTTCCGTTGGCAAAACTGCCGAGGCTGTGTATAATGGTCAGGTTGACGGACAAAAGCCGCAACACATTTTCCCATGGAAAGGACTGATGAAATATGAGTCTGGTTTTACTTGAGCAAGCGCGGCTTGACTTAAAAGAACTCGATAAAAGCATCCGGGAATTGGGGGATTCACTTTGACCTCCCGGGCTTAGAAAAAGAACTGGAAGAATTACAGGCAAAGGCATCTGAGCCGGAATTCTGGAATGATGCCGGGAATTCACAAAAAATACTGCAGAGGTCCAAATCGTTGACCGCCAGAATTGAAGCCTACCAGGGATTGCAAAATCATTGTGAGGATCTTTTGACGTTGGCAGAATTGGGATTGGAAGAAGGCGAAGAGGAAATACTGGTAGAAATCAGTGAACCACTGGTTCAGATGCAACACCAGTACGAAAAAATATTTCTTTCGACTTTATTAACCGGTGAATACGACAACAACAATGCCATCATCACCCTGCATGCCGGTGCCGGCGGCACTGAAGCCATGGACTGGGTACTCATGCTCTATCGCATGTATGTGCGCTGGGCAGAGGCCAGTGGTTTTGAAGCCCGTGTGCTGGACATGCTCGACGGGGAAGAGGCCGGGCTCAAAAGTGTCACCGTTGAGATCGTCGGAGATAATGCCTATGGTTTTTTGCGCTCTGAAAAAGGGGTGCATCGTCTGGTGCGGATTTCGCCGTTCGATTCTTCCGGACGCAGGCATACCTCTTTTGCCTCCATGGATGTATTGCCGGAGTTGGATGATTCCATAGTTGTGGAGATCAATCCGGACGATTTGAAGACCGACGTCTACCGTGCCAGCGGAGCCGGTGGCCAGCATGTGAATAAAACATCCTCGGCCGTGCGTATCACACATATTCCGACCGGCATTATTGTGGCGTGCCAGAATGAGCGTTCGCAGTTTCAGAACCGTGACATGGCCATGAAAATGCTAAAGGCAAAACTGCTGGAATTAATGGAAAGAGAACAACAAGAGAAGATGAACCAGATTCAAGGTGAACAACTGGATATTGCCTGGGGGAGTCAAATTCGTTCCTATGTTTTTTGTCCGTACACCATGGTCAAAGACCACCGCACGAACCACGAAAACAGCAACGTTCAAGCTGTGATGGATGGTGATCTGGACAACTTTATTCTGGCTTATCTATCATGGCAGAATAAAGGGAGACCAAAGATGAACTAACGGGCGTCGGTATTGGGCAAGGTACAAAGAGCCGTTTTCTTGAACCGCAACGATTGGTGCGGATTCAGAAAATGGCTTTTTTTATTGTCCGTATAGAAATACAAAAAACTCCGGCAGTTGCAGGTGCAATCTGGAAGATTTAATGTGGTCGGGTTCGGTGCTGGTGCAGGTTGCAGGGGAGAAAGGACTGATTGAATGAGTGAGTTTTAGGTGCAGGCGC
This sequence comes from Acetivibrionales bacterium, assembly GCA_038249175.1. GTDB lineage: Bacteria > Bacillota > Clostridia > DSM-8532 > DSM-8532 > JAEWSN01. The sequence goes on from JBBRWP010000277.1 coordinate 2,180, forward strand.
AGGTGCAGGTTGCAGGGGAGAAGGGACTGATTGAATGAGTGAGTTTTAAGTGCAGGTGCAGGTGCAGGTTGCAGGGGAAAAGGGACTGATTGAATGAGTGAGTTTTAGGTGCAGGCGCAGGAGGGAGGTTGTATCATCAATGAACGGTACACATCTCTTTAGGGTAGTTGGCAGTTCACAAGGTTCGCCTTTGCTTTTTTTTCCGTGACAGTCGGCGAACCAGGCTGTTGATGGCTGTCCCCAAAATCCAGAAAATTTCGATGACTGCCAAAAAACCGATGAAATACAACAGTTCCTGATTGGTTTTGAGCTGTTCTTTGATCGCTTCCCAGGTTGTTTTTTGCGGTAAAATGTCTTTTTCAGGAACCAAATCCACCTCAATAACTGTTTTGTCAGCCAGTGTAAAAATGGCCTTCCCGACAGAGGTGCTTTTTAAAATGGGCGGGGCAATGCTGCCCTCATCAATGGACGTAACCATGCCGGTCACAAAGCTTTGTCCGATAGGATAGACATAAAAAGTGTCGTTTTTTGCCAATAAATTCAGCGGTTGCCCGCCAATATCGAGTGTTTTTAAGGTTTGCCCTGCAGCAACCAGGGTACCAAAGCGATAATTGGTGAATCCGTGGGTTAAGAGGTTGGCACAATCCGTATTTTTGCTGGTGGTTGGAACTTCCAGAATGATGCAGATGAGCCGTAAATTGTTGCGCGTTGCGGTGGTAATAATGCTCTCAAGTGACGGCTCGCTGTTGCCGGCAATGCCGCCATCTGTGCCGTCATAACTCCAAAACATGGTGTTGCGATTGGTTAGGAGGGATGTCTTTTTATCGTCGTACCAGGGTTTTGCCTGGGTGCTGAAAACCCTGGAAAAGCTTGGGTTGGTGAGCGCATATTTCATGAAGATTGCCATATCCGCAGCGGTGGTGTATTGTGCATCATCAATAATACCGGTGGGGTTTGAAAAATGGGTATCCAGCATGCCGAGTTGCTCGGCTTTTGCATTCATCATGGCGACAAAATCATCGATTGTACCGCCAACATAGTCGGCCAAAGCCATGGATGCATCGTTTGCACCGGATAAAACGACGGCATATGTCAAGTTTTCGAGGGTGTATTTTTCACCAACGCGCAAACTGAGCATGGCACCCTTAACCTTCGTTGCTTCGCTGCTGGCGGTAATCATGGCACCGGGTTTTGCATCCTCCAGAGACAACAGAACCGTCATGAGGCGAGAGGAAAGGGTGATGTGCAGCCGTTCCTTTTCTTGTTTTGCGTACAGGGTTTGTCCCCTTTGGGCATCCACCAGCATGGCGGAGAAGCCGTTAATGACAAGAGGCATTTCGTCTGTCGCATAAACTGGAAAGGTGAACCCTTGAGAACAAAAGAAAAAGAAAATCAAAGCAAAAGAAATAAATGGCCGGATACATCGCATCACACCATTTTTCAGAAGGGGCAAAAGTAGAAACCCTTGCATCTTTTCATATCGGAAACGGATGTTGTCTTTCATGTTATGTCGCTACTCCGTTCGGTCAAAAATGTTTTACACCTTACCTTTGTTCTTCATTAAGAAGGAGGCTGTCTTATTATTTTAGCATAAAAATCTTCTGAAATGTTGCCTTCAAATAGAAAACGGCAAAGAAAGAATGGTTTACATCTTTCTTTGCCGTTTTGATATTATGCGGCTGCATGTCGGTGACCGGTATCACATCCTGCTAACGTTTAGGGAAGAAGTACGCAAGCTTCCCGTAAGCATGATGGACACCTATCTGCTACGCAGATTCACCGACGGCGGTGTGAAATCACACCTCTGCATGTCGGTGACC
>JBBRWP010000278.1:0-3951 GCA_038249175.1 Acetivibrionales bacterium
AAAGAGATATTGAAAGCCATCAAAGACGATATTCAGCAGTTTCAAAATGCCTATAAAAGCAAATCTTTCAATAAATTTATCGATGTAAATTTCCGTACGCACCGCGCCACACATGATATTGAAGAACTTTTTATGCAGTACAATGTTCCTATCGAAGGGATACAGGCGATTGAGAGACAGCTGGATGACATTCAGCAGATTATTGCCAATGTGAAAATCATCAGTCCCCGGATTGAAGTCATTCCATAAAAAGATTGCACACATTATGCCACGCTTTTCAAAAAGCACGCCGGACAAACGTTCGGCGTGCTTTTTCTTGCCTTTTTAAAGATGCTACGCATTATCAGATTTGTAAACATGCCTTACGCTGCGCTCAGGCACAAAAAGTGATGAAATGTTGCCATTTTCAGATTTTTATATATTAACCGCTTAAAACCAAGTTTTATCCGATATGCCTCTACTGTATTGTTCCATGGAATGCTGCATACTTTAAGTAGACTTTCGTGTTTATGAAAGAGCTATTGGATCAAAGCCATTCATAACAACATGAACGGCTAGCATTTACTTAATATGAGGAGACCCTTTTTGGAATGAAACTTGCAATGGAATAACGAGGTATAAGCCATGACAGATTTTACAATTGTTTTTGTTTTCAGTGTTTTTGCAGCCGGGGTACTGTCTTTTTTTGCTCCCTGTATTTTACCCCTCCTGCCGGTATACATCGCACGACTTTCCAGTGGTGCAAGCGGAGATGAATTGGACGCCAGCGAGAAAGCCAATAAGAAATTCAAGATAAGATGGCGACTCATTTTGCAGACACTTGTTTTTGTTGGCGGACTGGCCACCACCTTTGTCCTGATGGGTTTTGGTGCCGGTGCCATCGGCGGTTTGTTCAACAGTCGCCTGTTCCTCTACATCGGCGGCGGATTGGTCATTTTGCTGGGTTTACACCAGACCGGCCTCTTTCACCTTCTCTTTCTTGAAAGAGAAAAGAAAGTACAATTGACATCGAAGAGCGGTGTGCTGGGTTCTTATCTCCTCGGCTTTACCTTTAGTTTTGGTTGGACGCCCTGTGTTGGCCCTGTCCTGGCAACGGTTCTGGTGCTATCTGCCAATGGGAACCAGGCACTCTATGGTGCCGGCATGATGCTCGTATATACCCTCGGTTTGGCCGTACCCTTTTTGCTTATCTCCATTTTTACAGATTACCTGCTCAAAGCCTTTAAAAAGGTGAACCGCTTCCTGCCTGTCATCCGTATTATTGGCGGTGTACTCATTATCTTGATGGGCATTTTATTAATCACAGATAACTTAAACCTGTTCAGTTCCTGGCTGACACCGAATATTTAGAAAGAATAAACAGATGATTTAATACAGTTCAGCTCCTGTCTGGCATCAATGTTTAGAAAAAACGAAAGGATGTTTACGATGAAAAAAACGAAGGATCTCATGAATGAATATGGTGCAGAAATGAAGAAATTCACTGAAAAAAGACCCAACAGAAAAAGGTGGCTAATTGTTATGTCTGGCCTGTTGGCTTCCATCTTCCTGTTTTCAGCCTGTGGCAGCAGCAGCATCACTGCACAAAACGTCTCGCAGGGAATGTCCAAAGAAACAACTGAGACAAAAGAAGAACCGTTAACGATGGAAAAGAATTTTACCCTGCCAAGTGTGGGTGGCGAAGAAGTTTCGCTATCCGACTATGCGGGTAAAAAAATAGTCATCAAGTTTTGGGCAACCTGGTGTCCCATCTGCCTTGGCGGCATGGATGAATTGACACAGTTGGTTAAAGACGTCAAGACGACGGATGACACAATTGTTTTGACAGTGGTTTCTCCCGGGACCAAGGGAGAAATGTCGTCGGAAGATTTCAAAAACTGGTACACAAAGCAAGGTTACACCTTCCCGGTCTTGCTGGATGAAGGCGGCGTTGTCGCCAGAGATTTCGATGTTCGCGGTTACCCGACATTCGTGTTCATTGATGGACAGGGTCAGATTGCCGAGAGGCGCCCCGGGCATGTGGGTAATGAGGACATCCTCAGTGTATTGGCGGGTCTGAAAATGAAAGATGGGCAAACAACGTCAAGTGAAAAGGATAGTGGTCAAACGGCCGCAGTGCCTGGACAGAAACTGACCATTCATACAGAAGCCAACGGTATCTATCCTGAAAACGTCAATAAAACAATAGACTATAGTGCGGCTCAACTGGATGAAATATGGTTGGCTGGCGGTTGTTTCTGGGGCGTTGAAGCCTATATGGCCCGGGTATACGGGGTGGCCGATGTCACCAGTGGCTATGCAAATGGCAAAACAGACAATCCGACCTATGAAGATGTTTCCTACCGCAACACCGGCCATGCGGAAACGGTACATGTGCAATACGACCCGACCAAAACCGACCTGACCACACTGCTGAAATACTATTTTAAGATTATTGACCCGACAAGCGTGAACAAACAAGGCAACGATATGGGTACGCAATATCGCACAGGTATTTATTATCAAGACGAAAAGGACCTGGCTACGATTCAGGGCGTGGTTGCAGAAGAACAAAAAATGTTAGACAAACCCATTGCCGTAGAAGTTGCACCGCTTGCAGGCTTTACTCTGGCAGAAGACTACCATCAAGATTATCTGGAAAAAAATCCGAATGGCTACTGTCATGTTAATTTTGATCCCCTCTATGATCAGACTGTGATGCCGGAACCAAAGGCGGTGGATGGAAAAAGTGAGACCGACACCAATAATAAAGATAAAACCATAATCAATCGTCAAGATAAAAGCACTTCAAATGGAAAAGATGAAGTCACGACAAACGGAAAGGATGGTAGCACCATGAAAATCGAACCTATTGTAATCGACGCAAGCCTCTACACCAAACCAGATGATGCAACGCTACGGAAAACGCTGACCCCGGAACAGTACGACGTGACCCAAAACAGCAACACCGACCGCGCCTTCTCCAATGAGTATTGGGACAACCATGCACCCGGTCTCTATGTGGACGTGGCAACCGGAGAACCCATGTTCAGCTCAAAAGACAAATTTGATTCCGGCTGTGGCTGGCCGAGCTTCACGAAACCCATTGTACCGGAAGTAGTAACCGAAGAGACCGACAGCACGTTTGGCATGAAACGCACTGAAGTCAGGAGCCGTGTTGGTGATTCTCACCTGGGTCATGTCTTTGATGATGGCCCCAAAGACAAAGGAGGGCTCCGCTACTGCATCAACAGCTCTTCCATTCGTTTCATTCCACTAGAAGATATGGAAGCAGAAGGCTATGGACAGCTTATTTCAGCCGTCACACCGTGATTGACTTTTCTTGTGATAAAATAGGTATAACCTGTTGTTGAAATGGTTCCAGCGCGCATGATTTCAAGCGGCTGGGGCCTTTTCGGCACATTTATGGTTTACTTGATTTGTGCACCATGACCCTGGTCGAATGTGCACAAATCCTGCAGAAAATGCTCTGCAATTTAGGATTTGGATGGATTAATGCAGCATGAATAAACACACAGCATGAAACAGCGCTCCTATAAAGGATAAACAAATGGTCAAACTATTGATTGTCGATGATGAACCCGTTATCAGAAAAGGCATACTACAACTGATACCCTTTGAAACTTTGGGCATCGGTGATGTTTATGAAGCCGCAAACGGGTTGGATGCTCTGGCCATTGTCAAGGCCCAACACCCGCACATTGTGCTGGCAGACATCAACATGCCGGAAATGGATGGGCTCACGCTGGCGAAGGCCATTAAAGCTTTCGACAGAAAAATTCAGGTGGCCATTATTACAGGTTATGATTATTTTGAGTATGCGATGCAAGCCTTAAAAGCCGGTGTGGATGATTTTGTGCTGAAACCGCTCTCCAAAAAAGATGTTCAGGCTTTGCTGGTAAAGCTTGTTTCCCGTGCAAAAGAAGAAACGGCACAGGAACAGGCTTTTCT
>JBBRWP010000279.1:0-3949 GCA_038249175.1 Acetivibrionales bacterium
CATATCCACAATCAGGCTGTCTGGTGAACCCGACAGTGCCATGCCCCCCATGACAGAAGAAGCCGGCCCGCACAAAAGGGTTTCTACCGGTCGAACCCCTGTAAACGACTCTGACATAAGGCTGCCATCGCTTCGAACAATGACCACCGGTGCTGTAATGCCACGTTGGGCCATCGCCTTTTTGACAGATTTTAAAAAGTCGCCAATAACAGGGATGAGACGTGCATTGAGCAGTGTTCCTGCGCCCCGTTGCAGGATATTGGGGGCTGAAAACAACTCATGGCTGCCAATCGCAGGAATACTGCTCTTCTCTTCAAAAAATCCCTTGGCATCTTTTTCAATGGCAGCACCGTTGAGGGCTGCATCCAGCTCCACAATCCCCAAGGCATCGGCATCGGCAAACCACTCTCGATTGTCTTTGAAAAAATCTTCAATCTCCAGCCGTGCAGACCTACCCGTCCCTGAAGTTTCATCAGATCCGTTTCCAGGGATATTCTCATTGCCAGGTTCATCCCCCGGCAAATAATCCAAAATGACTTCGTTCCCGGCTTCACCGACATCCTCTTCTTTCGCAGCAATCTTTTCTGGTTTGGGCGACGCTGCGTCCATAAAACGAATGTCTTCATATTCCGGCAAGCCATAGGTTTGCCCCGCATCGGCAACCACTTTCCTGTAGGCATTAATCATGAGCAGTTTGGCACGGCCACCTTTGTTTTCTACACAGGCATTTGTCGCCAGTGTGGTCGAAAGCGCTACGCGTTCCACCAATAACAGCAGTTCTTTGGGAAGGCTGTCAATCGCTTCCAAAATACCAATAGACAAGTCTTGCTTTGTCGTCGATGCCTTCGCCGCAGCAAGGATGGATTTTTTTTCGAAGTCATACAGGACCGCGTCAGTACAGGTCCCACCGGTATCAATTCCCAATCCTATTTTCATAAGTACCTCCCATTTGTTTCATAGCCAAACGCACTATAGTTGATTTCAGCAAAAGAGTTGTCGTTCTGACATCCATCGACACAAACCGGGATGCTTCCAGGACAATTACTCGCTTCTGCTATTGGTTCAGTCAATGATGCCACCGGCAAGCGGATCCTTTAAAGTTTCTACCTGTTTATCATATCACTTTTGCAGGAACAGTTTCCTTTTTTGGTATCAGAAAACACATGGCTGTATAGACAATACCAATGACAGCGCCGGCCACAAAAACCCATTGTGCACCAAAACCGGTCCACAAAAGTCCACCGAGGATTGGGGATGTGACGGAGGCAATATGATCCATACTCACCCCGACAGATAGGGTGGGCATTATTTCACTCGGATTGTCTGCGGTATGCTTCACAAAAACATCGCGCCCCATAAGGGTGGATTGTGACAAGCGGTCGGTAAAACTCAAAGCCAGCAGTACCAGCACCACCACACCGTTTTCAGGACTTTGGGTGCACAGGAATGCATAGGTGGTATATATGGCGGTAGCAACAATGCCCCCACCCACCAGCAGTTTTCTCTCCCCGTATTTATCAATGAGGTGCCCCATAAAGGGGTTAAAAAAGAAAATGGCCAAGGCACCGACAATGTTCAGAAGGGTCATGGTTTGCAGGGGCTGCGAGAATGTTTTTACCAGCATCCAGGGGGCAAAAACCAAAAAAATCTGTTTTCTTAAACCGCTGATAAAGCTGATGAGATAGTATAACCAGTATTTTTTCTTTATGACGAGACGGTTCTTGACACGAACTTCATCTGAACGTCGGGTTCGCATAAAGAAAAGTGCCACACCGGCCATCAGGGCAGCCGCGGCAGCAAGATAGAAAAGGATACGATAGTCACCGATGTCTTTCCCGCTAAAGAAAAACAGGATAGGCAACGAAGCCGCCATATAGAGAACCGTGCCCATGGCGTCCATGGTGCCGATGACCTTGCCCTCACAGCCGACATTGGCAACCGTGATACCAATGCTGTTGCGTAAGGGCATAAAAATATGGTCACCCAGACTGACAACAACCATCAGTGTTAGAAATACAGGGTTGAACCCATCCACAAAATAGGCCAGCATCAACAGACCACCGGCGCGCGTTACCATAGCGAGTGCACCCATACGACCAAGCGTTAGAAAGGAAAGTGCGGCAATAATGAACATCATCAACAAGCCCGGCATTTCTCGAATGGGTTCCAGCAGTGTCCTTTGACTGGTTCCCATCCCAATGATGTTGTAAAAATTAGTCCAGATGTTTTCGGAAAAGCCCTGCGACATCCCAATAAAGGCAATAGCAATAAACAAGAGAATGGCTTCCCGCTTCATCCCGGGGATGAATAAATTCCTTTTATTGAACATATAGATCCTTTCTGCTGGCTGGGCTTTCCGGAAAGTTCCCACTGAAAGGCTTCACCGCCTTGGTCGCAGAATCTAAACAGGGCAGCACACTGGTGTTTTTTCGTTATGGTTCACATTATTCACCCTTCTACCGGTAATCGTCAAGTGTCTTTACTAAAATTAACGGGTATCATGTAAAAAATTCGTGAATTACGAAGAATCATTAACAGAATACCTCTGTGGCATTTTTTTTGATATAATGTGATGGCGGCGAACAATGACAGTTTTATGGATCTTTCACTAGCTGAGCCGGCTCATCTCAGAATCTTTACCAAGCACTGGAGTTTAGATGCCTTACAGACTCAAAGACATTCGTGTCGGTACAAAAGCAGATATTGAAACACACGCACCCACCGGGGCACAGGAAAACCTCCTGTTTCCGACGGTTGTTGAAGCAACCAATGATACCAACGGTGAAATACGGATGGTTGCGCCCCTGGAATTGCTGAGTGGTCATCGCATCAAAAGCGGAGAGCACTTCCGTCTTTACCTGCAAATGAGCGGATCTCTCTACCAGATTACCTGTGTTGCGACAGGCTATGAACGTAGCAACGCCACAATTGTTTTGGTGGCAAAAAAAGCAGAGAATTCAGAAATTGAAAATGCCAACCGGCGCAACGATTACCGCGTAAATACCTTTGTTGACGTTTTTCTGCAAAGATATTCCAGAGACAGCGATGGAAAATATGATATTGTTCCCATTGCCGAACAAATAAAAACCATCACCTGCGACATTAGCACCGGCGGCATGGGCGCATTGACAAAAATGCAGCTATTCAAAGATGAACCCGTAAAATGTACGCTGGTGTTGGAAAAAGAAGATGTCAAAGGACGCGTGACGTTTAAAGGGCGCGTGGTTCGCTCAATTCAAAGAGACCCTTCGGAGGCCTATCCCTTCGCCGCTGGTATTAAAATTGAAGAAATCAGTAAAACCGATGCCGCGCTTCTGATGCGCTATTCACTGGCCTGTCAGCGTGAGGCATTGCGAAATCGCAGTGATAAACCTTAGGACAATGACAAGCGCTCATGGATTTATACGGTTCAACAGATTATAAAACGGGTAAGTAACAATTACACAAATGTTTGTGAACCATAGTGTGTTTCCAATAATCACAGACAAATAAAAGAAAAGGAAGTGTTGTACATGACAAGAAAAGAGTATGAATATTTAGGATTTGGTTTCGGGGCTGCCGTGGTTTTGGGTTTATCGGTTTGGGGTGCCATTGAACTGACGAAAAAAATTGTCCGGGGACATCGAGAAAGATTATTGTTGGACTTTTGTGATGATTGTCATGAGGATGAGTGTTGTTGCGACGACTGTTGTGATGAAGATTGTTGCGCCGACGAAGGTTGTTGTGATGAAGATTGCTGTAATGATGAAGGTTGCTGTAACGACGAAGGTTGCTGTGATGATGATTGCTGTAACGACGAAAGTTCATGTGATGAAGATTGCTGTAATGATGAAGGTTGCTGCAACGAGAATGCGGCCAAAGACGATAAGAAGGCAGCAGCTGACAATAAAGACATCATCGAAAAATCCGTCAATGCACATGATGATGTTGTTTCTCCAGAGTTCCAAAG
>JBBRWP010000280.1:0-3922 GCA_038249175.1 Acetivibrionales bacterium
ACCTGTTTGCCGGCAAGGGATCCGAAAACCAGTGTTCCGGCGTGTCCCGGTACAGTGGCTTTTGGGAACCCGGGAATATCGGCATAGGAAATTTCCTGTTTATTCTGAATCTTATCCGATAAAGCACCCAGGCCGGAACCAAGGACGAGGGCGATTTCCGGTTTTCTATCGATTCTTTGTGTCAGCCAGGCTGCGGTCTCTTTCAAATTCTTCATCATATCCTGCATAAAATCCTCCTGTTTCCTTCGTGTGTCACGGGGACGGTTCTACTGTCATGTGTCACGGGGACGGTTCTACTGTCATGTGTCACGGGGACGGTTCTACTGTCACACATGCTGCGTGCAGCATGTGTGACAGTAGAACCGTCCCCGTGACACACGTGACACCTCAAAACATAAACAACGATATCTGGCTTGTCGCTTCCAAATCTTTTAAACAGCCATGTTTTTCCATCATTTCAATGACGGCCTTGGAAATGCCGGAACGAATCTTCAGGTCTTCCTGCGATAAGAACGTTCCTGCTTTTCTGGCTTCAACGATTTTTTCAGCGGCAGACCCACCCAAACCCTGTAATGCTGTTAAGGGCGGCAAAATACCTTCTTCTGTCATTAGAAAGCGCATCGCATCAGATTTGTATAAATCGACTGGCAGGCACTGTATTCCCCGGAATAACATTTCTCTGGCCACTTCCAAAATGGTCAGCAGGTCAATTTCCTTGGCAGTGGCGCCTTTTCCTTTGACTTCAATTTCCCGCATGGCACGCGAAATGGCTTCCGGACCTTTGGCCACAATGTCTGCATCAAAGCCATCCGCACGAACACTAAAATAAGCCGTATAAAAAGCCTTTGGCTTGTACACCTTAAACCATGCAATACGGAAGGCACTCATCACATACGCAGCCGCATGGGCTTTGGGGAACATGTACTTGATGCGTTTGCAGGAATTGATGTACCATTCCGGCACCCCTTTTTCCTGCATCAGCGTTTCTTCCTCCGGTTTTAGGCCCTTTCCTCTCCGCACATTTTCCATAATTTTAAAGGCGGTCAGGTGGGGCAAATCATGCTGAATCAGATAAATCATAATATCATCGCGCGTGGATATAACTTCGGGCAGGGTGGCTACACCGGCACGGACCAGTTCCTGTGCATTGTTCAGCCAAACATCGGTACCGTGTGACAAACCGGATATCCGGATTAACTCGGCAAACGTAGTGGGCATAGTGTCCAGGAGCATTTGCCGCACAAACTTCGTACCGAATTCCGGCACACCAAAGGTACCCACCTCACTGTTAATCTGTTCAGGTGTAACGCCCAGCGGTTCTGTGGAACGGAAAATTTCCATGGTTCTGGCTTCACCAATGGGTATTTCCTGGGCATTGATGCCCGTTAAATCTTCCAGCATACGGATAACCGTGGGGTCATCATGCCCCAGAATATCCAGTTTTAGTATACGTCCGGAGATGGAGTGGTAATCAAAATGTGTCGTAATGATATCCGAACCCGCCGCATCGGCCGGGCGTTGAATGGGACTGAAATCATAGATGTCCATGTTTTTCGGTACAATCATGACACCGCCGGGATGCTGCCCCGTGGTTTTCTTAATGCCGGTACACCCGGCCGCCAAACGGTCTTTTTCCGCCTTTGTGGCAAAGGTTCCCATCCCTTCATAGTACTTTGACACAAAGCCAAAAGCTGTTTTGTCGGCAATGGTAGAAATGGTACCGGCCCGGAACACATAGCCCTCACCAAACAATTCCTCCGTGTATTTGTGGGCCTTGCTCTGGTACTCGCCGGAAAAGTTGAGGTCGATATCCGGTTCTTTATCACCATCAAACCCTAGGAAGGTTTCAAAGGGAATGTCATAGCCATCTTTGATCAGCGGCGCACCGCAAACCGGGCAGTTCTTTTCCGGTAAGTCGAAACCACAGCCGATCTGTGCATCTTTTTCATGAAACTCCGTAAAAAAACATTTTTCACAGCGATAATGAGAAGGCAGGGAGTTGACTTCAGTAATCCCAATCAAATAAGCCACAAAAGAAGAGCCGACCGAACCGCGTGAACCAACCAGATAGCCGTCCTCATTGGACTTATAGACCAGCTTTTGCGCAATCATATACATCACGGAAAAGCCATTTTTAATGATGGAATTCAGCTCCCGTTCCACCCGTTCCTGCACCTGTTGCGGTAAATCCGTACCATAAAGTTGATGAACCTTCTCTTCACTCATCCGCCGGATATCATCTTCAGCACCGTCCATGTGTGGTGGAAAAGTGCCTGAGGGGATGGGCTGCACAGGTTCCAGCCAATCTGCCACCAGGTTGGTATTCGTCACCACCACTTCGTAGGCTTTCTCTTTTCCAAGGTAGGCGAACTCTTCCAGCATTTCATCCGTGGTTCTAAAAAAAAGCGGGGGTTGATGCTCCGCATCCTTATATCCTTGTCCGGCCTGCAATATTTTACGAAACACAGCATCTTCCGGATCTAAAAAATGGACGTCACAGGTGGCCACAACCGGGATATTCAACTCCTCCCCCAGCGTCACCACACGGCGATTATAGTTTCTCAAATCCTCTACATCCTTGACCGTGCCATCGGTCAGCAAAAACTGATTGTTCCCGGTCGGCTGTATCTCCAGGTAATCATACCGTCTGGCGATTTTTTGCAAAGTCTCTGTGTCTTTCCCCGACAAAATGGCCCGAAACACTTCGCCGGCTTCACAGGCACTTCCCAGAATAATGCCTTCCCGGTATTTTTCGAACAAAGAGCGGGGCACCCGTGGTTTTTTATAAAAGTGGTTCAGGTGGCTCTCTGAAACAATACGGTACATGTTCTTCAGCCCCACCTTGTTTTTCACCAGCAGTATAGCATGAAAACTTTCCCCTTTTTTGGCATTTTCTCCGGCATAGCCTGTTTCCGGTTCATCCGGCACCAGGTAGCCTTCCATGCCGTAAATAATTTTGATGGGTGTTTTTTTTGCCAGTTTTTCGGCCATGCCCTGTGCATCCGGAAAGGCCTGCACCACACCATGGTCTGTAATAGCCACAGCGGAATGTCCCCAGGAGGCGGCACGATCGATCATGGCTTTTACACCGCTAACGGCATCCAAAGAGCTCATTTGGGTATGCAAATGCAGCTCCACCCTTTTCTTTTCAGCCTTATCGGTTCGCTTCACTATGCCCAAATCGAACGGTACTGCATCGCGCAGCATAATAGTCATTTCATCGGAAAACTTGTCATACTGGGCTTCCCCACGAAGCTTTACTCCAGCGTCGGCACAAATGCCTGCCGTTATTTCTGCTTCCCGCTCTTCATCCGGAAAACATTTCACCGTTACAGACGATGTGCCGTCAGTGATATCAAAGGTAAAGATTTTTCGTCCACTTTTCAGTTCTTTCAGTTCGGTCTTTAAGACACGACCCTGCACAACCACGTCACCGGAATCGGATGTAACATCCACCATCTGCAAGGCTTTTTCTTTGACCAGACGGCCATAAATAGCGCCTTTTTCGGTCTTTTTCGATACCCTTTTGGGGTAGTTTCCGTTGCTGTTACCCCCGTTGCCGCCTTCGTTGCTGCCGCCAAAAAAAGCATTCCGGTTGAATCCTCCGCCATCAGATTTGTTGTTTTGAAGATTCAGGTTCTTTTTTGGGAAGGCTGTGGTGTTGCTGCCCGTCTTTCCGCCACCTTGTTGAACACAAGAACCAACCTGCACAGCGGCACCACCCTGTTCGACTTGTTTTGTCCGGGATTCTGCAACTGCCTGCGCCTCGGCCTCTTGTTTCTTCTGAAAATAAACCACTTCATGATCCGGTGCAGCAAGTGGCTCCAACACATGAATCTGAACCTCTCTATGAAAACAGCGACCAATCTCGTTTTCCATGGCGCTTATCGCACCACTGGCATTGAGGGTGGCTGACACCGCT
>JBBRWP010000281.1:0-3900 GCA_038249175.1 Acetivibrionales bacterium
AAGGCTCAAGAAAGTCCAGCAAATCCTTATGTTGCTCACTCATTTCATGATACAATTCGGCTTTTTTTGCTAATTTTGTAAGGCTGTGAATATGAGGAACAGCATCTTCAATACACTGTTTAGCGATCAAACCTTTTAGTGATTTTTCAATTACCTGGTGACACATGAAGCCAACATACAAATATCTTTTTGTAAGCAGCAATGCTTTGGCCGTTTCCAGATCATATTCAACCATTTCAAACCAATAATCTGATTTGTCCCCCACTTGCTTACCTCATTGACGCACAATTACCATACCAATAAACTGTCCTAGTCATTACATTTTATCACATACATTACGATAAAACTATTCAATCCGCCATTGTCACTGGAAGACTTTAAAGGTAAACCGCTCTTATATATTTTGGGTAGAACCGATGTTCATTCAATAAATGTGTCAACAAGCTTGTCCCCGTGACACAGTATGTCCCCGTGACACAGTATGTCCCCGTGACACAGTATATCCCCGTGACACAGTATGTCCCCGTGACACAGTATGTCCCCGTGACACATTCGTGACACGCGCCAAGTATGGGGCTCAGGTGAAGTATACGGTGGTGATTGCCGGTATAAGATGAATCTGAAAACGGCTGAACCATTAACTGTGTCAAAAAAATCCGTCCATGTGACATGTTACTGATGTCACATTATTCCGGTTACTCATTGAAATAACGATTCTAATTGTGATACCATATTAGTGGAAGGCTATGTATCAATTGTGAATACATAAAATCATCGACAAGATGAAGGATGCCCAGCGGAAGTCATCTTTTCGAAGCTTATAAGGTGTTCCAAGGAGGACAGTATGACATTGAAACAAATCCAAGAAGCAGTTCGACAGGTAGCCCCCTTCTACCCAGTTTTCAGTGTAGATTTGTTTGGATCGTATGCTAGGCAGGAAGCTGGCGACAATTCCGACATCGATTTGCTTGTGAACTTTGATGGGCGTGTTGCCAGTTTGTTTGATTTGTCCGGCATGAAGTTTGATATTCAAGATCGACTTCAGAAAAAGGTTGACATCGTCGCAGGTCCATTGAAATCCGATAGTCATCTCATGATTGATAAGACGGTAAGGCTCTATGAATTGTTCATGGCTATGGTGAACTGAATATGAATCTTGTTTGGAATTTGTCTACGAACCAAGTCCCGGCGTTGAGAATACAAATCCTTGATCTCATCAATCAAGAAACGTGTTCCGACGAGAGTTGAAATACATAGTTCGGATGGAACATTTCAGGAGCGTTTACGATTTAAACCCTTCTAAAAAACAGTTGAACCAGACAAAGATTTTATTACGCTTTTCCTCTGGGAAAGATAAAATCAAGGTGTTTGCCCCTTCGTAAAGTCGCCTGATTTCAAACGTAATATCACATCAATTGCGCAAGAATTGGTATTGATGGAAAGAACAGCGATATCAGAGGGTGTTATGTTTGGTACATCACCGATTCTCCATCGTGAACAAATTCTGCATAAAGGAAAAAAGACTGAAGATGTACGCGGTGAAAAAGAAAGTGACTGATTGCGGCACCTCTCACCAACTAACAAAAGAATGCGGATAAGAAACTTGACAGACACATTAACTCGTCATACAATTTGTATGACGAAAGGTGGTGTTTCACATGCTTAGTCTGCGGCTCTCCAAGGAACTTGAAGAAAAAGTAGAGGCGCTTTCAAAACGGGTAAAAATGTCAAAGTCCGATGTGGTTAGGGAAGCTATTGAGCAATATATTGCGAGCCAGGAGGCGGCGCTGAATCCATCGCTCATCGGAGAAGATCTTTGGGGGAATTACGGCAGTGGCGAGGGAAATTTGTCTGTCACCTACAAAAAGAAGTTGAAGGAGAAGTTACATGCGAAAATGCCTCATTGATGCCGGCCCCCTCATTGCGCTATTTGATCGGAGTGACCGATACCATGCGACAATACGGTTTTTTATGGGCAGTTTTCGTGGTCGATTGGTCACCTCATGGGCTGTCGCAACAGAAACCTTGCATATGCTAGACTTCAACGTGAATGCCCAACTGGATTTCCTGCGATGGATGGAACGTGGTGCACTAGAAATTCCAGTGATTGAAATAGGAGATATTTCACGAATCATCGCATATTCCGAAAAATATGCAGATGTCCCCATGGATTTCGCCGACGCCACATTAATCATCCTGTCAGAAAATGAAAAAATACGTGATATCATCACCATCGATTCAGATTTCCATATCTACCGCGACAGGAACAAGGCGTCACTGAACAACCTTTTCTCCGATGGACAGGCGGATTAATGATTGATGGTTTCTCATCGTGGTATCGACGTGCACGTCCATAGGCAGTGAAATCGGGCAAACCAAAAAGCGTCAAAAAAACCCGTCTACGTTTCACATACGTCCCCTTGACGCATAGAGATTCTCTCATGCAGCCATTCATCATTTAGCCATTCAGATACATTCACACAACCCAACCACCCTACTTATGCCTCCCAGACGAATCCCTATTCTGGTACCGGTACGCCGACTTCTTCAAATTCTCTTCCCGATTCTCCATCAACGCCTTATTCGCCGCCTCAGATCGTTCCGCTTTCCGGCGCTGCTCGCTCTTCTTCGCACAAACTTCACACAAACGTCCACTTTGAATAGCCACCCCACAGCCATCGCAACGTAACCCCGATGCCCCGCCCCCGGTCACTTCCAGCCGCTCTTCCCGCAGATAGTACTGAATCTGTTTAATGGTCACACCCAAGGCATTGACCAGCTCCGTGGCAGAAGCCCCCTGGTTCTTCATCAGATAGTCTTTGATCTGCCCAAAAGTATCCTCGCTCCCCTTGCTGCACAAAGGGCAGTATTCTTCATCTTTTTTTTGGCGAAACGGCATTTGACACCGCAAACATACAATTACAGCCATATTTTAAGGTACCTTTCCACAATCATAAAAGACTTGTTTTCTGATGGGCAATTAAAAACCCTTTCCGATACATGCGAATATTCCTAAGCTGCGAATTTTAAGCAACCTTTCCACAAGCCCCCGCTCACTTTTTCTTATCAAAATACACCGATGGCGAAGGCATGGTACTACCGGGCTGGTAAGCCTTACTCACCATCTTCGATTTGTTCAAGTGCTGCACCTGATCCGCCGCCACACGCAAATTCAACGCCAACGCCATTTCCGTTTTTCGATGTTTATCCGATAACACTTCCAGCATCCGTGTAATTCTACCCACGATGCTTTTCAGTTCATCTTTACCCGATATCTTCATATCCGATAGCGCGTCCAAAGATTGTATGCCCAGTGTGCTTTTCAGGCGCTCATTGTATACATGAAACTGCTCATCCAGTTTGTCAATCGCGTCCATCAAAGCCTGCCGATTTTCAATCAATTCGTCCTGGTTCTCCGTATTTCCGGCTGATAGTGCTTCATCCTGCAGCAAATACGTTTGCAGCATGGCTTCCAACAGCTGATATTTCTTTTGCGAAACCTCTACCAAGCGGTGCAAATAACTGCTTGTATCCATTGTGTCCTCCATGTACCGGCATCTGGTATGGTTATGCTTTTATTGCGACCAATCAAACTATAGCAAACTAAATCATACTGTCATCAACGCGTACACGCATGAACCTGCAATCATGCTGTTGTTACTTTCATTGTATAAGCCCACGTCCATCGCAGAATTACCTTCATTGTACCATAAAAAGAACGATTCCTGACAACATCGGTTGAACCAAACATCGTCAAAAACCGTTCCTTAAATCATAAACTAATGAATGAAGAATAAACAAACAAATGAATAAATGAATGAAGAATAAATGAATCAATAACCTACAGCGCCTGTGAGACATACTGCATTTCTCTTTGCGGCTTTTTCGATAACTTCATGG
>JBBRWP010000282.1:0-3900 GCA_038249175.1 Acetivibrionales bacterium
ACCATGGACGTACCATGGGTCACACTGGCCAATATGGCCAACACAAGGCCAAAGCAGTGGAAGAACGGCACAGGGATGCAAAGACGGTCTTCTTCTGTAAATTTCATGCAATCGCCGATACACTTGCCATTGTTTACAATGTTGTTGTGTGTTAACATCACGCCCTTGGGAAAGCCAGTGGTGCCTGATGTATACTGCATGTTAATGGTTTCTGTTGGCAAGAGGGTATTTTCAATGGCAGCTAAATCATTGTCCGATATGCCCGCGGCCAGGGCTTCAACATCTTTCCAGGAGTACATGCCGCCAGGAGTGTTTTGACCTAAAAATACGATATGCTTTAAAAAAGGCAGCATATCGTTTTCTAAAGCGCCCGGTTTTGCATCTTTCAACGTAGGGCACAACGTTTGAATAATATCCACATAATTGGTATCTTTAAAACCGTCCTTCATAATCAAAACTTTGGCATCCGATTGACGCAAAAGATATTCCGCTTCGAACACCTTATAGCTGGTGTTTACAGTAACCAAAATGGCACCAATTTTCGCAGTGGCAAAAAGGGTTAAAATCCACTCCGGCTCATTGGTTGCCCAAATGGCTACGTGGTCCCCTTTTTTCACACCCATGCCCAAAAAGCCTTTGGCGATGAGATCCGTTTCTTCATCGAGTTCTCTCCATGTTCTGCGGAAATCCCTGTCGGTGTACTTCACCGCTTCGCGGTTTGGAAACTGTGCTGCGACATTGCGTAAGAGCTGACCTACCGTCACATTCATTAGCGGTTCCATTGATAACCTCCCTACCATGCTACATCATTGTAATGGAAAATCCTTGTATTTTACTTGGCTAAATAGTTAACCTTTTTCTAATCTTCAACTTAAGTCAACAGAATAGTTTCTCTGACGTATAGCATCGTGATATATCCATTCTTATCTTCTGTATAATCGGCAGTTTCATCGGTTTCAGATCTCCAACATAAAGACACCTGAGAAGTCTTCCAGCTGTGCCACATTTTTATGACAGCCGATTCTTATAATCAGCATACCCAAACTGTTTCACCATTTTCATGCCCTCTGTTTCATTATAGCGGACAATGGATGGCAATCCTACCCCGTTAAAGGTGTTGTTTTTAACCATGGTGTAGTGGGCCATGTCGGTGAATACCAATCGGTCTCCAATTTTCAGCAGTTGCGCAAAGGAATAGTCCCCGACAATATCCCCGGCAAGGCAGGTCGGTCCGCCCAGACGGTAATTGTATTCGAATTCATCCACTTTCCCCGCACCAATAATTTCCGGACGATATGGCATTTCCAGGACATCCGGCATATGGCAGGCAGCTGAAGTGTCTAGAAGGGCAATATCCATGCCATTATGGACAACATCCAAAACAGTTGTCACCAAAAAACCTGTATTGAGCGCAATGGCCTCTCCCGGTTCCAGATAGACCTGCAAGCCGTATTTTTGCTGAAAGAATTCAATGGATGATATCAGTGTCTGGATGTTGTAGTCTTCCCTGGTAATGTGGTGTCCCCCACCCATGTTCAGCCACTTCATGTTCTTTAAGAATGCACCGAACTTTTCATCAACAATGGGCACGGTATGTGCCAGAGCATCAGAATTCTGTTCACAAAGCGTATGGAAGTGTAAACCGTCAATGCCCTCAAGGTCATCTCCTTGAAAATTATCCCGGGTAATGCCCAAACGCGAATGGGTGTAACAGGGATTATAGAGCGGAGTGGCAATTTCAGAGTACTCCGGGTTGATACGCAGGCCGCAGGAAATGTTCCTGCCATTGTCGTTGGCTAGTTGAACCCGTCCCTTATACCGCTGCCACTGGTCAAAAGAATTAAAAACCATATGGTCCGCTATCGACAGAACCTCATCAAAATCGGCCGGTATATAGGATGGTGAATAGATATGAACTTCTTTGCCCATTTCTTCCGTACCCAGTCGGGCTTCATAAAGAGAACTGGCTGTGATGCCATGCAAATATTTACCCACCAGTGGAAAGGTGCTGAACATGGAAAAGCCCTTGAGCGCCAACAGAATTTTACAGCCGGTTTTTTGCTGTACGCTGTCCAAAATTTGCAAGTTTATTTCCAAGAGTCGTTCATCCACCAGGTAATATGGGGTAGAAAAGGATGGATCTAGAAAATTCGGGTTTTTGCTCATCAGTTTCCCCTCATGCGTTTGTATTATGCTTCTTGTGTAGCTTTTGCAAAATCTTTTTCCATCTCCAAAGTAATTTTTTTGAATGCTTTTTATAAATATCTTTTATGAGTGCTTTTTATGAACCCCATATCAACATTCCCGGCAACGCTGCAATTGCATTGCCTATCGATATTTTATATCTGTGTTATCAAATTCTTACAAGGTTTTACAGACCAGGTGAAACTAATTCACCTAAAAGGCTATTCTACCAGTTGTGGTTGAAAACTCTCCTGCCAGGGCAGACCATATTGATTCAGCGCTGCCATAAAGGGATCCGGATCAAACTCCTCCACGTTGTATACACCGGGCTTTTTCCAGATACCCTTCATCAAGAGCATAGCGCCAATGGTGGCTGGAACACCGGTGGTATAGGAAATAGCCTGAGAACCCACCTCTTCATAACAGGCTTCATGAGAACAGACATTATAGACATAATACGTTCTGGGCTGACCGTCTTTTGTTCCTTGCATAATACAGCCGATGTTTGTTTTCCCCTTTGTTCGCGACCCCAGAGAAGCAGGATCCGGTAAAACGGCTTTGAGAAAATGGATGGGTGCCACCATTTTACCCTCAAAAGGGATGGGAACAATGGATGTCATCCCCACATTTTCCAAGACATGCAGGTGGGTCAAGTATTTTTCAGAAAAGGTCATCCAAAAGCGAATCTTCTTGATGCCCTTGATGTTCACTGCCAGTGATTCCAGCTCTTCATGGTACAAAAGGTACATGTCTTTAGCGCCTATTTCTGGAAAATTGTACACTTCTTTTTTTGATAAAGGTGCGGTTTCTATCCACTGACCATTTTCAAAGTAACGGCCATTGGCAGTTATTTCACGGATATTTATCTCCGGATTAAAATTTGTGGCAAAATGATAACCATGATCCCCGGCATTGGCATCCAGAATATCAATGGTATGGATTTCGTCAAAATAATGCTTCAGGCCATAGGCACAGAACACACCGGTAACACCCGGATCAAAACCGCAACCCAAAATGGCTGTGAGCCCTGCTTTTTCGAATTTTTCTTTGTACGCCCACTGCCACTTGTATTCAAACCTCGGGATTTCCGGCGGTTCATAATTAGCGGTATCCAAATAGTGAACCCCGGTTTCCAGACAGGCATCCATGATTGTTAAGTCTTGATACGGCAGAGCCACATGAATGACCATTTCCGGCTGAAACGAGCGGATAAGCGCAACCACTTCAGCCGTCACATCGGCATCCACTTTGGCCGCATGAACCTTTGTTTTCCCGCCATCGAGTTTTGCTTTCAACGCCTGACATTTTTCTATGCTGCGACTGGCAATACAGATTTCTTCAAACACTTCAGGCATCTGACAACATTTATGTGCAACAACAGAAGCAACGCCCCCGGCACCAATAATCAATGCTTTTCCCATAATAAAACCTCCTAAATGTCTATGTGTCTATATTATAAAGTTTTTAGCCGAAGCACGCAACACAAGGATGACGTGTTACCGACAAAAAAGGCTGCACGCCAAGGTGCAGCCTTTTTTAACCCATGATATTATACCGTTCTATTTTAATACGAACAATACTATTTAAAGAACACAGGTTTTCCAGTCTTGGATGACGTATAGATGGCCTCCAGAATTTGTGTGACCACAATGGCCTGTTCCGGTAAAACAGTGGGTTTTGTTCCGGTCACAATGGCATTAATCCATTGTTTTTGCT
>JBBRWP010000283.1:0-3897 GCA_038249175.1 Acetivibrionales bacterium
GTACGCGGGTTTTCATCGTCTTCAAGGCGCTTTGCGAACTTTCCGATTTCGTCCGGGTGCAAATCTGTACAAAGGGTGAAGTATTTCAGAATCAGGTCATCCGGTATTTTCATCACCTTCACAAACATTTCATTCGCAGGGTCAAAAATACCGATGTGGTTCTGCAAGCTTTTGCTCATCTTTTCTTTCCCATCCACGCCCTCTAAAAGCGGCATAAACAGGGCGGCCTGTGCCACTTGCCCATAGTGTTTCTGCAAAGTTCGACCAACCAGTATGTTGAACCTCTGGTCAGTGCCGCCAAGTTCGATATCGGCTTCCAGTGCCACCGAATCGTAACCCTGCATGAGGGGATACATAAATTCATGCAGGCCGATGGGAGCATTTTCAGAAAATCGATTATGAAAGTCATCCCGCTCCAGCATCTGCGCTACCGTGTAGGTAGATAACAGCTGTACCACTTCGACCAGCGTTTTGCCGGAAAGCCATTCTGCGTTGAACCGTACTTCCGTTTTGTCTTTATCCAGAATTTTAAACAGCTGGTTTTGGTAAGTGGCTGCATTTTTCAGAACTTCTTCATGCGTCATGGGTTTACGTGTTTTGGACCGACCACTCGGGTCTCCAATCTGTGCTGTGGCATCGCCAAGAACGATGATAATCTTGTGTCCCAGGTCCTGCATCTGCCGCAGCTTGCGTAAGACCACGGCATGGCCAAGATGCAAATCTGGTGCGGTTGGGTCCATGCCGAACTTCACCCGCAGTATTCTGTTTTCTCTCAGCAGTGTTTCGAGGTGTTCCCGGCCCACCAGTTCGTCACATCCTTTTTCAATAATTTTGAGTGTTTCTGTCGTTTTCATAAAATGTCCCTCCTTTTTGAACGCAAAAAAGCCTTCATCCTCACTGAGGACGAAGGCTTGCTTCGTGGTACCACCTCGATTTCGTTCCTGCCCGAATGCTTTACCTCAGCCATTTCTGCAGTAATAGCTAAACTGCAGAAAAAACTGTTTGGGTATCGGGAAGGGACGCTCTCTATGGACACGGATGATAAATCGATGTCCTGATGCTGTAACGGACATCTGCCCGGCGGAACCTACTGATGCACTGCATGTTCGGCACGCAACTCAAGGATGTATTCGGATGGCTGAAACCTGCCCCTCTCATCTACCGGGTGCTTTCTGTTGGTTTCTGTGCAGAATTCTACACAGCCATCGTACTCTTTCCTGTCAAAGTCTTTGTTTTATATCGTTTTCCATCAATTTCCATCACTGAAGCAGATTCTAAAAGCAGAGTACTTCAGCATGTACTTCATTGTACTTCTCTCGGCACTTGAACTTCCGGAAAACGTCCGTTTTCAAGAAAATCATTCGTAAAGTCGTTAAGTCCGTCTAAAAAAGTTCCCCAAGCCTGTTCTTTTGGAGACAACACACGGGTATTATCTAATTTTTGGATATAACCTTCCTTATCCGTAAAACGACATTGTTTCGGCTGCCATACAGCCTGACTCTGACCATTCACAAACAATTTTGTAGTATCCATTGATAATCACCTCAATCACAATATATATTTAAGGATATACGATTGTCAAGGAGTTTTTTATAAAAATGCTTCCACAGCAGAAATCATGGCCAGATAGTTTTGGTGGGGTACATAGTAAGGAATGCTGTTGCCTGAACCAAGAGCGTATCCGCCTCTACTTGCAGTTCGCTCTAACATGTCCACCGAGCGCTGCCAAATGGCTTCCGGTTCACCACGGCAAACAAAGTCCAGGTCAATGCCTCCCAGGATGGCGATACGGCTGTGCCATTTCTCGTAAGCGTCCTCAGCCGGGAGTATCTTGTCTTCGTAGGAGTGTTTCGCTTCGTAGCCTATGGTGTCAATGACATCGTCCATCACTTCCTGCAGTTGGCCACAAGAGTGCAGAATGGCAGGTTTTCCGGCTGCATGAATGGCCTTGGCAATCTCTTTGTGCCATGGCACCACCAGCGCCTGCATGTTGTTTGTGGAGAGCATGGTCTGCGTGCTGTGACCCCAATCATCGTTGGATATCAAGGCGCCAACCGAGCTGTAGGGTGCGCACAATTCATAGTAACGGACCAGGCGTGAACCAATCTGTTCAAAAATATCTTCAACCAGCGGCATGTCGTCGGCGATGAGGTAACACAGGGCTTCATAGCCGACAATCTGGATGGCGTTTTCGAGGACGCCGCCCGGGCCGTATACGATGAGCTTCATTTTATCGGGCAAATCGGCTTCGACATCTTTTAAAACGCTGTAATCGTAATCGTCTGGGTTCGGCCAGGGATAGGTATCAAATGTGGCCCTGTCTGTAATTAAGCCGTTCGCATTTTGCGAGACAGATTTCTTGCCCGCTTCCCCATGTTGCGCGCTAGGGAAATGGAGGTCGGAAGCGTGAGTGGTGGCGTAATCATAGCCCGCTGTTTTGAAGACATTCATCATGTAGCGAATAAAGTCCGGGCGGTTTTGCGGGCGCTTTGAACCGACGAGGCTTTCATCAATTTCTTCATTCATGAAAAATTCGAAAAGGGTGGGTCTGCTTGGCACCTTGCGTTCAAAAACTTGTAAAACATTCTGAAAATCGGGTTCGAATTTTCGGTTGCGGCGGTGCTGCATGGTGGTCCATGCCGGGTTGAATTGTTTCATTCTTGTTTCCTTTCCTTGTGAAAGAAATCTGAGCCCCTCATGCTTGCAGTGCAATTATCCACCACACTTATTCCGTCTGACAATGAAATAGCGATGAGATTACGTTCAAAACTTCCTTTACAGAACAGCATATTTTCCTTAATATAATGTATCATAGAACGGATTGGCTGTTATTGCAAAAAAAAGCATAAAACATGCAATTTTCCGCATGAATGACTATGGATGTTCATCAGCAGAAGCATGCTTTCAAAACGTGATGACCCTGGTATCTGGATTTTCTAATGCCAATCATCACAACCCTTGGAAATGCCGGTGCTATATGGTTACTGATGGCTGTTGTTTTACTTATCATGCGCAAGCATAGAACGGCCGGGTTGGCAGTGCTATTTTCGCTTGTTATTTCGTTTCTGATTGGCAATATCATGCTGAAACTGTTTTTCGCAAGGGTGCGACCCTTTGATATCGACACAACGATTCAGCTTTTGATTCAGAGACCGAGGGATTTTTCTTTTCCGTCAGGGCACACGGCTGCTTCTTTTTCATCGGTTTCTGCCCTCTTTATCAGTAAAAATCGTCTGTGGATCCCGGGATTGGTTCTGGCTTGTTTGATTGCGTTTTCCAGACTTTATCTCTATGTACATTACCCTTCTGATGTTCTGGCCGGTGCCGTGCTGGGTATTGTTTTCGGTTTTGTTGCGGCTCAGCTTGCGAAAATGAGCATGCGCAAGCAGAGTAATCGCTAATAGCCATAGTTACAATAGTCGTCTAGTAGATTTTCATCATAGATTAGCTTTATCAGAGTCGATTTACCGTTTCCCTCTTCTCCGATAATGACGGCTTTATCGCCACGGTTGAGTGTAAAATTAAAATCGTCTAAGATCGACCTGTTGTTCAATGACAGGCTGATGCTGATATTTCCGACTTTTTCATACTTGACGAAACCGCGCTTCCCCTGTAAAATGAAATGCGCAGCAGAAATGTCTTTTAGAGCATTGTTGCATGAAAGACGCTGTAAATGTCTTGATAATTGAATATGGTGCCATAGCCAAGCGGTAAGGCCAGGGTCTGCAAAACCCTCATCCCCCAGTTCAAATCTGGGTGGCACCTCCAAAAACCAACGATTGTTGGCGAAAAAAACTATCTCAGGTTGAGGTAGTTTTTTTGTGTTGTGAAAAGCATATTCTTCCAGCACCGATTGGAATCTGCTACAATGTTTATAAAGAAGGCATTATGGCCAGA
>JBBRWP010000284.1:0-3888 GCA_038249175.1 Acetivibrionales bacterium
CGAAATGTCTCCTGCAGGGCTTGCCCAAACAATACTTTCATTGGGTTGTTTCAAAAACATACCGCAAGATGATTATAAACGGTTACTCTCTCATTTAATCAACATAGACCAGTTACAACGCACGGAGCATGGCGGGCTGATTATTGGCCATGAGGGGGAAAAAATTGTCAATAGTCACAAATTTCTGTCCGTGTTCCTCGCACCGGAATATTTGCTTGTAAAAGACGAAAACCGCACCATTGGAACAGTTGACAAAGTCTACCCGGTGGGTATCCGATTCGCATTGGCGGGAATGGCATGGGAAACTGTCGACGTGAATGTCAAATCCAAGGTGATCTTTGTAAAACGGGTTCCTGGAATTTCAGTTGTGGACTGGGATGTGGACTTCGATGCCGAGCTTCATACGGTTCTGGTTCGTAAAATACGCAGTGTTCTGGAAACAAATGAATCATACCCATATTTAAGTGAACGCTGTACGGAAAGATTAGCCGAAATCCAATACATTACCCGAAACAGCGGCATATTGAATCATCTCGTAACACCGCTGTCTGATAGTAAATACGCTGTTTTCCCCTGGGTAGGCACCAGACAGTTGATAACCCTGCATTATGCGCTGCTTCACCGGAAAATCAAAAACAAACTGCCATGGCGTACATGCCTTTATCTTGAGGTTACCTTTAGCGGTGCAAAAGAAGAATTAGAAGGCATCATCGCGGACATACTCAACTCAGACCTCGACCTGGTTGCGCTTCCGCTGCCCGACAAGGTGCAGATCAATGGGAAATATAATGAATTTATTCCGCTTGAGCTCCTGCGTAAGCAGTTCGTTGCCGATTTCCTTGATTTTGAAGGGCTTAAAAATGACTTCATAAGGCCTGTAAAATAGCCGAAGGAGCAGTGGCACCTTAAAAAACCCTATTAACCTGACCGAAGGGAAGGGGAAGTATTGAGCAGTACTCCGTATTGGAAACGAATTACTCTGAAAGGTCTAACCTGAAACATGAGAGGGGGTCTTTAACGTGAAATCACCAAACAATCTCAGTATCCCGAATACGAAACTGCCCATAGGCTGTTGTTCGTATCAAGGGGACTTCTATGTGGCCACTTGCGGCAATGATATGGGGAACGGTAGCGTTACTGCACCGTTTGCAACGATGGTACGAGCCCAGGAGGCTGTGCAGGCTCTCCGTGCAGCAGGCCGGACCAATCGATTGACGGTTTGTGTCCAGGCGGGTGAGTATCGTGTCAGCGGACTGGAGTTTGGTTCTCGAGATAGTAATACGACCTGGCACGCCAACGGTGAGGTCATTCTCAATGGGGGCATGACCCTGCCGTCAGCAAGCTTCGAACCGCTTCCTCAGGAAGAAAAAGCCCGTTTGCATCCTAAGGCACAGGATGCGGTGGTACGCATTCATTTGCAAAAACTTGGGCTCACTCCAGCTGACTGGGGCAAGCTTTATGCCATTGGTGCCTACCATACCGCTGCAAAGTATGATGGTGATACGATCGGGGGTTCTTGTGAGCTGTTTTTCAACCAGAAGCGTATGACGCTGGCCCGATATCCCAATGGCAACGAGTTTTTGAAGATTGCCGATGTAATGGATGTCGGAGATGTTGCTGAGTTTCCTCCCCAGAACTATTTTACGGATTGGCAGGAGCGCCGCAATCATCGCGGCGGCACTTATATCCTTGACCGTGAGACCAACGAGCGCGTGACAGGCTGGAGGTCCGATGAGGATGTTTGGATGTTTGGATATTTCTTCTGGGACTGGGCGGACAGTTCCACACCTGTCAAAGCATTCAATACCAAGGTGCGGACGGTACAGCCCGAGTATGTCAGCCACTTTGCCTGTCAGCGTGGTGCACGCTATTATTTCTACAACGTTTTTGAGGAATTGGATGAACCGGGCGAATGGTATCTTGACCGTAAGACCGGCTGGCTCTATGTGTATCCGATAGCAGAAATGGATACTGCCACCATCGACATCTCTCTGCTATCTAAGCCGTTGATACAAGCTGCCGATGTACAGGGCCTTGTGCTGGAAGGGTTTACCTGCAAGTGTACCAGAACGGATGCCATCGTGCTGTCCGGAAATGGAAACGTAGTCAGGGACTGTACAATCACAAATGTGCTTGGCAATGCGGTGGTCATAACAGGCACGGACAATCTGGTTACGGGTTGTGAAATCAGTCACACCGGGCGCGGGGGTATCCGGGTGGATGGCGGTGATCGTATCCAACTAAAGGCGGGAGGCAACATCGTTGATAACAATCTCATTCATGACTGGTCAGAGGTTTGTCTGACCTACCAACCCGCGGTGAGTCTGGACGGCGTTGGAAATGTCTGTTCCCACAATGAAATGTATAACTCTCCCCATGCGGCAGTTTTTTACTATGGAAACGACCATTTGGTGGAGTATAACTACATACACGATGTGGTGCTGCATTCCCATGATGCAGGTGCAATATACTCCGGACAAGACTGGGCAGCACGTGGTACAGTGGTACGGTACAACTGCCTGACCCACATCGGAGGCGGCGAATTCCATCCCCAGGGCCTCTATTGGGACGACGGCCTGTCCGGCCAGACCTCCTATGGCAACGTCTTCATCGATGTGGCGGAATGGGCCATTCAGATAGGCGGCGGCCGGGACAACCGCATTCAGAACAATCTGATCCTAAACGCTGGAGACAGTGCGGTAGATTACGACGGGCGTAATCGTGATGGATTCCTGCATGATGGCTGGGCTAGAGCCAGTGTTGTAAGCAGGGATGGCTTCATGTGGAAACGGCTGCACCAGATGCCTTTTCGTTCTGAGGTGTGGAAGATGCATTATCCCGATCTTGCCCGATTGACGGAAGACTTCTCCACCCCCGATGACCCGGAGTTCCCGATTAATCCTGCCTACTCGGTGGTTTCAGGTAATGTGATACTGGATAAGAAGGCGTCGATCGGACGGATCTCGGATGCAGTCTACCGTTATGCTAAAGTGGACAACAATGCCATTTACAGCTTGAATGATGATCCGGGCTTTGTGGATGCAGCCAATGGCGACTACCGATTCCGGTCGGATGCGGATGCACTGGCAAAACTACCCGGCTGGGAGCCCATCCCCTTTGAAAAAATAGGACGCTACTGAAAAGCATACATGATGGCCAATGCTGAAATGGCGGCGCAGGAAAAGCTCCTGCGCCGTTTTTTTGTTGTCGCCGGGGTCGGTACGTTATCCGCTAAAAAGCCTCTGCCCTTCAAAGATTCTCACGATTTCTTAATAATCATCGAAATTTGTAAACAATTTGTACAGATATTCGCAAGAAAGACGGGAACTTTTCATTGAATTTGTATATCGCTGCATGCTAGGCTGAACACAGTGTCAGGATATTCGGCGGCTTTCGCACCGGTGCGGCAATAACCGAAACCCATGATGCGATTAAATCGATGTACACATACAAATAGGAGGAATGATCATGTTGCGTGAAAAAAAGTATTTTCCTGTCCTGATGATGTTGATTTTGGTCCTGACATTCACGGCCTGTGGACAAGCACCCTCTTCGACAACTTCCGTGCTGCCATCCGAAAGTTCATCCGCCACTGCTTCAGTGGCAGCGCCTTCCGAAACAGTCACAGCATCCGAAGCTCCGGGTCTCGACATTTCCAAACGTGAAAAAATGGTTATTTTCAGAGGTGGAAGTCCAACCGCAGGGGAAAAGGAAGTCATTGCCGCACTGCAGGAAAAGACGAAGGATATCATCAACTGTGACATTGAAATCGTTGCCACACCTTGGCTCGAGAGGACAGCATTGATGTCTTGCGAGCCGTCTGTTTACGGAAACATATCCACGGCATTTTTTACTTTGAGGTTTGGGGGAACATATCAACTTTTCATC